>DOLC01000087.1 GCA_003509545.1 Peptococcaceae bacterium
CTCCCTCCTCGGCTTCGCCAAGGCTGCTTACCCGCTCGGACCAAACCGCTCGCTCAAAACAAACGCCGGCCCGCTTTTTTCCTTCTTCTGCTGGTGCCGCTCGGCGGCATGAACGTCTACTCCTCAAGACCCAGCTCCTTGCGAATACGTCCGGGACCCCACCGGCTCACGAAATCACCCATGCGCTCCTTAGTTTTGCCGTGTTCGGTCCACAGCTCCAGAAGGGCGGCGAAGAGGTCCCCGAGGAGGGGGTAATCCTCCGGACCCCTCAGCGGTATAAAGGGCACCAGGACATATCCCACCATAGGGCCCTGCCCTCCCCGCCGGCCGTATTTGCCGCCGACCACCCAGGCCACTCCCCGGTCCCGGCCCGGCTCTATCGCCGGACACAGGTTGATGCACATCATACAGCGCAGGCACCTCTCACCGTCTATCTCCGCACTCACGCCGCCGGAACCCCGTGCAACTCTTAAGGCTCTCCCCGGGCAGGCCTCCACCAGCTCCCGCCAGGCGCCGCCCCCCTCCACCCACTCGCCGAACCTCTGTTGGTTCACCAAAGGGAGGTCCCGGTAGACGCCCACAAAGGAATTGTCCCGCTGCATCATAGCCCGGATACAATCGTTAGGGCACCCGGCCACCCCGCTCTTGCATTTATGGGGAAAGCCCGGGTACTGCTGATCTTCCATAAAGCGTTCCCCTAAATAAGTGGCCAGGGCCGGGGCGTCGATTAAGGCTGCGTCACACCGCGCAGGACCGCAGCACGCTATAACGCAGCGCAGGTCATCCCCCGAAGACCCCACGTCTAGACCTAGCTTGTTGAGCTCACGGACCAGGGGAACCATGTTTTCCCGGGAAGTGTAGACCTCCAAGGTGCCGCCTGTGGTGAAGTGCACCAGGCCCAGGCCGTAACCCTCGGCTAAATCGGCCAGGGCCTCCAAGGTGGCGGCGCCCATCCAACCTCCGGCGGGACAGAGTATCCGGAGAAAGGGCGATTCCTCCACCAAATGGGGGTAGCGGGTGGCGCGGGTCGAGGCACCGGCCGGTATTTCGGGAACGGAAATATAACCGCCGCCTTCGAAAGCCGGTTGGCCGTCTCTAAGCCCGGCTTCGTATAGCTCTAAAGGATAGCCGGTGGCGGCCAGCTCTCTAACATGGCTGGGGTACCTTCCCTTCAGCAGCCGCCGACAAAGGGGTGTTCCGTCGCCATCCCGGGCCATATTAACACTCCTTAGGCATAGGTAACCCGGTTATCTTGCTTATTTCTCCGATGGGATTACCAGGAAAAAGCTTGTAGATCTTCTTTTTTTCCAAACCGCTGAGTTTAATCAAAGTACGCAAGGTACACAGGGTTTCGTGCTGCCTATAGTAATTATAGCTCAGTTCCAAGAGCCGCCAGTGTTCGTCGGTGAGATGGATTCCCCGTTCTAATGCCTTGGCCGCAATTACCTCCCTTTGAGCATTAGAAAAGCTCATCTCCATCCCTCCTGAATAGATTCTAACACAAAAAACAGAAAGAGGGGCCGCCCGATTTTCGGCCGGCCCCACTGCCTAGATGGTATTGGTCCTGGCCCGCCCTTATACACACCCCGTAGGCTTGGGCAGCCCGGCAATCTTGCAGGCGCCCTTGGCGGGCCCGCTGGGAAAGAGATCATAAATCTGCTTCAGGGTAAAGCCCGTGTCTTTACACAGCTTGCGTATCATGGGAGCAATACCGAACTTGAGGTAATATTCCCTGAGGTAGTTAATCACCTTCCAATGATCCTCCGTCAGCTCGGTAACTCCCTCCGTCTCGGCCAGGGCTTTGGCCACGGCCTCGTTCCATTTGTCGGGATCCTGAATGAACCCGTCCTCGTCCACTTCGATTTCGATACCCGCCAGCACCATTTTAGGCATAACTCATACCTCCTCCGTTAGAATTTTTGAGTTTCCTCCTTCACAGCCCCGGATGCCGGAACTTCACAGCACCAGGGCATTGGCCACTAGCTCGCTGATACCGGCAAAGCGCACCGGGAGCTTATAGTAATTTATGATTTCCCGGAACTGGCCTTTACAGTTAGAGCACGCCAGGGCCACAATACCGGCCCCTGTCTCCTCTACCTGGCGGGCCTTAATCTTACCGTAGGTCTCCATCCTGAACTTCAAAAAGTCCCCCTTGGTCATTATAGCGAAGCCGCTCCCGCCGCCGCAACAGTAGCTCATTTCGCGGTTGGGCTGCATTTCCCGGAAATCCATACAACACGCCTTCAGAATCCGGCGAGGCTCTTCGTAAAGACCCCCCAGGCGCCCCAGCTTGCAGGCATCATGATAAGTCACCGGTTCCGGGTTTTTCCGCGGGTCTACCTTTATGCGTCCCTCCCGGATCCACTGGTCTATCAGTTCCAGGATACTCTTCACCTCAAAGGGCCTTTCTTCCTCCGGTATCAGCCGCATCATAAGGTATTTGAAGGCCTCAAAGGCGTGACCGCACTCTCCCACCACCAGGGTTCTTATCTTTAAGTCAATACAGGTTTTAACCTGCGCCCGCAACACCTTTTCGAACTCTACGTCACTGAAAAATACCCCGTAATTCACGACATCATTGATGCCCGTGGCAGGAGAGTTCAGAGTCCAATCCACCCCGGCTGCATGAAAAATCTCGGCCGCCCCCATAACCGTTTCCGCAAAGGCCAGGTAGTCCCCGGCATTATGCATTACCAGGTACTCAGCACCCCTCTTGTCCACCGGAATCTCTATTTTGTAGCCCCTGGTATCTTGGATCTCCTCCGCAAGGAATTCCACTATATCCATGAAAGCAGGCGTAGGCGTTCCGGTGGCGTTGCCCATCTCCAATTGCTTCCGGGTTCCCTTCTCCCTCAGCTCATCCGGGGCGATATCTATGGCATCAAGGATTTTCCTGGCCTCCCTGATTAACAGGCCGTTGTCGATGGCCACGGGGCAGACATAGGCGCATCGCCGGCAGACCGTACAGCGGTACGAGCCCTCGACCAAGGCATCCAGTTTCTCTTCCGTTAACTCCTCTCCCCCTACCAGCCACGGAAACAGGCGGCCTGCCAAGGTGAAATACCGGCGGTAGATCTTGCGGAGGGCGTCGGCCCGCACGGCAGGATGATATATCTCCCGCCGTCCGCTCGACAGATATACGGGACATACCTCGGCGCAGGTGCCGCATTTCATACAGGTGTCCAGGGAAAGAACATAGGGAAGCCAAAAGGTCCAGTTGGCCCGGCTGTCCAGGGACTTTTTCATAGCCTCCAGGAATCGGGGAACGCGTTTTTCATGGGGCTTAAGCACCTCATCTGAAATGGCGCGGTATTCATCCAGCACTCTTCTCAATGGCTTTCACCCCATTTTACCCGGTGGTAGGTGAAATACTTGGCCGCAAAATGGATCATACGGCCGAAGGGCAGGTAAACCAGGAATACCTCGAGGAAGAAGATCTCCCACAGAAGGGACGGCCGCGCAGGCAAGCGCGGGGAAAGGCTCAATATCCCCAGCATGTACTCCCGGACCGCCAACCCCTCGCCGAAAAAGCCGGTAATTATCCCTCCCGCGGAAATTAGAAACACCAGCAGCAGGTTGAGGTATTCCACCGGGGTGGTTAATATTCTCAAGTCCCGACCCAGCCGCTTGGTAAACATCCACAGGGAGCCCGCAGCCGCCGCAACCCCGCCCAGGTATCCCAGGAGGGCCACCGGAAGCCCCAGGAGGACGAGGAACAGCCACGCGACCACCGCGTAAATCCCGAAATGCATCAAAAGGGACGGCAGCCATATATTCCTGTTGTGCAACTTTAGGCTCCGCAGGGAGGCGACCTCTATAACCATTTCCCCCAGCCGTTCCCCTGCTGTGTGGGGGTAGGGGAATAGCTCCCACGGCAGGTGCCGGGGCGCCCTGCTCCAGCATATAATCTTATAGATAAACCCTACTACAAAAAGGGCCAACGCCACGTACGGCAGAACTATCCCCACCAGGTACGCCAGCCAACCCATGTTCCGCCCCCCCTTCTTATTTCATGAGCCCGTCCTGTCTCCAGGACGGGCCCTGCACCTACCAGCGGAATTGGACTGTGGTCCGGAAGGTAGGGACGCTGAAGATGAAATCGTCGATATGTTTGTCGGTAAAGGGGATGCCCGTAAGTTTAAAGAAACTTTCCCAACCTATCCGCTCAATCCATTCGCCCATCCTCTCGCCTTTGCGGGCATGGGTGGCCCACACCTCCACCAGGTGTTTCACCGCCTCGACCACTTCCGGCCAGCGAGGAGGATTATTGGGCAAATAAGGGATGGCCAGCCGTGAAAACATGGGAGCCGACCGAGCGTTGGACACCTTGCCGCCCACCCATATGGAGATGCCGTCGTTTTCGGGGTCCATAATCTCCATGGCCGGCGACATGGTGTAGCAGTTGCCGCAGTACATGCACCTTTCCTCGATTACGTCAACGCTCTTGAGCTTCGGGTTGGGCCGTATGGCACCTGTGGGGCAGCTGGCCACTACCGTGGGAATCTCGCTCACCTTGGCCAGCATTTCGTGGTTCACCCGCGGCGGCGTCCGGTGAATACCCAGGATGGCGATGTCCGAACAGTGGACGGCCCCGCACATGTTCAAACAGCAGGCCAGGGCGATGCGCAACTTGGCCGGGAGTTTAGCTTCTTCGAAGTAGCTGTACAGCTCATCCATCACAGCCTTGACGATGCCTGAGGCATCGGTCGCCGGGGTGTGGCAGTGGATCCACCCCTGGGTGTGGACCATATTGCTCAGGCACGTGCCCGTACCGCCCACCGGCCACCCCTTGGCCTTAACTTCGGCAATCAAAGGCTCGATATTCTCCTTGTTAGACAGCAGGAACTCGATATTATGCCGGCTGGTAAAGCGCACATAACCGTCACAATACTTGTCGGCCAGCTCGCAGATCTCCCGGATGGTATCGGTGCTCAGCAGCCGCGCCGAGCCCACCCGTACGGTGTAGACCTCCTCACCGCTTTCGGCCACATGCTTCAGGACACCAGGCTTCAAGATTTCATGATAGGCCCATTTCCCGTAATTCCTCTTGATGACGGGCGGAAGCATTTCCCCGTAATGAGGAGGCCCGAAATCGGTCCTAGGCATTGCGTTTCACCTCCTCCGGCCACCAGAACACGTAGGGATTGGCCCGGGGCCGGAATACCATTTGGGGTACCGGCGGCAGACCTACTTCCTTGAGGAAGGTACGCATGCCGAGCCGGTATATAAGTTCACCTATGCGTTCCCTGTTCTTGGCGTTCTCGTCCCACCAGTCGAAGATCCTGCCCATGAGGTCCTTGAGCTCCGTATAGGGAGGTGTCAGGCTCATAAAGGGTACTATAACCCACCCGAGGAAGGCCGATTTCAGGATGGTGGCCTTACCTCCCACCAAAAGGGTAGCGCCCCTTTCCGTACCCGGCTTTAAGGCCTTGGGCATGCGGTTAATGCAGTGCATGCAGCGGACGCAATCCTCGGCAGAAAGCTTCAGTTCCCCGTTGGCGGCGTCCCAGGCTAAAGCCCTTGTAGGGCACCTTTCTATAACTTCTTCCTCAATGTCCAGGCCGTTCTTGACGTATTCGGCCACCGCCGCCTGGTTTATCTGTAGGGGGCCCTTCCAGGTACCTATGATGGCCAGGTCGGCCCTGGCGATGGCCGCTACACAGTCGTTGCCGCAGCCCGAAACTTTGATCTTGAACTTGTAGGGCCACTGGGGCCGGTGGAGGAAATCTTGAAACTCCAGGGTGAGGCTGTGGCAAACATCCAGGGTATCGATACACGAATACTCACACCGCGCCGGACCCACACAGGCGCTGGGGGTGCGGAGACCGCCGCCCGAGCCGCCTAAATCGAAACCGGCATCGCTTAGCTCGTCAAAGCAGGGCTGGAGGTTTTCCGTGGTGGTACCCAGGAGGATGATATCCCCCGTAGACCCGTGGAAATTGGTCAGCCCGCTACCGTATTTGTCCCAGATATCACATAGGGACCTTAAGGCCTTAGTGGTGTAAAACCAACCGCTGGGCTGGTTTACCCTTATGGTGTGGAATTCCCTGATCTCGGGAAACTCCTCGGGTTTGTTGGAGTAGCGCCCTATTACGCCTCCGCCGTAACCCCTGACTCCTACAATACCGCCGTGTTTCCAGTGACCGACTTTTTCCTCATAGGAGAGATCCAGCTGCCGCAGTAAATCCCCCGCCGCCGGCTTTTTCTCCGCGGCCCTCTTCATTTCTTTCACGAAACTGGGCCACGGACCCTTTTCCAGCTCGTCCACCCGGGGGGTTCGCGATTCGGCCAAGGTGCTTCACCTCCACTTTAACTTAAAGAATTTGTTATACCTGGCACCATTTTAGTTCTGACCTGGGGGCAGGCACCTCCTTTCCCCTTCCATATTTCTCAAGCTAGATTTAATATTCTTGTACGGTAACCGCTCCTGTGGGGCAAACGGTGGTACAGCTTTCGCACCCCAAGCACTCCGAGGCATCCCCTGTTACCTCTGCTTTATCCCCCTCCATGGATAGGATCTGGGCAGGACAGGCTGCCGCACATTCTCCGCAGCCGCTGCACTTATCGGGATCTACCGAGACAATATACATTCTCCTGCCACCCCTTTCGCTTCTTGTTTTTATGTTTTTGTTATAGCAAGTACATTTACCCCGATTACCGAGCACCGCCTTCACTCGCTATAACATATTCGACACTCCGGCCGGAGAATCCTGCTATGAGTAAAATAAATTACGGTATAATTTAAAGTATCGAAAGCCGGACCGAGACTCTCGAAGAGAACCCTCCGTTCTACAGGCCTAAGGTGACGGCCAGCGGAGTGCCGTCCTCCGCGGCCAACCGGAGCCACAGGCTGCAGGCGGGAAGTTCCAGGCCGGCGGGCAGTTTCTCGAATACCAGGACCAGCTCCGAAGGGTCGTCGGCCGTAACCCTTACCACCGGTTCCCGTTCCAGCTCCAACCGGTTGTAATTATGTCCGTCAGGCCCCACCAGCACGGCATCCAAAACCTTAAGCTCCACGCTTTCCCCGGCACATACTTCTAAAGATATATGCACTAAATGCGAAAGGTCTACCGCCACTTTGACAACACGTACAGAGGTTCCTGAAAGACCGGGCACCTCCACGGCCCGGCCCTCCCTAATCCACTCCCCCGGACCCATGGCCAGAATGGCTTCTCCGGGCCATCTCTCGCCAGTGGCCGTGATCCTCTCTTCTTCAAAGACGATACCGGGATTCACCGGGCTGCCGCCCTCGAACTCTTCTATCACCGAAAGCCGGAAAGGTAGGCGGGAGACCGGAAATTGGGGGAATACCAAGTACAGGTCGCGGTGTCCGCCCTCCAGCACCGTCTGCCGGCAGTAAAGATCATCCGGGAGCTCCGTAAGCAGCATGTCGTAAACGTTTACCGCATTAGGAAGCCGCCGGGAACTGAAAAGGTATTCAACGCCCCGGTCGTCCAGCAGGGCAAACATGCGACCCCATCCCTTCCGCTGGCTGAAATCCATGCTCTCGTACAGGCGTACCTTGAGGTATAACGCTCCCTTGCGGCGGCCAAAGGCCAGGACGTCGTACTTGGGCGAACCCTCGGAGACTACGACTTCCCAGGTTAACGCCGGCACTATTTCCCCGCTATTCATACCCGGACTTGGGTTACCGGCGGCCGGGCGTGCCTGGCCGCCGATGGCCAGTTTAGGGCCGTCGGTAAACTCGGCCGGTTGCAGGCCCAGGGGCCTGTCAGTTGCCCACAGGAAAACCGCCATATCCCCTACCAGGACTAGTGCCAGCACTGCGGCCACCAGCCATATTCTCTTGTTCCTGCCCTTTTCTCCCATGCACTTACATCCACCCATAAGCCGTGGGATAGAAAAAGGGCAACCCCGACCGGACTGCCCTGCGGCCAGGGTTGCGCCAAGGTAGTCCTCTTGTTTAGAAGGTCTTGGGGAACAATATGCCGCCGAAGGCCAGCCAGGCCACCAGCAGGGTGAGGACGAGGTTCAAGCTCTGGCCCACCACATACTGCACCAGGGGCTTGCCGCCGCTGATCTGGCGGGCCAAATCCCGGAGGTTGGAATCCAGGCCGATGCTTATGAAGGCCAGGGCGAAGAACCAGCCGCGCAGGCCGGAAGTAATCTTGGTGATGCCGTTAACAGCCTCTTCTCCCATGTCGGGTATCAGGATAAAGGAGAACAAGAGGGACGCCGCCACAAAGCCCAGGACGAATTTGGGGAAGCGCACCCAGATCTCCTTGGCCCTGGCCGCCTCGGCGCTTTCGGTCTTTCCCTTGCGGTATACCCAGACGACGGCCGTCAGGAAGGCCACGACGCCGATGAGGACGTTCTGGATCATCTTCACCACCGAGGCTATTTCCATGCCCCTCTGTCCCAGGAGGGCGCCGGCCGCCACCACGGCCCCTGTGCTGTCGATGGTACCGCCGATCCATGCCGCACCTACGTCCGTATCCATTCCGACGGCCACCACAAAGGCCGGCATGACTACCAACATTATTACCGTGAAGAGGAGGGATATGGTAATGGCCACACTGACCTCTTCTTTTTTGGCACCGCAGGCGGCACCGGTGGCTATGGCCGCCGACACGCCGCACACCGAAGTCGCCGTACCCAAGGTGTGGGCGAATTCAGGCTCCATTTTGAGGACCCTAGTACCGAACCAGTACATGAAGAGTATGACTATGGGAGTCACGATCCACGCCACCATTAACCCCGGGATACCGAGGGCCACAATCCGACCGAAGAGGATCTCACAGCCTAACAAGACCAGGCCCGTCTTGATGTACATCTCCGTCCTGACGGCGGGTTTAAGCCATTCGGGCGTCCTTACCGTGTTGCTTATAAGTAATCCGACCACCAGGGCCCATAGGGGAACTTCCAGGTTGTAGGCCTTGGCTAGGCTATGATTTCCCAGAATCTGCGCAATGATGGCCAAAATAAATACTATCGGAAAAGCGACCAAAAATCTCGCGGCACTCTGCCCCATGGCCGCAACTCCGATGGCATTCAAGATTCCCAACCCAATCAACAATACCAACAACAACAGCCACGACTCGGGGGGAACGGCCTGCCCCAAACTGGTCCACTTGCCGAACTTAGGTAGCTTAGTAATAACTCCGGCAATAGCAAGAATGATAAGAATAAACCCAAACCATACCGCCCACCAGTCCTCCAGTTTCCATAGGGGAGACCAATCTATCCCCCTCTTGACCTGGGGTTGAGGCTGATAGGACATTATTTCACCTCCACTTTATTCTAGGAGTGCCATACCCTTCTTGCTTCTCCCCTCGACGACAATCCCGTGTCCTATAGCCACCTCCTCCATGTTACCCTGCCCGCACCACCTCCCGGCATTGCTTTGTGCTTGCGCTCTTTTTCTCCTATCACCCCCCTTTAAACGTCCGTCCAGCGTTACCTCCAACTAAGCGTGGGACTCTAAGGCCAGTGTGGTACCGCTGCCGGACGTGCTGTTAAATCTATCTTTATCTCTTCAATTTTAACATCGGGCAAGAGAAGGAAATATCCCTCTCATAAACTGGAGAGCCCCTATTTCTTTTGTGGTTACAAGCACAACCATCGGGCCTCCATCCTTGCAATATTATATTTCGCTATATATAACCAGATTCCTGCTATAAATAAAACCCATGGGCAAAAATTTTGTCGCCATTAGAAATACCTGACGACGCCTGACAAGTAGACCAATCCTAAAATATTATATGCTAGCGCGACGGTCTAATTTGATAACGGCTAACGGCTGCCAAGTGCTCCCGCCAGCTCCGGCTGAACTCGTGGGAACCGTCGGGCCGGGCCGCAAAATAGAGGTAATCGGTACGGGCGGGATTAAGGGCGGCCAGAAGGGAAGCTCGGCCTGGAGAGGCAATAGGCCCTGGGGGTAGGCCCATCACTTGGTAGGTGTTGTAAGGAGAGTCGATCTGCAAATCCTCATAGGTCAGAACCGGCTTAGGCTCTTCCAGCAAATACTCCACCGTGGCGCAGGATTCCAGCTTCATCCCCCGTCGCAGCCGGTTCAAGAACACTCCGGCTATAAGGGGGCGCTCCCTATCTAGTTTGGCTTCCTTCTCTACTATGGAGGCCAGGGTAACGATTTCGAGGGTATTGAGTTCCAGCCCCGGAGCGCGTTCCTTCTCAATCTCGCTATAAACTTGCTGGAAGCGGTCCAGCATCAGCCGGATGATGGTTTCTGCCGAAGCCCCTGCCGGTACCCGATATGTATCCGGGAAGAGAAAACCTTCCAGGTAATTGGAAGCCGGAGATAGGCCTTCCAGGAACGGGTAGTCGTAGGGCCTGGCCGCCGCCTGCCAGAATTCGTCTTCCGTCACCAACCCCTTGTCGGCCAAAAGGCGGGCGATTTGCTTGAGGGTGAAACCCTCGGGGATGGTGAATTTTTCTTCCATTACGCGGCCTGCCACGAGCTGCTCCAGGATCCGGAATAGGGGTTCGCCGGGACTCAATAGGTAAACCCCGGGCTTCAGATGCTGGTCCGCCTTTTGCCGGGCTGCGTAGAAGCGGAAGGCCGAGGCGCTGCGTATTATCCCGCGATCCTCCAGCAGGCGGCCTATCTCCGCGGCCGTGGCGCCGGGGGGAATAGTCACCTTAACCGGCGGCGCACCTTCTTCCCCCGCCGGGGCCATAAGGCTTTGCCACCAGGCCCAGCTTCCCATTAAGGCGAGGATTAAAGCCGCAGCCAGAAGGGAGGCGCCTATCCCTAGGCGACGCCCTCTCCACCTTTCCATTTTACCTAGCAACCCCGGGGGCTGTCCCACCAATCTCTCCCTCCAGCTTTTTATTTTCATTATAGCAGGAGGGAAACCGGCTTGTCACCTCGCCCCTTAAGCCGCTTCCATCCCTTGGCCATAAGGTTTAGCTTCCCAGGCGCATCCCCAGTTTTGATCCCGGCCTGCTTGGCTTCCGCTCGCTCCAGAAATCCTCGCGGGCAGGACTTTTGCTTGGCTTAAAGGCTTAAGGCAGGCTTCCCGGCAGAATTTAAGCATCCCGCCTCAGTTGCCGGCCTCTGGCCTCTCAAAAGCCTCGGGCCTGCCTCCGCCTTTCGCCAAGCTTTAGTTTGGCTGGCCGCGAAGGCTTGTTCGCTCGCTTCCAAGCCCAAGCAGGCCTGCCCATCAAGAAGTGGGGACAACTCAGTTAGCTTCCCTCCCAACAACAACCTCGCCTGCTCAATTCGGCCGGTCGATTTGGGAAGCATCCGCGGCTAGAAAAGAGGACCTTCAGCACCGGGTCACCCGAAGACAAGAGCGCCCGGGGCTAGAGTTCTCCCACGAGGGATGGCGACCGGGCACACCGAAAGGAGGACCAGGCTGCAGGGAATCACGGCCCCCGGACGACCACCCGGGGAAGGGGGAAATAATAGTCCAGGGAAACCCTTTCCTCCGTCCAGCTTCCGTTAATGTATCCCCGGCGGGTGACGCGGACCCGGTATCCCCATTTACCTTCCCTTTCTACCACTGTCTTGCCGGCAGGCAGCGACATATCTTCTTCGACCCGCAGTGGGGGCGGGATTTGCTCGACAATTTCGGAAACTACTTCCATGCAGGGCGCTTCGGGGGGACCGTAAAAGGTGAAAGTTAAGGTGTTGTGATTCACCCGGGCCTTGAGCCAGTACCAGTAAGGGGTGTCGTTCCGTAACCGGAGGTCGATAAGGCCGTAGGCCACGGTGGCGTCGAGGCCCGGGGGGACGTAATCCACCTTCAGGGCGTGGGGCTGCCTTTCCACTACCGTCATTCCCGCCTGCAGGGCCGCATTGTAGAGGGTACTGGAAACCTGGCAGACGCCTCCCCCTACGCCCGGAATAAATTCTGCAGCTTCGATGACCAGGGCCTCCCGGTATCCCCGCTCTAACGTCCTGGGTCCCACCAATTCGTTAAAGGAAATTTCTTCCCCCGGTTTAAGCCATTTACCGTCCAGGGCCCGGGCGGCCTGAAGGATGTTATGAGTGCGGTTTTCATCGGCCGGGTTAAAAGAAGTGGTACACTGGCTTACAGCTTTGTTAATGCGGCGCCCGGCTATCTCTTCTGTTGACACCTTGGGGGCCAGCCTCCGGGTCGGTATCTCCACCGGTTCCCCGGAACCTTGAGCGAAGCTAGCCCGAAGGGCCGCCCATAGGTCGTCGAGCACCACTTCTCTGCCTTCCCGGGCGGGAATCAGCCGGGGCCGGCCATCGGCGTCCAGTTCCAGGCGGGCATCCCGGGGTTCGACGCGCAGGGGGCCTATCAAGCCCTCGAGTTCGGAACGGGCTTTATCCTCTTCATAACGGTAGACGGGATTCACGCAGTGCTTACGGCCGGGCCACAGGCAGGCGAACCTCTCCCACCAGGGTCCGGTGCGTCCTACGGCCAAGACCCGGGCCCAAGTGGCCTCCACGTCCACGGTTAGTCCCAGAGCCCCCAGGGTGGTGGTCAGGAGTCGGTCTTGCCAGCATAGCCGCACCGGCCTGGCCGCTTCCCGCAGGGCCCAATCCGTTAATACCCGGCGCCCTTCCCCGGCCTCCATGCCTCCCAGATAGACGTCGCCCACGTATACGGCGGGGCAGATACGTTGACCTAAGAGGAAGGTCCCTCCCAGGAGGGCCGGCAGGATCCCCAGCAACAGAAGGACCCAAACATACTTTCTCAAGCCCATCCCTTCCCCCGGCGGGTTATCTAATACATAATATGCCCCGCCGGCCGCCCCGTTAAATAAAAAGGAACCCGCAAACAGCGGGTTCTCCGTTAGTTTTCCTCTTCGTAGTCCTCTTCGTCCACCAGCTCGTCCCAGGCTTGTGCTACCCGTTTCCACTCCTCTTCATCCTCGATGGCATAGAGGACCTCCCGACCTTCTTCGTCCGTACCGATCTTTAGGACGAGGGCTTCGTCGGCGCCGTCGAGCACGGGTAAGAGGACGGCGTATTCTTCATCGTCGACCTCCAAAATGTCCACCACCAAAAATTCGTGCTCCTGCCCTTCTTCGTCCCGCAAAACAATAGTGTTTTCCTGGCAGGCCATTTCCTCACCTCAATTTATATTAGGGTTGGACCCATCATACCTTATCGGAGCGGTGGCCGTCAAGATAACTTTGAAGGATGAGTACGGCTGCCAGGCGGTCCACTATTCTCTTCCGCCGGCAGCGGGACAGATCCGCCCGCACCAGAAGCCTTTCGGCCTCTACGGTGGTCAGCCTCTCGTCCCAAAGCACTACCGTCAGCCCCAAGAACTCCTCTGCCGCCCGGCTAAAGGCCTGGATCTTCTCCGCCTGGGCTCCCAGGCTGCCGTTCATGTTGCGGGGCAAACCGACCACCAATTTATCTACCCCGTACTCCTTAACCAGGCCCTCCAAGGCCTTGAGATCGTCTTCCAGGCTCTCGCCCCGTTTCAGGGTGGTCACGCCCTGGGCCGTCCACCCCAGGGGATCGCTCACGGCCACCCCGATGGTTTTCTCTCCTACGTCCAGTCCCATTACTCGCAAAGGTCAGATCACCTTCAGGCAAAAATCACGGCACGCCGGTGCGCAGTAGCCGCACAACAGGCACTTATTCCGGTCTACCGCCACCCGCCCCCCGTCCACCCGCAGGGCGCCTTGTGGGCAGTAGCCGGTACAGCGGCCGCAGCCGGTACACCACCCTTCAATGTGGAGCCGACGCTCCTTGCGGCGTGTCGCCTGTAATACATCATCCGGCGGCTCTTCCCCCCGGCACCAGGCCGCATTCACCAGTACCTCGGCCTCCGACTGCACGCCCACGGCCACCGAATGTATGAAGGGGAGCTGATAAACAAAGTCCAGGGCCTCCCGGGCCTTTTTAATCAGGTGCCCGCCCCCCAGGGCCTTCATGGCATAGATGCCCTTGCCCGCCCGGGCCGCCCCTTCCACCGCCTCCAGCATATCCTGAAGGGAACCGTCCAGAATTCCGATACCTTCGACGTTGAGGAGGGGGTGGATTACATCGATTTCACGCAGTCCGGCCGCCGCCCTGACCGCTGTGACGGCATGGGTGGAAAGGCCTACCGCCCGGACCCATCCCCGGGCCTTGGCCTCTAATAGGTACTCGAGGGCCTCCCGGTGCCCGGCAAGGGTAAGGGCTGACTCCTGTTCGTGTAAGAGGAAGACCTCGATGACCTCGCGGTCCAATTCCCGGCGGGCCCGTTCCAGGCTCGCCGCCATTCCCTCCCGGGTGTAAGCATAGGATTTGCTGGCTATTACCACCGGCCCCGTCCAACCGCGCAGGGCGGCCTTAATATAGGAATAAGTACCGTAACTCTCGGCCGTGTCTATAAAGTTGATCCCCTGCTCCAGGGCCGTTTTGATTACCGCCGCCCCCGAGGCCACATCCAACCCCGCCTGGAGGGGGCCCAAGGGCAGGGTTCCCAAGCACAGGCGCGAGACCTCCAGGCCCGTCCTTCCCAGCTCGACATAGCGCAAAGCGCATTTCCCCTACTTGCCCACGGCTCCCTCCGTCAACTCGGCCAATTTCTTCTCCCAGTAGAGTAAGCGCTCTTCTGCCCGGGAGAGCAGCCTTTCGTCCTCCGCGGTGAAATAACCAACTTCCGCCCTGGTGCGGGCCTCCTCTAAATGGGCCCGTAGGGCGTCCAATCCCCGCCGGTACAGCTCCAGGGCATAACCGGCCCGTTCCCGTTCATGCCCCCATGGGGAGCTTTGCCAATCGCGGATGGCCGCTTTGAGGAGGTCGAAGAACTTTTCCCCCTCCGCATACAAATTCACCGTGAGCTCCACGTCGGAGAGAGCCAAGGGGCTATTCCTCCTTTAAATAATTGTTGAGCAATTCCTCCAGAATTTCATCCCGCTCCACCCGGCGGATCAAGTTCCGCGCGCCCCTGTGGCTGGTGATGTAGGCGGGGTCGCCGGACAAAAGATAGCCCACCAGCTGATTAATGGGATTATATCCCCTTTCCTCAAGGGCCGCCTTTACTTCCCTCAATACATCCCTCACTCTTATTTTTTCCTCTTTTTCCATTTTAAACATCATGGTTTCTTGCATGTTACTTGCTCCTTTCGGATCCGGCCGAGGCCACTTGCCGGGCCACAACCCGCAGGCTGTAACCCAGGGCTTCTTCCAATTTGCTCGGATCCTTTCCTCCTGCCTGGGCCATATCGGGCCGGCCGCCTCCGCCGCCGGCCGCGACCCGGGCCACTTCCCTCAACAAATTACCGGCATGAACGCCTCTGGCCACCACATCCTTGCTGGCCATGGCCACGAAGTTCACCCGGCCGTCGGTAGCCGAGCCTAAGATTACAACCCCCGATCCCATCTTCGCCCGCACAAGATCGGCCATTTCCCTTAAGGCTTCGGCGTCCGCGACCTGCACCCGGGCGGGTAACACGCGTACGCCGTTTACCTCTTTAACCTCAGACAGCAACCTGTCCGCCTCATAGGAGGCCAAACGGCTGCGCATGGACGCCAATTCCCTTTCCAGATCCTTTACCTGGGATAGCAGAGTCTCTACCCGCCGGGAAACGTTAGTCACGGGAGCTTTCAAAAGGGCGGCCGCCCTCTCCAGCTCCGCCCGCTCGGCGGCCAGGACATCCAAGGCAGCCGAACCGGTGACCGCCTCCACCCGCCTTAGGCCCGACCCGATACCGCTTTCTCCCGTCAGGCGGAAAATACCTACCTCGGCCGTGTTGCCTACGTGGGTACCGCCGCACAGCTCCAGGCTATAGTCCCCGATCTTCACTACCCGTACCCGTTCGCCGTACTTCTCACCGAACAGGGCGATGGCTCCCATGGCCCTGGCTTCCCGGAGGGAGGTCTCCAGGGTATCCACCGCCAGGTTGGCCAGGATTTTCTCGTTGACCCTGGCCTCCACCGCCTTCAATTCTTCCTCCGAAAGGGGGGCAAAATGGGTAAAATCGAAACGCAGGCGGTCGGGCGCCACCAGGGAACCGGCCTGATTGGCGTGCTCGCCCAAAACTTCCTTGAGGGCCCGATGCAACAGGTGGGTGGCCGTATGATTGCGGGCCGTAGCCCTTCTTCTCTCCCCGTCCACTGTTATGCGCACCCGGGCTCCGGGCCGCAGGGTGCCCGAGGTAATCTCCAGTTCATGTAAAATTATTCCGGCCGGCAGGCGGCGAGTATCGAAAATCGTTGCGTGTCCACCGCCCCAGGACACCTCGCCCCGGTCGCTGACCTGGCCGCCCCCTTCGGGGTAGCACGGGGTGCGGTCGAAAACCGCCCACCCCTTTTCCCCGACCCGAAGGGCCTGGACCCGCTCACCTTCACGCAGAAGGGCTAGGACGAGCCCTTCCTCTTCCAGGGAGGTATAACCGGTGAAAAGGGTGGGCTGGACATCCCCCAACCTGCTGCCCAGGGTTATTTCCAGCTCGTAGCCCTTATCCTCTTCCCGGGCCGCCCGCGCCCGCTCCCTCTGGGCTTCCATGGCCTTGGCAAAACCCTCGCGGTCCACGGTGAAGCCCCTCTCTCCTGCTATCTCTTCCGTAAGGTCCAGGGGAAATCCGTAGGTATCATAAAGAACAAAGGCTTCCTGACCGCTGATCTCCCGGCGGCCCTCCTTCTCGGCGCCGGCCAAAATCCTTCCCAGAACCCTGAGCCCCTCATGGAGGGTAGCGTGAAAGCGCTCCTCTTCCTGACGGATTATGGCCGTCACATCCCCTTCCCGCGCCGCCAATTCCGGGTAGGCCTCGCCCATGATGTCTACCACTACAGGAACCAGCCGGTAAAGGAAGGGCTCTTCCAAGCCGAGGGCCATGCCGAACCGGGAAGCCCGGCGCAAGATCCGCCGCAACACGTAGCTTCGGCCCTCGTTCCCCGGCAGGACGCCGTCGGCGATGATAAAGGTACAGGACCGCGCATGGTCCGCAATCACCCTGAAGGGGAAGCCCTCTTCTCCGCGGCTGTAACTGCGGCCGCTCAGTTTTTCCACCGCGCTGATCAGGGGGCGTATCAGATCGGTGTCGAAATTGCTCTCCACCCCCTGCAGGACCGAGGCTATCCGCTCCAGGCCCATGCCGGTATCGATACTGGGCCGCGGCAGCGGGGTGAGATTTCCCGCAACGTCCCGGTTATACTGCATAAAAACAAGGTTCCAGATTTCCAGCCACCGGTCGCAATCACAAACCCCTAGGGCACAACCCTCCGATCCGCAGGAGTGTTCCGGACCTCGGTCGTAGATTATCTCACTGCAGGGACCGCATGGACCGGTATCTCCCATGCTCCAGAAATTGTCCTTTTCCCCCATCCGTACGATGCGCTGGGGCGGGAGCCCGGCCACCTCCTGCCACAACCTGAAGGCCTCCTCGTCCTCGTGATAGACGGTGGCCCAGAGGCGCTCTCGAGAAAGCTCCAGAACCCGGGTAAGGAATTCCCAGGCAAACTCAATGGCTTCTTTCTTAAAGTAATCCCCAAAGGAAAAATTGCCCAGCATCTCGAAAAAGGTATGGTGGCGTGCCGTGCGGCCAACGGTATCCAGGTCGTTATGTTTTCCTCCCGCTCGCACGCACTTCTGGGCAGTGGTAGCTCGCTTATAGGGACGACGGTCCAGGCCTAAAAAGACATCTTTGAATTGAACCATACCGGCGTTGGTGAAAAGGAGAGTCGGATCGTTGTGGGGTACCAGCGGTGAACTGGGAACAACGGTATGGCCCTTGGAGGCGAAGAACCTGAGGAAATTCTCCCGCACCTCGTTCCCGGTCAAAACAGGCCTCAACTCCTCGTCAAAACTAAACCTCGTCGCCGTAGCAGCCGGTGACGAGGTTTCCGACTCAATTTGCCTTCATTATACCTTGACTTACATATCCTTGTCAATAATTAGCACTGCTGACGTATCCCCACTTTTGATCCCGGCCTGCTTGGCTTTCGCTCGCTTATGGTTTCCTTCGCGGGCAGGACTTTTGCT
>DOLC01000072.1 GCA_003509545.1 Peptococcaceae bacterium
CGCAAGGATACATGCCCTCGGGCCTGCCTTCGCCTTTCGCCAAGCTTAAGTTTGGCTAGCCGCGAAAGCTTGCTCGCTCGCTTCCAAGCCCAAGCAGGCCTGGCCTGCAAAAAGTGGGGATAACTCAGGTTCATGGCGCCAGCGGCGGCATCAACAGAAGGATGAAAATGCTAAAGCGTATTTTCGGGGTAGTCCCCCTGGCCCTCTAAAAGACCACCAACCCAGGGAACCTTTTCCCGGCCCGAACCGTTACATTAGATGTCAGGGGAAAATAGGCCCGGGAAAGGAGGCCAAGAAGTATCCCGAGGGTGCCCCTGGAACAGAACGATGAAAATTAAAGGAGGTTCGGCAAGAAGTGGGTACGCCCTACCGAAGTCTCATAAAGGGCGGTTTGCTGACAGTCGCTTTCCTTTGGGCATGCCTGGCTCTTTTACCGGGAGCCGGCCGGGCGGAAGCCCAACCTACGGTGACCCTGGAACAGGCCATCGAGAAAGTCAAAGGCGTTTTCGAGGTGCCGGCGGACTTCACCCAATTCTCCTCCGGCTATCAGCAGGATGAGGAAAGACAAAGCTGGCACCTGACCTGGCAGACGACCAAAGAACCCGGCGGGGTCATGAATGTTGCGGTGGATGCCCAGACGGGTGAGATTTTTAGTATGGACCTGTGGCGCCACAGGCCGGAAACCGGGGCCCAACTTCCGGCCCTTTCCCGGGAGGAGGCCCTTAAGATAGCCGAGGAACTGCTGCGCCGCCTGCAGCCCTCCCGGATGGGAGAACTGAGCCTGCAGATCGGTGGCGAAGAGCTTTTGCCCTTATGGGCCCGGCAACAATCTGCCTACAATTTCCGCTGGCAACGCCTGGTTAACGGCATCCCTTTCCCTGCCGACGGCGTCTCCATCTCCGTGGACGCCCAAACGGGCAAAGTCACCTCTTACAATTTGCGGTGGACCCGGGCGGAGTTTCCCGATGCTACGAAAGCTATTTCCCTGGAAAGGGCCCGCCAGGCCTTTGACCAGGCGGGAATGCTCAAGCTCCAGTACTTCCGCCCGTATCCCTCCGAGCCCAGACAGAAAATGCCGATAATGCTCGTCTACCGCCTGGACCACCCCTCCGGCGGCGCCATAGACGCCTTGACGGGGGAGCCCGTTGACCTGGACGGCGGGTGGATGGGGCTTCCCGGGGGCATGGGGGCCTATGATCGGGAACGGGCCGCCCAGGCGTCTGAACAACAGTCTATTCCCCTTACGCCGGAAGAAATCCGGGAGATCCAAGAAACCACCAGGCTCATTTCCCAGCAGGAGGCCGAAGCCGTCGTACGCCAATGGGTCCGCATTCCCCAGGATTGCAAACTTAACAGTGCCGCCCTCACGGCCGACACCTGGACGGACCCGCCTCTCCGCACCTGGAACTTCTCCTGGAGCAACCAACAAGCCGACCAGAACTGCCGCTACGTTCACGCCCAGGTTAACGCCGTCACCGGAGAACTGCTGAGCTTCCACATAGGCCCCTTCCCCGGTGAAAGCGGGAAAGAAGCGCCAAGGCTAACCCGCAAGGAGGCCCAAGCCAAGGCCGAGGCCTTCCTCCAGAAGATCCAGCCCGAACGCTTCCGCCAGGTTGAACCGGTGGAAGACCGGTATCTGGGGCCCATCCGTCCCCTGGAAGAAGAACTCCCGGCCTATCACCTTTTTTACTACCGCCGCCTGGTGAATAAGGTTCCTTATCCCGAGGACGGCTTCAGTATTACCGTGGATGCGGTCACCGGCGAGATTACCTCTTATAACCTCACCTGGTCCGACCTGGAGTTCCCGCCGGCCGAGGGGCTGTTATCTCCCGCGGAAGCCGCCGACCGGTATCTCTCCCGCCAGCCCCTAACCTTAAGCTACGCCGAGATTTATGGGCGCCGGGGGGAGCGGCAGATAAAGCTGGTATATCGTCCTACAGTTCTTCCAGGCGCCGTAGGGGCGGCCATGATCGAGGCCAAGACGGGCGAAGCCTTAGACTGGCAGGGAAAACCGGTGGCCCAGCAGCCGCGGCCCTACCTCTTTACCGATATCGCGGGTCACTGGGCGGAAAAGGAGATCTCCCTCCTCGGCCAGGCCGGTCTGTTCGGCGACTACGGTAATACCTTCCGCCCCCAGGAAAAGGTTATGGCAGCCCACCTCCTCCGAGCCATGATGGGCGCCCAGGACGGCGTGTGGGCCACCGCCGGTCTGTCCGATGAACAGGTGCTGGACAGGGCCCGGCTGCGCGGCTGGGTAAAGGAGAATGTGGCACCGGGCGACGAAGTGAGCCGCCAGATGCTGGCCCGCCTAATGGTGCGCTTCCTGGGCCTCGACCTAGCGGCCCAGGCTCGGGACATCTACAGGGTGCCCTTCGCGGACGCCGCAGAAATACCCTCCGATTCCCTCGGCTATGTGGCCTTGAGCTACGGTCTGGGCATCCTGCAAGGGGACGGCCGCCTCTTCCGGCCCGTGGAGCCTGTATCTCGCGCCGAAGCTGCCGTGGCCCTGGCGAGAGCCCTGAAGCTGGAAAACTAGTAACGGGGCCGGTAACGGCCGGGCCCCCGGCCAAAACGCCGGGGGCCTATTTTTCTTCCCCTCTAACCTCCGGGCCACCCATCACCTTACTCCTCCAAACCCTTCTCCGGGGGGAATACGGCACCTCGCCCCGCGGAAGGGACACGCGCTCACTCCTGTGCCGGGCCCGGGGCCTTGCCGAGGGAAGCCGCAATTCTAATGATATCTTCTCTTGCAATGTTTCCCTTTACCTGCACGGCTACCCCGTCGTCATCCTGAAAATACAGGGTGTAAGAATGCCCATCCGAAGTTAACCGCGCCTCCCGGCCCGAAACAGTGATGATCTCCTCCTGGGCCCCGGGACCGGAGGAAAAGACGCCCCGTTCTTCCGCCGTTCTGGTCTGAAGGATTTCTACCGTCTGGGAACCCTTTCCGTAGATCAGCCTAACGCGACCGGCGTCGGCCCCTCCGGTTTCGGCCGGGGCCACTTCCACGCCCTTGAGCTCGAATCCCAGAGGCAAGTAAGCCGGCCATTTTACGGCAAAGGGAAATTCTCTATCCTCCAACTCGGCACGCAACGCCCTCCCTGCCTCAGGCGCATCTGCCCCTAAAGACTCCTGCCGATCCCGTATAATTTCATGGGCCCCTTGCATAACAACGCCGGGCGGGGTGCTCCCTCCCCCTTGCTCCTCGGTGACCATCATGCTGGCTCGCCCTTGCGCCAAGCCCAAGACTTGGCGGCCCCAGCCGGCTATCACTCCAGGATAAAAAACGGCCGGTACACCGGCTAATAGGAACACCAAAACGGCCGCAGCCACCAAAAAACGCCTCCGGCGAAGCTTTTTCTCCTCTGAGCGTCTCCTCTGGACCGCCCGCCAAACCTCGGCCCACTGGTCATCCGTCGGTGTGGGAACGGGCTGCCTCTCTATCTCCCGGATTATAACTTCTTTTAGCAGCCGCTCCCAATAGCCCTCATGAGCCATCTCCAGGGTCAACACCTCCTGAGCTCCTGCACTTCCCGGGCCATCTCGCATTTGCCTTTGAGGTAGCTTAAGGCCCGGTGTAATCGTGATTTCACCGTACCCTCCTTGACTTGCATTATCTCGGCCGTTTCCCTTACCGAAAAATCGCAGTAAAACCGCAAATAGATAATTTGTCTATAAGTGGCCGGTAATTGTTGTAATAAGTAATATACCAAGACTTTATTCTCAGCGGCCAGAAAACCCGCGTCTTGTGAGCTCGGTCCGACCGCAGCCTGCTCCCTTACCTGTGACTTCCTGTGTTTGCGCCACAGATCGATGGCCTTGCGAGCGGTAACCGTTTTGAGCCACCGCAAGAGATTGTCTTCCCCGGGCAACTTGTCGAAATGAGTGAAAACTTCGATAAAGGCCTCCTGGGTGGCATCTTCCGCCAGGTTGTAATCCTTAAGTATGGCCCAGGCCGTGTAAAAGGCCTGGGAATAAAAACTCTCATAGATGATGCGGAACTCTCTTTCGTCCTGGGAGGGGTAACTCAAAACCGAACACCAGCCCTTCCCTCTGAGGGGTAATAAAACGGCAGGGTATCGCCGGGGCATCTGCGTTTTTAGGGGTCGGCAGCCGGACGGGCTATTCTTCTGCGTTTGGGGCCGCGCCTTCCCTCGAAATTCGCACCAAAAAGTCGAGAGGGCGGACTTGTTGCCAAAGAAATAGTAATTAATACCTTTTAAGGAGAATCATAAGCTAACTTGATAAAATATGGAAGTCCCTTTTTTCCCCTAAATTATAGCTCGCCCACCGCAGCTTTTCCACCAGGGGCTGGAGGCGCTCGTGGTGCATGCGGTAGCTTACCCGGTTGGCGATGAGCCGGGCCGTGGCCTGAAAGATGGACTTTACTTCCACCAGGTCGTTCTCCTTTAAGGTCCTACCCGTGGAAACGATATCCACAATGAGATCCGCCAGGCCCACGTGGGGAGCCAGCTCGATATTTCCATGCAGCTTAATGATCTCTACCTGCTGCCCCAGGTCGGAAAAAAAGCGGGCCGCCACCCGGGGAAACTTGGTGGCCACCCGGCGGCTCCCGGCCAGCAGGGTTTCCAAGGAACCCCCCGCTTCTTCCCACTTCCTTCGCGGGGCGGCCACCACAAAGCGGCAGTAGCCGAAGCCCAAATCTGCCAGTTCGAATACATCGGCCCCGCTTTCCACTAAGGTATCCTTCCCTACAATCCCCAGGTCGGCCGCCCCATGTTCGACATAAGTAGGTACATCGGTGGGCCGGCAGACGATATAGCGCAGGGATTCTCGCGGAAAGCCGAAGGTGAGCTGCCTCGCCTCCGTGGAGACCCCCTCCACCGGCAGGCCCGCGACGGACAAAAGTTTTATAGTCTCCTGCCCCAACTTCCCCTTAGGCAGGGCTATGGTGACCACCATGTCATTCATTCCCTTCACCTCTGGATACCCACACAGGGGAAAGCTTCCGTTCCGCCGCCTCCCTGGCCGCCTCCTCCCGGGTCTTCAGGTCCCAAGCCAGCTCCACCCGGGCCCCGGTTAACCGCAATTCCCGCGCCCGCATGAGAACGCCAGCCAGGTCTTCCCCGGCCACCAAATAACCCGTCGGGCTCTCCTCGGGAGGCAAATCCAGGCTGTTCTTGACCGTTAACACCCGCTCCAGGCCCACGGCAAATCCAGTAGCCGGGCAGGGATAGCCGAACTCCTGCAGCAGCTCGTCGTATCGGCCTCCGCCCAAGACGGGAAACCCCAGCCCGGCCGTATAACCTTCAAACACGAGACCGGTATAATAATCGAAATCCCTCAAAATGCCCAGGTCGACGAAGAGATAGGGTCCCAGGCCGTAGCGCTCCAGGACGGCCAGAACTTCTTCCAAGTGCTCCAGGTGCTCCCGGGCCGCCTTCATTTTGTTAATAGGGCCGGCTCCCCGCAGGGCCTCCCGGCCGCCATGCAGGGTAAAGAGCAGTTCCAGACACCGCCGGGCATCGCCCTTTAGACCGTACTCCTCACAAAGGTAACTGAGGCGCACCCAGTCTTTGCCCACCATGGCTTCCTTTACTCTAGCCAGGGCCTTTCCGGGCAAGTTCAGCTCGGCCAGTACTCCCTTAGTCACCGCCACCTGTCCCAAGCCTACCAGGAACTCCTTGAGGCCCGCCTTAAGGAGGGCTTCCACCGCTAGGGCCACCACTTCGCAGTCGGCGCCCACGCCGCTGGCCCCCAGGAGCTCTACGCCGGCCTGATGGAACTCCCGGCGCCGGCCGCGGGCAGGGTCTTCATACCGGAATACGGTAGCACTGTAGCAGAGGCGCAAGGGGAGCTTCTCCCTCTTGAGGCGGGTTGCCACCAGGCGGGCTATCGGCGCCGTCATTTCCGGCCGCAGGGCCAAAACCCGACCCTGCCGGTCGATAAACTTATACAGCACATCCTCACGGCCGGTGGCCTGTCCGGCCTGGAAAACTTCCACAAACTCAAAGGTTGGGGTTACCACCTCCTGGTAACCCCAGCCCTGGAAAAGCGTTAGCAGTTTATATTCCAAATCCCGTTTGGCCGCCGCCGCTTCGGGGAGAAAATCATCAACCCCCTCGGGCAACTGCAGTTGTCGGTTAAGACTCAAAGCGGCCTCACCTCAATGACAAAATTGTATCCGTTGGGAAGCCGGTATATTGCTACCGTAATCATAACACCTAGCCCAAAGGAGGGGCAAGATCCTTTTTGTGAGGCCGGCCCTCGGACCTGGCACAAGATCTTCGGCCGACAGGGATATTTTTCGTCGTCGCGGCGGCCTTGCACCGGACGCCCAATTATGTTAGTATTCTTACCGTATGAATTTTAACTATCTCGGGATCCGTAAAGGGTTGGAGGAAGACCATGGCGCGGGAAGTTATAGATTCTGTAGATAGGGAGACGGCCCGTGAGCTGTACGGCCTCCTTACCAAATTCATGGGACTATACCATAAGAAGTTTCTGTGCGTCCTTCGCTCCTCGGGCGGTTGCGAGGCAAGGTTAAAGAAAAACCAGCAGAAGTTGATCTGCCATCTTTTCTTCGAAGGAGAGGCCACCCCCAGTGAGCTCAGCAGAAAGGTAGGCCTGGAGAAGGGTAGCCTCACAACGTTATTAGATTCCTTGGAAAAGATCGGGTTTATCGCCCGTAAAGGAGACCCCCGGGACCGAAGAAAAACCCTGGTGTCCCTCACGCCCCGGGGACGGGCTCATATGGAAGAAGTAACGGCCCGTCAGAGGGACATAATCCTCGAACTCCTGAAAAAGCTTGGGCGCCCAGAGGCCGACGAATTAATAGCCAGTTTAAAAAAAGCAGTGGACATCCTTGAGCGGCTATGAAAGGGTGGAAGCCAAATGAACCAAGGGGAACAGACTCGCGAACTGGAGCTGGCCCCTATCGGCCGCCTGCTGTGGAAGTTCGCGCTACCGGCCATAACGGGCATGCTGGTGAACGCCCTTTATAATGTAGTGGACCGGATAGTGGTAGGAAGAGGAGTCGGCAAGCTGGCCATAGCCGCCACCACGGTGGCCTTTCCCGTAATGCTGGTGCTTATGGCTCTTTCCATGTTGGTGGGTATGGGAGCAACCGCCCTCATATCCATCCGCCTGGGAGAAAAGAAAAAAGAAGAGGCCGACCTCATCGCCGGGAACGCCCTCACCCTCTTGGTGCTGGTGGCCGGCTGCGCCTCGGCTGTCGGCCTACTCTTCCTCGAGCCCCTGCTGCTCAACTTCGGCGCCCCGGAGAGCGTGCTGCCCTATGCCGTAGAATATACCCGCATAATCCTCCTCGGTAACGTCCTAATGACCCTGGGCTTCGGCCTGACCAACATGATAAGAGCCGAGGGCCATCCCCTGTTGGCGATGGTCCTGAACGTGGCCGGGGCTCTAAGCAATATCGTACTTGACTACATAGCCGTTTTTCCCCTGGGCCTGGGCATAAAAGGAGCGGCCATGGCTACCGTAATCTCCCAGGGTATATCTGCCGCCGGGGCCCTTTATTACTACCTTTCGGGCCGGAGCCTGGTGAAGCTTCGAGGGCGTAACCTCTTTCTGCGCAGATCCGTATGCTTAACCGTTTTCGCGGTAGGATTTCCTTATTTTGCTTTACAGCTGGTGCACAGCCTGCAGCAGGTGATTTTCAACAAGAGCCTGGCCCACTACGGCGGCGATTTGGCCATTGCCGCGGTAGGCGTTGTCTTTAGCCTGGGCACCTTTATGTTCATGCCGGTCATCGGTATCTCCCAGGCCGCCCAGCCCATCATCGGTTTCAACTACGGTGCGCGCAAGATGGAAAGGGTTAAGGCCACCCTCAAACTGGCCAGTTTTTGGGCCACCGTCATTATAGGCATTGGCTATACCGCCACCAGAATATGGCCGGAACAGCTCGTCGCTCTGTTCAGCCGCCAGGACGCGGAATTAATCGCCATGGCCGCCGAGGCTATGCATGTCCTCTTCCTCGTCCTTCCTGTCATAGGCTTCCAGATCGTGGGCTCGGGGTATTTCCAGGCCACGGGCAAGCCCCTCCAGGGTACCTTGCTGACCCTCTCGCGCCAGGTTTTCCTGCTGATACCCCTTCTCCTCTTTCTCCCGCGGTTCTGGGGGCTGCCCGGCGTGTGGTGGACCATGCCCCTGTCGGATCTGGGCTCCACCCTGATAACGACGGCCTTCTTATATCACGATTTTCGGGCCGAGGCGGCCAGGGCGAGGGATATCCCGGTTCTAGGCAGAGAGGGCTCCTAGGGCGTGGCTCCCGGCGGCCGGTAACCACCGGTGCGGCCGGCCTGGCGGCCGGCGGCCTACAGGCCTTTAAGCAAGGGATATAGTTCTTCCTCCTCCAGGCGGATACGCTGGGTCAAGGCGGAGGCGATGCTGAGTTATCCCCACTTTTTGCAGGGCAGGCCTGCTTTGGCTTGGAAGCGAGCGAGCAAGCTTTCGCGGCTAGCCAAACTTAAGCTTGGCGAAAGGCGAAGGCAGGCCCGAGGGCATGGATGCCCGAGGCCGGCAACTGAGGCAGGATGCCGAATTTGCCGGGAAGCCTGCCGGAGCCTTGAGCCAAGCGCTAGTTTGGCCTGCGAGGGTTTCGGGAGCGAGCGTAAGCCAAAGCAGGCCGGAACAAAAAACTGGGGATGCGTCAGGGAGGCGATGGCCTTCACGTCGGCCAGGAAGCGAGTCGGGTCTTCCTTTATGGCCTCTATAGAGGCGTACTTATTCCTGAAGCGATCGAAGGCCTCACGGAGGCCGCCCATGTCGCGGATGAACCTCTGGGCCCTTTCCCGCACCTGTTCGTCCGGGTGTTGGAGGAGAAGGGGGTACAGCCCCCGGTCCTCTTGGGCCAGGTGAACCTTCACCTTGCCGAAAAGCGCCCCCAGCTTTATGAGGAGGTCGAAGGGCCGGCTGGAAATACCGTCCTTTCCCAAAGCCTCGATGTCCGTCAGAAGACCCAGGATCTCCCTATGTTGCCTTACCAGAGTGTCCGCTAGCATATGTATCTCTCCCCTTTTTGGCACCTATTATAGAGCACCTCCGGAAAGAGGAGAGTGAGGAACATCACTTCGGGAATCCCAAAATGGTTACGTTTTCTTGTGATCTAGAACACACCTGAGGCAGAAATCATTAGGAAGGTTCCCCGGCCGGTGACTATTTTACATGGGTCCTAAAAAGGCCTCCAAGAGGCGAAATACAGGTACCAGGAGGTGTTCCATCCAAGCAATAGGATTGGGTAGGGGCCTATCCATCACCAGGGCGAGGCTCAAGGCTAACCCCAGGGACCACACCGCGCCCATGACCGCCAACTCCCTGTACTTTTTCTCACGATATAAGGGGACGGCCTCACCGCAGGCCATGAGGGCAAAGGCTAAGATAATCAAAAAAACGAACATCTACCTGCCTCCAGGAGAAGTCTTCTTGCCACCGGTGTTTCCGCGAATGGCTTCTACCGAAGCGTAGGTCATGCCCACCCTCCTCACTTCCATACGTGGTTCCACTTTTACTTCCACCCCGGCAAAGATTTCGTTCCAATGATCCTGCACTTGTTTCCAGAATTTGGGTTCCTGGCGATGGAGAACCTCTCCGAACCCAAAAATATCTGCCTTTAATTCCTTCTGGGCCTTATCCAAGGCCGCCTCTGCCCTTTTCTCCACTTCCCGGCGCAAGGCCTCTTCCATAGCCCTAACTTGAGCCGGATCCTTTAGAGAATCATCGCACGTATGCTCGGTGAGGTCGCCCTCGGCCGTAATTTTAACCAGAAAACGGATCTTGTCGCCCTCTACGTGGGGTTTAACCTTGGTCTGGGAACGATAGAATCGCACGGCCACCTGCCCTTCAGGGTGGGCAGGACAGTTGAAGGTGATGACCCCTTCCCTAACTTCTCCCCGCAACCACATGGTGCCCAGGGTTTCCAAATGATCGAGATACCCCACCAGCTTATCGTCCTTGAACACCCCCGCCCCGTCGAAGCGTACGGCCGCCGGGGCCGCCTGGGCCGGTGGAGCCTCTCTCCCTTCACCACCCTCGCCTCCGCCGCCCGGCCGGCCTTCCCTTCCCTGCAGCTTGCTCCCGCTGTGTTCGTCGGGGGAAAGGAGGACCACCCGTGGCACTACCGGGTTATCCCCTCGGGCCTGCCACATGGCAAACAGATCCTTCAACTCCACCTTTAAAATTACGTGGCTGTTCAAAATACCGGTGATGATGCGCCCGGGGTTGAGCTCGATCCCCGGCGGCAGGTCCAGCACCCTACGGGCTTCGCCCTCAGTAAGGACGACCACCGTATCCAGGCGCATCTGGCGGTCGCGGCTAAACCAATCTAAACTCTGGAGTCCCCTGCGCGCCAGGCCGTCTCCCAGGATGATCACGCGGTTATGGGCCCAAAAAACGCGGCGGGGAATATGTTCCTCCAGGCGGCGGGTGGCTTCGGCGAAATTATCGGCCACGGCGGTAACAATTTCCCCTGGCATTCTGGTACCGCCCCCACCGCCGGCTCCCATGGGCTGCCCGCCGCCGATTTCCCGGGGGTTGATGATAAAGGCGCTCAGGCGGACCTGGTTTTCGCCCTCCGCATCCAGGGCGGCAGCCATTATGAGGGCCAGCTCTTCTATTTCACGCCGGCTCCAGCACCCATCCAATATCATGCCTATAAGGGTTAAGGAAAGAAGGAGGAAGACGGCCCGAAGGCTTCTTCTCACGTTCTGCTCCCCTCCACCTTTCTGATAACCGCCGTCAGCGCTAAGGCGGCGGGGACCGTCCATTGCCACAGCAGGGCCCAAACAGGCAGGACTTGTTCGAGATAAAATAATACGCCCGTAAGGTTGTCGAAGAGCCAGACGGATAATACCACCACGAGGGCCGCCAGGGGAGCGCATAAGGGCCGGTACTCCCTTAAGTCGGCCGCCGTGGCCAGGCCCAAAGCTGCAATATACAGGTTTAGAGTAACCTTGATAAATATGCCTCCCACCCAAATGGCCATGAAGAGCACTTCAATGCGTTCCAGGAAATTGCCGATGCTTATCACCCGGGCGAGGGAGAAAGCCGGAAAAGTAAGGCGTCCCGCCTCGCAGGCACCGAAGACCAGCACGCCCCCCATGACCCCTAAGACCAGGAAGAAAAGAATGCCCGCCAGCCCCAGGATCAGGCTCCTCTTCACCCCCTCGGGCTGTTGAAGGAAGGCGCCTACCACGGATATAACGATAATTTCTCCCGTGGAGCCCAGGGTGATAAATGCGCCTAACAAAAGGGGCCCGAGGCCCCCTTCCAGGAGGGGGAAAAGGTTGCGCAGGGACATCTTGGGCGTGGCCAGCACCAGGACAATGAGGAAAAAGCTGACCATGAGGGGAAGGATGAACTGGGCCGACCGCGCAATGACTTCCAGCCCGTTGCGGGCCGCATAGACGGCCAGAACCATCAGGGTAACGGTGAAAACTATGAGGGGCGTCTCCGGCATAACGGCCGCCACCAGAAATTCGCCGAACTCCCGCAGGACGATGGCATTCCACTGCACAAAGGCCAGAACGTAAAACAAGGTCATGGCTTTGCCTAAAATTTTTCCCAGAACGGTCTCCGCCACCTGGAAAAGGGTCCTTCCGGGGAACCGGTACAGCAGCCAACCCAGCAGGAGGGCCAGGGGCAGGGTGAAGACGATGGCCAGAACGACGGACATCCAGGCATCCTGTTGGGCCCTGGAGACGATAAGGGCCGGAAGAAAGAGAAGGGCCGTAGGCAGCTCGCTGAACCAGAGCAAAATGGCGCCCTGCCATGGACCGATAAAACCTTCTTCGCGGCTGCGGGACACAACTACCGGCCTCCCCCGCTTTTTTCTCCTTTGTCCGCCCCGGGAGGCACCGGTTGCAGACCTTCGGCCTGCCGCCTGGGATCCCGGTGCCCCAGTTGGGTGGGTCTCAACTCCTGGTCCCACCGCGGTGCCCGCACGAAAACATCCTTGTAGTCTCGCCTGTGGTAGGGTGCCACCGGAGCCAGATAGGGCACGCCAAAGGACCTGAGGGTATTAAGGTGAACCAAAACGGCCAGGAGGCCCAGCATGATACCGTAAAATCCTAGTACTCCGGCCAGAATAAGCATAATAAAGCGCAGCAGGCGGATGGTAATGGCCATGGAAAACTTAGGCAGGGCAAAGGAGCTGATGCCCGTCAGGGCCACCACGATAACCATGGCCGGGGAAAACAGGCCGGCGCTCACCGCGGCTTCGCCGATGACCAGGGCACCCACGATACTTACCGCCTGTCCCACCACCCGGGGGAGGCGAACTCCGGCCTCCCGCAAGATCTCGAAGACCAGTTCCAGCAACAGGGCCTCGACCACCGCGGGAAAGGGAATACCCTCCCTCTGGGCGGCCAGCCGCACTACCAGGTTGGTGGGCAGCATTTCCTGGTGATAGGTGCTCACTGCCACATAGGCGCTCGGCAGCAAAAGGGCGATGTTGAGTATCACAAACCGGAGCACCCTTAAGAAACTGGCCAGCCAGTAGCGCTCGTAATAGTCTTCACTGGCCTGGAGGAACTGGACGAACAAGGTGGGTACCAGGAGGACGAAGGGTGTGTTGTCGATGAGAAGGGCCACCCGCCCCTCCAGGAGGGCGGCCGCCACTTTGTCCGGCCGCTCCGTGTGGTCGATCTGGGGGAAGGGGGAAAAGGGGTTGTCCTCGATAAACTCCTCGATATAGGCGCTTTCCAAGATGCCGTCTACATCAATACGGTCTAGCCGCCGGCGTATTTCTTCCAGGAGGCCCGGACCGACCAGACTCTTGAGATAGACCAGGGAAACGTTGGTCTGGCTGTAGCGGCCCACCAGGAGGTTATCCACTACGAGGTCCGGTGTCTTGAGGCGCCGGCGTATCAGGGCGGTGTTGGTCCTCAGGTTCTCCACAAAGCCTTCCCGGGGCCCCCGGACTACACCTTCGGTGAGGGGTTCGCTGATGCTGCGCTGTTCCCAGGAGCGGGTGCTGGTCGCCATGGCTTGGCGGTAGCCCTCAAATAAAAGAACGGCGTCGCCGTTCAGGACATGATTGACCACATCCGCCATTTTCTCGACAAAATCGACATCGGCCATGGGTACGATGATTTCTAACAGGCGGTCCAGGGGAGCAGATCTGTCTACCAAGGCCTGGGCCAGCTCGGAAGGTACGTGCTGCAGGGTTCGCAAGAGGGTATCCTCAATGAGGGTCTTGTCGGCCAGGCCGTCGATATAAACGATGGCCGCCCGGGCCCGGCCGCCGATGCAAAAGTCCCTTTTTACTACGTCACCGCTCCGGTGGAATATCTCCTCCAGCTGCTGCAGGTTCAGCTTGAGGTCCGGAGTCAGAACGTAGTGTTCCAGCGGGGGGTAGGGGTATTTTTGCCCTTGCCCCCCGGAAGTATCTTTTTGAGTTGCTCGGCCCTTCAAGGGCCGAAGGGCGGCGCGAAGGGGTCTGCGGAAGGGGCGAGGCACCGGCTTCCCCCCTTAAGGCTCTAGCGATCTGCTCTTATTTAGATTGGCCTAAGGGGAAAAGTTTATACGCCCGCCGGCCGATGTCCCTCCGGTAGTGCTTCCCCGGAAAGTCGATGATCTCCGCGGCGTCGTAGGCCTTCTTCAAGGCGTCCTCCAGGGTTTCGCCGCGGGCGGTGACCCCCAACACCCGCCCCCCGGCGGTGACCAGGCGCCCTTCCTTCAGGGCCGTACCGGCGTGAAACACCTCTACTCCCGGCGGCACATCTTCCAGCCCCTTGAGGGCTTCGCCCCGGAGATACTCTCCGGGATAACCGGGAGCCGCCAGAACCACGCAGGCCGCCGCCCCCGGATGCCATTTCACCTCCACCCGATCCAGCCGCCCCTCCAGGGCCGCCAGGATAACCTCCACCAGATCGCTCTCCAGGAGCATCAGGACAGCCTGGGCTTCGGGATCCCCAAGCCGGCAGTTGAACTCCAGGACGCGGGGGCCCCGGGCGGTCAGCATTAATCCAGCATACAGGACACCGGTATACGGCCTCCCGGCCGCCGCCATGGCCCGCACGGCCGGCCGCAGGACGGTTTCCATCACTTCCGCTGCCGCGGCCTCGTCGTAGAAGGGGACGGGGGCATAGGCCCCCATTCCTCCCGTATTGGGGCCCCGGTCCCCGTCCAAAAGGCGCTTATGATCCTGGGACGGCACCAGAGGAAGGAGATTCTCCCCGTCGCACAGGGCCATGGCGCTTACCTCTTCGCCCTCCAGCTTTTCTTCCAGGACGAGGCGACGGCCGGCAGGGCCGAGGCGGCCCCCCAGCATTTCCTCGATGGCCCGGAGGGCTTCCCCTTCGTCCTCCGCTATGACCACGCCCTTGCCGGCGGCCAGACCATCGGCCTTGATTACCACCGGCGCCCCTTCCCTCTCCAGGTAGCGGCGGGCGTCCTCCAGGTTGTCCACCACCGTATGGCGGGCGGTGGGGATGCCCTCTTTAGCCATAAATTCCTTGGCCCAGACTTTACTGCCTTCTAACAGGGCCGCCTCCCGCCGCGGGCCGAAGATCCTCAAACCCGCAGCCTCAAAGGCGTCTACCACGCCGGCCACCAGGGGTCCTTCCGGCCCCACCACCGTCAGCTGGATGTCGGCCTGGCGGGCGAAATCCACCAGGCCTTCAATATCGTCAGCGGGTATGGGGACGCAGTAGGCGTGGTTTGCTATACCAGCATTGCCGGGGGCGCAGTAGATCTCGGTGACCGCCGGGCTCTGGGCCAATTTCCACACCAGGGCATGCTCCCGCCCGCCGCTTCCTACCACCAGGACTTTCACGACCGTCCCTCCTCGCAGAAAAAATATGCCCGCCCGGGCACGGGGTAAATCTCCTCTAGTGCCGGAAGTGGCGCACCCCCGTGAAGACCATGGCGAGACCGTGCTCGTCGGCGCAGGCTATAGAGTCTTGATCCCGGAGGGATCCCCCGGGCTGGATTATCGCCGTGATGCCGGCCCGGGCGGCGGCCTCCACCGTGTCGGGAAAGGGGAAGAAAGCATCCGAAGCCATAACCGCCCCCCGAGCCCTTTCTCCCGCCTGCTTCAAGGCCAGGCAGGCCGCCCCCACCCTGTTCATCTGGCCGGCCCCGATGCCGAGGGTGATGCCCTTTCTGGCCACTACAATGGCATTGGATTTCACATGCTTAACTACCTTCCAGGCGAAAAGGAGGTCCTCCAGCTCATCGGGATCCGGCCGGCGCCTGGTCACCACCTTGAGGTCTTCCCCTCCTACTTCCCGGAGATCAGGCTCCTGCACGAGAAAGCCGCCGCTTATGGGCCGGACCTGATAAAGGCCGCCTCCCTGCCCCTCGCCCGCCGCCACCAGGCGCATGTTGGGCTTAGAACGCAGGATCTCCAGGGCCTCCGGGGTGAAAAGGGGAGCCACCACCGCTTCCAGGAAAATCTTGACCAGCTCTTCGGCCATCTCTCGGTCCACCGGACGGTTGGAACCCACTATGCCGCCGAAGGCCGAAACGGGATCCGCTTCGTAGGCCCGGCGGTAGGCCTCTGCCGGCGTAGCCCCCTTCGCCGCCCCGCAAGGGTTGGTGTGCTTAATAATGGCCACCACCGGCTCCTTGAACTCCCTTACCAGGTTCCAGGCGGCATCCAGGTCCATTATGTTGTTGTAGGAAAGCTCCTTCCCCTGAAGCTGGCGGCCGCCGACCAGGCTGCCGGCCGGTACCCGGGGCAACCGATAAAGGGCTGCGGCCTGGTGGGGATTTTCGCCGTAGCGCAGGTCCTGGACCTTAAACCCCACCAAGAAAAAGGCGGGCGGGAAGGTTTCCTTGCCGTAGGCTTGGCCCTGGAAGTAATGGGCGATGGCCGCATCGTAGGCCGCCGTGTGGGCGAAGGCCTCGGCCGCCAGCTTCCTCCGGGTGGCCGGGTCCACATCGCCGTTCTCGCGCAGGCAGGCCAGGACCTCGGGATAACGCTCGGGGTTCACGATCACCGTAACGTATTCGTGATTCTTGGCCGCCGCCCGCACCATGGCCGGCCCGCCTATATCGATATTTTCAACGGCCTCCTCCACAGTACATTTCGGCCGGGAAACGGCTGCCTGGAAGGGATAAAGGTTCACCGCTACCAGATCTATGGGTTTTATTCCCAGCCTGTCCAGTTGTTCCAAGTGCTCGGGCGTGCGCTTGGCCAATATACCGCCGTGGACCATGGGGTGCAGGGTCTTAACCCTGCCTTCCAGGATACCGGGAAAACCCGTCACGTCCTGGACGAGGGTGACTGGCACTCCGCCTTCCTGGAGCACCTGGGCCGTGCCCCCCGTGGATATTATCTCCCACCCCAGCTCTACCAGGCCCCTGGCAAAGTCCACCAGGCCCCTCTTGTCCCAGACACTGAGCAAGGCTCTCCGTACCAAGTTCGCTTCCTCCTTTAGGTAATCGGCAAAGCTATTTCTGTATGTACACCCGGCGCCCCCGGACGCGAACGCGTCCCTGGGCTATCCAGCGTATAACCTCCGGCAAGAGCCGGTGTTCCTGCTCCAGGATGCGTTCGGCCAGGGTTTCGGGGGTGTCGTCATCCTCTACAGCAACGGCCGCCTGGGCGATGATAGGGCCGGTATCCACCCCTGCATCCACAAAGTGGACGGTACAGCCGGTGATTTTCACTCCGTATTCCCAGGCCTGCTTCTGGGCTCCCAGACCGGGAAAGGCCGGCAAAAGGGCAGGATGGATGTTGATCACCTGGAGGGGAAACTGTTCCAGAAAGGCCTGGCTTAAGATCCGCATGTAGCCCGCCAGGACCACCAGCTCAACCCCCGCTGCTTTAAGCCGGGCCGCCAGGGCCAAATCGTAGCTAACCCTGTCGGGAAAGGCCTTGGGGTCCAGGAATTCAGCCGGGACGCCGTGTTCCGCTGCAATTCTGAGGGCCCGGGCCTCCTTTTTGTCACTTATCACCATCTTGAGCTCCACCGGAAGTTCCCCGGCCTCCCAGGCCCGCAGGATGGCCTCCAGGTTGCTGCCCCGGCCCGAAGCAAGTACTCCTATAGGTAGGCCCATGCCTCTCTCCCCCGCTATTAATCTTGCCTCCACCGTGGACCGGCCGAAAGGCCTTCCCCACTTCCGGGAAGGATTCCCCCGCTGCGCCTTCCCTTTACTTGCCACCCGGCGGCGCCTCCTCCGTCCCGCCACCTCGGACCCTGGCGCATCCCCAGTTTTGATTCCGGCCTGCTTGGCTTCCGCTCGCAAAGGCCTCCCTCGCGGGCAGGACTTTTGCTTGGCTTAAAGGCTTAAGGCAGGCTTCCCGGCAGAATTTAAGCATCCTGCCTCAGTTCCCGGCCGCAGGCCTCTCAAAGGCCTCGGGCCAAGCTTTAAGCCCTTCGCCAAGCTTAAAGCCTGGGCTGGCCGCGAAGGCTTGCTCGCTCTATCTCAAGCCCAAGCAGGCCTGACCTGCAAAAACTGGGGATAACTCAGCTCGGACCCCCTTGCCTCGCCGGACCCGGGTTGGGAAGGGGAGGGGTACCTATCTGTCCTCCAGAGGCGGGACGAACTCCACTTCCCCGGTTCCTTCCACCACGTCACCTACCAGGTAAGGGGCCTCTCCGGCGGCCCGCAGGCGGGCCAGGACAGTGGGGAGTTGCGCCCTTTCCACCACCGCCAGCATTCCCAAGCCCATATTGAAGGTGCGGTACATCTCGAGGTCAGAAATGCCCCCGGCTTCCTGGATCAAATTGAAGATGGGCGGGACCGGCCATTCTCCCCGGTAAAGGCGCAGGGCCACCCCCGGGGGGAGAATGCGCGGCGGGTTCTCCACCAGGCCTCCCCCCGTAATGTGGACCAGGCCCTTTATGAGCCCTTCCCGGATCAAGGGCAGCAGGGCCCTTACGTAAATGCGGGTGGGCCTCAACATTTCCTCCCCTAAAGGGGATCCCAGCACCGATATTTCCCGATGCAGGGAGAAACCGGCCTCCTCCAGGAGTACCCGGCGGGCCAGGGAAAAGCCGTTGGAGTGGAGCCCGGAGGAGGCCAGACCCACTACGGCCTGTCCCGGCCGCACGGCCGTACCGTCCAGGAGATCCTCCCTTTCCACCACCCCAACGGCAAATCCCGCCAGGTCGTATTCGCCCGGGGCATAAAAGCCGGGCATCTCCGCCGTTTCTCCTCCCAGGAGGGCGCACCCGGCCAGCCGGCAGCCCGCGGCAACGCCTTCAACGACGGCGGCCGCCTTTTCCGGCTCCAGCCTGCCCACCGCCAGGTAGTCGAGGAAAAAGAGGGGTTCCGCGCCGTGGACCAGGATGTCGTTCACGCACATGGCCACTACATCCTGCCCCACGGTGTGATGGCGGTCCAGCAGGAAGGCGATTTTCAGCTTGGTGCCCACTCCGTCGGCCCCGGCCACCAGCACCGGCTCCCGGTACCTACCCGTAAGGGCGAAAAGGCCTCCGAAGCCCCCGATATCCCCCAAGACCTCCGGCCGCCATGTGCTACGCACGTGCTCCCGCATCAATTCCACCGCGCGGCTGCCGGCGGCTATGTCTACTCCCGCCGCCGCATAGGTCCAGTTCCGCCTCCTCACCGCCCTGGCCTCCTCGTGCAAATATTGCAGCGCCTTATCCCGGCTCCAAACCTTCGACCAAGTAACACCCCTCGAGGGGCACGGGATAGCAACCGGTAAAACAGGCCGTGCAGTAATGGTCTCTACGGGAGCCGAAGGCGCCCAAGAGGCCTTCCAGGCTCAGGTAATACAGGGTGTCGCACCCTACGTAGCGCCTTACTTTTTCCACCGGCCACCGGGCCGCAATCAGTTCTCCGCAGGTGCTGGTGTCGATGCCGTAATAACAGGGGTGAAGGACCGGAGGAGAAGCGATTAGCAGGTGGACCTCCCTGGCTCCTGCTTCCCGCAGCATCTGGATGATGTGCCGGCCGGTGGTACCCCTTACGAGGGAATCATCGATGATTATCACCCGCTTGCCCTGAAGGAGGGAGCGGATGGGATTGAGCTTTAAGCGCACCCCCAGCTCGCGCCTTTCCTGAGTGGGCTGGATGAAGGTGCGACCCACGTAGCGATTTTTGATTAAGCCTTCCACCAGGGGCAACCCTGCTGCTTCGGCATATCCCGCGGCCGCCGCCACTCCCGAATCGGGTACCGGAACGACTAGGTCGGCGTCCACCGCACTTTCGGCCGCCAGGCGCCGTCCCAGTTCCCTTCTTACGGCGTAGACGTTCAGCCCCTGGAGGGTGCTGTCCGGCCGGGCAAAATAGATAAACTCGAAAATGCAGTGGGCCGGACGGTCCGCCCGGGCACCCTGCAGGGAGGAAATACCATGTTCATCAATAATTATAATTTCCCCCGGCTCCACTTCCCGTATTAACTCCGCCCCCAGGACGTCCAGGGCGCAGGACTCCGAGGCCACGACGACCGAGGCGCCCAGCCGGCCCAAACACAGGGGCCTAATACCATGGGGATCCCGTACGGCAAAAAGTTGTTTCTCCGTCATTATGGCCAGGCTGTAAGCCCCCTTTATTTGAGCCATACACTCCTTTATGGCTTCCGGTAGGGAAGGATGCCGGTAACGGGCCAGCAGGTTCAAAATAATTTCACTGTCGGTGGTGGTCTGGAAAACCGAACCCTCAGCACTCAATCTGCGGCGCAGGGAAGAGGTGTTCACGAGGTTGCCGTTGTGGGCCACCGCCAGCATTCCCTTTCCAGTGCTGGCCACCAGGGGCTGGGCGTTGGCCAGGGAGGTGGAGCCGGTGGTGGAGTAACGCACGTGGCCGATGGCCACCTCTCCCTTTAAGGTCCGGAAGTGTTCGGGGTGAAAGACCTCCGCCACCAGGCCCAACCCTTTATGCACCTCTATCCCGTTCCCGCAGCTTACGGCCATACCGGCGCTCTCCTGTCCCCGGTGCTGCAGGGCGAAAAGCCCGTAATAGGTGAGACGGGCCACCTCGGCTCCCGCACCGTAAATGCCGAAGACCCCGCATTCTTCCCGGAATTTATCTAACCCTCCAAGAAGGCGGCCAGGCTCCCCCGCCATGCTCCTTCCATCTCCTCTAAGGTAAGGTTTACGACCGTGGCGGCTCCTACCATGATCTCCAGGGCCCGCCCCCCGCAGGAGCCCAGCACCTTAAAGGGCACCTGACGCGCCCGGGCCAAAGCCTCTAACGCCGCCAAATTCTCCGGCGGCGCGCTCACGATAACCCGCGACTGGCTTTCCGAAAAAAGGAGGCTGTCGACCCGCCCTGCTTCTTCTAAGTGGAACCGCGCCCCCATGCGGCCCAGGATGCACATCTCCGCCAAGGCCACGGCCAGGCCCCCGTCTGAGCAGTCGTGGGCTGCTTCTACCAGACCCCGGGCGATGGCCTCCCGTACCGTTTCCTGGACGGCCGCTTCCCGGTCCAGATCCAGCCGGGGCGGCCGGCCGGCCACCACACCGTGGATTAAAGCCAGGTACTCGCTTCCTCCCAACTCGTCCAGGGTTTCCCCCAGGAGCAGCACCACATGGCCTTCGGCCTTAAAGCCGGGGGTGCACCGGGCCTTGATGTTTTCCAGCAGACCCACCATTCCTACCACCGGCGTAGGGTATATGTCCTTCCCCCCGGTTTCATTGTAAAAGCTGACGTTGCCCCCAACTACCGGAATGTTGAGGCGCCTACAGGCCCGGCTCATCCCGGCAATGCAGTGGTAAAACTGCCAGGCTACTTCGGGTTTTTCGGGGTTACCGAAATTCAAACAGTCCGTCAGGCCCAGGGGCCGGGCGCCTACACAGGAAACATTGCGAGCCCCTTCGGCCACGGCAATGGCTCCCCCGGTTTCCGGATCCAGGTAACAGTAACGGGAATTACCGTCGGTAGATAGGGCCAAGCCCTTCCTGGTACCCTTAATGCGCAGCACGGCTGCGTCGGCTCCCGGTCCTACCACCGTGTCGGTGCGCACCATATAATCGTACTGCCGATATACCCATTCCTTAGCGGCAATATTAGGAGAAGACAGGAGCCGGAGGAGGATTTCCCCGGCGTCTGCCGGTTCCGGCAGGGCCGAGCAGTCATAGGCCTGCGCCTCCGCCAGATAGGCGGGAGGTTTGCGCCTGCCCACGTAAACCGGGCATTCCTTCGTAAGATACTCCGCGGGGACTTCGGCCACCACGCGGTCCCCCTCCCTGACCCGCAGTACGCCGTCACCGATCACCCGCCCTATCACCGCGGCCTCCAGGCCCCAACGGGCGAAAATGGATTTTACCCGCTCTTCTTTACCCCTTTTGGGCACCAGGAGCATCCTCTCCTGGGATTCCGACAACATAACTTCATAGGGCGTCATGGCCTCTTCCCGCCGCGGTACCAGGTCCACGTCGATCTCCATTCCCGTACCGGCCCGGGAAGCCATCTCGGCGGCGGAACTGGTCAACCCGGCGGCGCCCATATCTTGCATGCCCTCCAGCAGATCCTCCTTCACCACCTCCAGGCAGGCCTCAATCAGAAGCTTTTCCCGGAAGGGGTCTCCTACCTGGACGGAGGGCCGGCGCTCCTCCGAGGCCTCATTCAACCCTTCCGAGGCAAAGGTAGCGCCGTGGATGCCGTCCCTGCCGGTGGGCGCACCTGCTACCATAACGGCATTCCCTATCCCCGCAGCCCGTCCCCGCTGGACCCGGCCGTGCTCAAGCAGGCCCACACACATAACGTTAACCATGGGGTTGCCGGAGTAACAGGGAGCGAAGGCTACTTCCCCGCCCACGGTAGGAACCCCGATGCAATTGCCGTAAAAGGAAATGCCGCTCACCACTCCGCTCAAAAGGTAGCGGTTGCGGGGGTCGTCCGGGGGACCAAAACGCAAAGAATCCAGCAGGGCTATGGGGCGCGCACCCATGGCGAAGATGTCCCGCACAATACCCCCCACGCCGGTGGCCGCGCCTTGAAAGGGTTCGATGGCCGACGGGTGGTTATGGCTTTCCATTTTAAACACTACGGCCTGCCCGTCGCCGATGTCTATAACCCCCGCATTCTCTCCCGGGCCCTGTAGTACCCAGGGGGCCTCGGTAGGAAACATTTTTAAAAAGGAGCGCGAATGTTTATAGCCGCAGTGTTCGGACCACATGACGGCGAACATGCCCAGTTCCACGTAGTTGGGCTCCCGTCCCAGGAGGGTTTTAATGCGTTCGTATTCTTCGTCCGTAAGGCCCATCTGCCGCCAGACTGCTTCCTTCATGGGCTTCTCTCCTCCGTCAACAACTGTTAGACGACCTGCGCAAGCCCTGCACCGCCCACCAGTCCAAAAGGGAAGCCAAGAACTCCCGCCCGTCCGTGCCGCCCAGAAGCTCTTCCACACAGCGCTCCGGGTGGGGCATCAGGCCCAGGATGTTCCCTTCTTCGTTTATGATTCCGGCAATATTGTCTACCGAACCATTGGGGTTGGCCTCCGGGGTTATCTTCCCCTCACGAGTGCAGTACCGGAAGACAATTTGGTTTTTCTCCTTCAAACGCTCCAGGGTTGCGGGATCGACGTAGTAGTTCCCCTCGTTATGGGCAATAGGCATCCTTAAAACCTGCCCCCGGGCAAAACGGCCAGTGAAGGGAGTCCTATTGTTCTCCACCCTGAGGTAGACGTCCTGGCAGCGGAATTGGAGGCAGCGATTCCGCAACATGGCCCCTGGCAACAACCCCGCTTCCAAAAGAATCTGAAACCCGTTACAGATGCCCAGCACAATCCCCCCCCGGAGGGCAAATTCCTTTACCGCCGTCATGATAGGGGATAAACCGGCTAAGGCCCCGGGCCGCAAATAATCGCCGTAAGAAAATCCCCCCGGCAGTATCAGGCAGTCGTAGCCGTCCACGCGGGTTTCGGCGTACCAAAGGTAGTCCACTGGCTGCCCGAGGACTTCCTTCAAGGCGTAATAAACATCCTGGTCGCAGTTGGAGCCGGGAAATACGATGACCCCAAACCTCATCCTTTCGGCCACCTCTATCTATATGGAATACGCTGAAGTATTTTCATGTTCCTCCTGGTGCCGCTGGGCGGCATGGATATCCACGCTGAAATCCTCCAGCACCGGATTAGCCAGCAGGCGCCGGCACATCTCCTCTACTTGGCGGCGAGCTTCTTCCTCATCCGGCGCCTCCAGGGCCACTTCCAGGTACTTACCCACCCGGACCTCCTTTACCCCTTGGTATCCAAGGGTCAACAGCCCCTGTTTAACCGCTTCGCCTTGGGGGTCCATGACGCCCTTCTTCAAGGTCACGTGGACCCGGACTAGGTAGAACTCGGACACTTCAGCCCACCACCTTGCTTATACGCTCGTACACGGCAGCGTAGGCCTCCTCCACGCTCCCCAGATCCCGACGGAAGCGATCCTTATCCAACTTTTCCCGGGTATCGCGGTCCCAGAAGCGGCAGGTATCGGGCGAAATCTCATCCCCTAAGAGCAGCCTACCGTGGTGCAGGCCGAACTCCAGCTTAAAGTCCACCAGGAGAAGACCTGCGGGTTCCAAGAGGCGGGTTAGTACGTCGTTAATTCTTAGGGCCCGTGCCCTACATTCTTCCATCTCGTCGGGGCCGGCCAGATCCAGGGCGGCTATATGGTCCTCGTTGATCATAGGGTCGTGGAGTTCGTCGGATTTATAATAGAATTCCACCACCGGCCTTTTTAAGGGGGTACCCTCTGCCAGCCCTAAACGCTGGGAAAGGCTGCCCGCAGCTATATTGCGTACCACCACCTCCACCGGCAGGATTTTAAGGGCCTTGACCAGCATTTCCCGCGGGCCCAGCAACTCCACGAAGTGGGTGGCTATACCCTCCTTCTCTAGCTCCCGGAAAAGGAGGGCAGAAAGCCGGGCGTTGATTTCTCCCTTGCCGGCTATCACCCCTTTTTTGAGCCCGTCGAAGGCAGTGGCTTCGTCTTTGAATTCCACCAGATACAGATCGGGGTCCTCCGTCCGGTAAACCCGCTTGGCCTTGCCCTCGTAAAGGAGTTCCCTTTGCCTTCCCATTATCTTGCCTCCTTTCTCCCGGACAATTTAAGTTGTTTTTATTCCAGGCCGGCGCGCCGAAAAAGGTAATCCACATGTTTCAGATGGTAGTGGTAGTCGAACACTCCCTCTATTTCTTCGGGGCTTAGGCGGGAGGTAACTTCGGGGTCCCGCAGGAGCAAATCTTTGAAGGATACCCCTTCCCGCCAGGCCTGCATAGCGTGGCCCTGGACCAGGGCATAAGCTTCTTCCCGCAACATCCCCTTTTCCACCAGGGCTAACAGGACGCGCTGGGAGAAGATGAGGCCGTGGGTCCGTTCCAGGTTCCGCTTCATGTTTTCCGGATAAACGGTCAGACCGGCCATTACTTCCGTGAATTTGGCCAGCATGTAGTCCAGCAAGATGGTGCTGTCGGGAATAATAATCCGCTCTACCGAGGAATGGGTTAAATCCCGCTCGTGCCAGAGGCTCATATCTTCCAGGGCGGCCAGGGCGTTGCCGCGTACCACCCGGGCCAGGCCGGCTATCCGCTCGCAGACGATGGGATTTCGCTTGTGGGGCATGGCCGAAGATCCCTTCTGGCCCTGGGCAAAGGGCTCTTCCACCTCCAGAATATCCGTCCGCTGGAGGTTGCGGATTTCCGTAGCCATTTTTTCCAGGGAGCCGGCTATGACGGCCAGGGTGGCAAGGTATTGGGCGTGGCGGTCCCGCTGGAGGATCTGAGTGGACACAGGGGCGGGCTTAAGTCCCAACTTGCGGCAGACATACTCTTCCACGAAGGGGTCCACGTGGGCGAAGGTACCCACGGCGCCGGAAATTTTCCCTACACTGATCATTTCCCGCGCGTGCCACAGCCTTTCCCGGTTCCGATCCATCTCGGCGACCCACAGGGCCAGCTTGAGGCCGAAGGTGGTGGGTTCGGCGTGGATACCGTGGGTGCGGCCCATCATAAGGGTGAACTTATGCTCTTTAGCCCTGGCGGCCAGCACCTTGCGCAGCTTATCCATCCTTCCCAGGAGCTGATCGGCCGCCTCCCGCATCTGCAGGGCGAGGGCCGTGTCCAGGACATCCGAGGAGGTCATGCCCAAGTGTATGTACTTCGAGGCCTCTCCCACCCTCTCGGCAACGTTCGTTAAAAAGGCGATGACGTCATGGCGCACCGTGGCCTCTATTTCCTTTACCCGGGCCACGTCGAAGGCAGCCTTTTCCTTAATTTCCGCCACCGCCTCCGGCGGGATCCTCCCTAGCTCGGCCCAGGCTTCGCAGGCGTAGATCTCGATCTCCAGCCACTTGCGCAGCTTATTTTCCTCGTCCCAGATACGGGCCATTTCCGGCAAGGTGTAGCGCTCAATCACCGAACTATCCCCCTTCACGCCTATTCTGCCCCGAAAATAGCTTCTCTCCGGGCCGGCATTGTTTTCGCTCGCTAAGTGGTCCTCGCGGGGCAGCCTAGGGCTCAGCCTCGGGCTCGGGCGGGGTTCCCGGCCTATTCAGCATCCCCTCTTCAGAGGCCGGCCTCGGACTTCCTGTCCTCGGCCCCGCCCTC
>DOLC01000061.1 GCA_003509545.1 Peptococcaceae bacterium
TTTTGCTTGGCTTAAAGGCTTAAGGCAGGCTTCCCGGCAGAATTTAAGCATCCTGCCTCAGTTGCCGGCCGCAAGGATACATGCCCTCGGGCCAAGCTTTAAGCCTTTCGCCAAGCTTAAAGCCTGGGCTAGCCGCGAAAGCTTGTTCGCTCGCTTCCAAGCCCAAGCAGGCCTGCTTTGCAAAAACCGGGGATACGCCAGCTTCACCCCTTAAGCGAATTTGACCTGCCCCAGGGCGCCGCGCAGCCTCTCCAAGGCCTCCTTGATCCGCTCCTTATCGATGGTCAAGGCGATGCGGAAATAGCCTTCCCCGTAGATGCCGTAGCCGTTGCCCGGGGTTACGATTACCCCCGCCTTTTCCAAGACGGTTTCGGCAAAGCTTTCCGAAGTGTAGCCCGCCGGTACGGGAGCCCAGACGTAAAAGGTTCCCAGGGGTTTGGACAGGCACCACCCCATGGAGTTCAGCCCATACACCACCAGGTCCCGGCGTTCCCGGTAAACCCGGCGCACTTCCTCCAGTCCTTCCTGGGGTCCGGTCAACGCCGCAATACCGGCGTACTGGACGGCCTGGAATACCCCGGAGTCTATATTGGACTTTATGCGGCCCAGGGCTTCCACCACATCGGCACGCCCGCAGGCCCATCCCAGGCGCCATCCCGTCATGTTATAGGGCTTGGAAAGGGAGTTGAATTCAATACCTACATCTTTGGCCCCGGGGGTGGCCAGGAAAGACGGGGCGCGATAACCGTCGTAGGTGATTTCGCTGTAGGCCGCGTCGTGGCAGACGATAATATCATAACTCCTGGCGAATTCCACCACTTCCCGGAAGAAGTCGTCCCGTACCACTGCTCCCGTGGGGTTATTAGGGTAGTTCAGGAACATAAGCTTGGTGCGCCGGGCCACGTCGGTGGGAATGGCCGCGAGGTCGGGCAGGAAGCCCCTTTCCTCCTTTAAGGGCATAAGGTAGGGTTCTCCTCCGGCCAGGAGGGTGCCGATGCCGTAAACCGGATAGCCGGGATCGGGCACTAAATTAACATCTCCCGGATCCACGTAGCAAAAGGAAATATGGGCGATACCTTCTTTGGAACCGATTAAGGTAACCACTTCCGACCGCGGGTCCAGTTCCACTCCGTACCGGTCCCGGTACCACTCGGCTACGGCCTGTCGGAAGGATAACAGGCCCACAGAAGTAGGATAGCGGTGATTCTCGGGATTACGGGCTTCCTCCTCCAACCTACTTATAACGTGGGCCGGGGTGGGCATATCGGGATCTCCGATCCCTAAACTTATTATGTCCGCTCCCCTTTCCCGGGCCTCTTCGATCTTTTTCTCGATACGGGCAAACAGGTAAGGGGGCAACTTTTGAATACGTTGAGCCTGCTGCATTAAAGAACATACCTCCCTCTAACTTTCCTCCCGGTAAACACCGTCGAAAACCCGGGCCGCCGGGCCGGTCATGAACACCTGGTTATCGGCAGCCCATTCGATGACCAGATCGCCGGCCGCCAGGTGCACCGTCACGTGACGTCCGGTCCGGCCTGTCAAGGCCGCAGCCACCACCGCGGCACAGGCACCGGTACCACAGGCCAAGGTTTCCCCTGCGCCCCGCTCCCAGACCCTCATCTTAACCTCTGCGGGGTTCAGTACTTCTATAAATTCAACATTGGTGCGCTGGGGAAACAGGGGATGGTTTTCAAGGAAGGGACCCCACGTGCCCACCGGAGCACTATCAACATCCGGAACGAAAAGCACGCAGTGGGGATTGCCCATTGAAACGCAAGTGGCCTTGACGGTTTCCCCCTCCACTTCTAAAGGTACGTCGATGGCCTTTTCTCCCTCCCCCAACATGGGTATTTCCCGCCGGGCCAAGCGGGGTTGTCCCATATCCACCCGTACCCCGGTTACCCTCCCCCCTTCTGTAATCAATTGGGGCACTATAATTCCCGCCAGGGTTTCCACCCGGATGGTCGGTCCCGGCGCCAGGCCTTCTTCGTAGGCAAAACGCGCCAGGCACCGTATGCCGTTGCCACACATTTCGGCCTCGCTGCCGTCGGGGTTGAAGATGCGCATCTTGAGTTCGGCCACCTGGGAGGGCAAAACAAAAATAAGGCCGTCGGCACCCACCCCGAAACGCCGGTGGCATACACGCCGGGCTACTTCCCCGGGCTCCCGGGGCAACCTTTCCCTTAGACAGTTCACCAGCACAAAATCGTTACCCAGACCGTGCATTTTGGTGAAATGCAAGTAAACCCACCACACCTTTCCTGGCCTCGTTTTTCTATTTTAACACCCTCCAGGCTATTTTACCATGGATTCTCGACCTGAGGTATCTCCACCTTTCAGCCTGCTTTGGCTTACGCTCGCAAAGGCCTCCCTCGCGGGCCAAACTAGCGCTCGGCCTCAAGCTCCGGCGGACTTCCCGGCAAATTCGACCTCCTGTCTCAGTTGCCGGCCGCAAGGATTCATGCCCTCGGGTCCGCCTCCGCTTTCGGCCTCGTTAAGCTTGGCTACCGCGAAGGCTTGCTCGCTCGCTTTCAAGCCAAAGCAGGCCCCCCGGCGAAAACTAGGAATACCTCAGATTCTCGACCTGAATTATACCCCACTTTTTGCAGGAAAGAAATCCATGCCGCCGGTGCGGCACCGACACGGAGAAGGTGGGAATACGGTTTTCACCGCAAAGGCAACCCCACCGCCCCCCGAAGGGGCCGGAGAAAATAATATTGCAGGGCACCCAAATAGGTCCTCCAGCCTGCAGCCAGCAAGACCAGGAACCAGTGGAAGGGGTTTAAGGGTACCGTGTGGAAGACGGCCTGCAGGGGAGGCCAGTAGATCACCATTACCTGCATAAGGGCTGAACAGGTAGTGGCCAGGAGGAGGAGTTTGTTGCTGAAATAGCCCACGGCAAAGGGCGAAACCTCTTCGGAGCGGCATTCGTACACGGCGAAGAGCTGGGCGAACACCAGGGTGGTAAAGGCCAGGGTCTGCGCCGTAGCCAGATCGCCTTCACCCAAGACCAGCCCGGCCAAAAACACCAGTATGGTAACCAGACCGATCTGCAGGCCGAGGAAGATTATCCGCCACCCCAGGCGCCGGGCAAAAATCCCCTCGTTGGGCCGGTGAGGCGGGCGGTTCATAAGATCCGGTTCCCCGGGATCTACGCCCAGAGCCAGGGCGGGCAGCCCGTCGGTAACCAGGTTTATCCACAAAATCTGAACCGGAAGGAGGGGAAGGGGCAAGCCGCTCACCGCCGCTACAAACATGGTCAATACTTCACCTACGTTGCAGGAAAGGAGATAGCGGATAAACTTGCGGATGTTGCTGTAGATGCCTCGGCCCTCTTCCACGGCCGCCACAATGGTGGCGAAATTATCGTCGGCGAGGATCATGGACGCGGCTTCTTTGGCCACCTCAGTACCGCTCCGGCCCATGGCTATGCCTATATCCGCTTCCTTCATGGCCGGCGCGTCGTTCACCCCGTCCCCCGTCATGGCCACCACATGGCCGTTCCTTTTTAAGGCCCGGACGATACGCAGCTTTTGCAGGGGCGAGGTCCGGGCATAAACCGCGACTTCCCCGGCCCGGCTGGCCAATTCCTTGTCGCTTAAAGCCTCGAGTTCGGCCCCCGTCATGACATTCCTGTCTCCGGCCGGGAGGCCGAGTTCCCGGGCTACGGCCTGGGCGGTTAAACGGTGATCGCCGGTAATCATCACTACTTTAATGCCTGCCCGCCGGCACACGTCTATAGCCTCCCTGGCCTCGGGCCGCGGGGGATCGCTCATGCCGACCAGCCCGATAAAGGTTAAGTTTTCCTCCAGGGCTTCGGGCTTCAGGGGATGGGAAGGCGGAAGGTCTCGGTAGGCCAGGGCCAGGACCCGGAGGGCCTCCCGGGCCATCCCTTCGTTTTGGGCCTGGATTTTGCGGCGCCAGGCGTGGTTTAGGGGCACAACCCCTCCTTCCAGGAGGAGGGATGTACAGCGGTTTAGCAGCACATCCGGAGCGCCCTTGACGTAAACCCTGCGCCCGCCCCGGCACCCATACACCACGCTCATGCGCTTGCGCTCGGCATCAAAGGGGATCTCCATGATCCGAGGGTTGTTTTTCTCCAGCTGTTCCCGCCAGAACCCCCCCTTGGCGGCCATCACGAGAAGGGCACCTTCCGTAGGATCGCCGCTTATCTTCCACGCCCTGTTCTTTTTTCGCCCTCCCCTAAACCACCCGCCCACCGTGAGGCCGTTCCTTTCCAGGAGGGCGTTGTTGCACAGGGCGGCTGCTTTCAATAAGAGGGCCAGGGAGCCGTCTACCGCTGCCGGGTAGCCTTCCCGTAAGATGTCCCCATGAGGGGTATACCCCGTACCCGTTACTTCATAAAGTGCGTCGTCAACCCATATTCGGCGGACCGTCATCTGGTTGGCGGTCAAGGTGCCTGTCTTATCGGTGCAGATGACGGTGGCACAGCCCAGGGTTTCTACCGCCGGCAGCTTACGGACTATGGCCCGACGGCGGGCCATACGCTGGACTCCCAGGGCCAGGCACACCGTGACCACGGCCGGCAAACCCTCCGGAATGGCCGCTACCGCCAGGCTCACTCCTACCAGGAACATGCGGTAGGGTTCTTCCCCCCTGGCCAACCCGATAACCACCATAAGGCCGCATATGGCCAAACATGCCAGCACCAGCCACCTCCCCACCTGGGCCAGCCTCTTCTGCAGGGGGGTTTCTTCTTCTCCGACCTCCTGGATCATACCGGCAATCTTCCCGATTTCAGTGGCCATCCCGGTGGCTACTACCACCGCCCTGCCCCTGCCGCGGGTGATTGCCGTGCCCATGTACAGCATATTGCGGCGTTCCGCCAGAGGTACTTCGCCGGGCAGGGGGCCGGGCTCTTTAGCCACCGGTTGGGATTCTCCGGTCAGGGGGGCTTCCTCTACCTCCAGATTGGCGGACCACACCAACAGGGCGTCGGCCGGCACCCGGTCCCCGCCCTCTACCAGGATGATGTCTCCCGGGACTAAATCCCGAGCCAGAATCCGCTGTTCCCGGCCGTCCCGAATAACGCGGGCGAAGGGAGCGGCCATTTCCCGCAGGGCCTCCAGGGAGCGTTCTGCCCGATATTCCTGGATTATGCCCAAGAGGGCGTTGAGGAAGACAATGGCGATAATGGTGAGGGCGTCGGCTACTTCGCCCAGGAACAGGGAGATAGCCGTGGCTCCCAGGAGCACCCACACCATGAAATCGCCGAACTGCCCCAGCAAAAGCCGCCAGGGAGAAACGCCGGATTCCCCGCGGAGCTGGTTGAAGCCGGTTTCCCGCAGACGCCGCCGGGCTTCCTTCCCTGTCAGGCCGTATTCCCCGTCGCTGCGCAAAGCCTGAAGGGCTTGGAAAGTCTCCCTCTGGTGCCACTGTTCGTCCTTGATGTGCATGTACCCTCTCGCCCCTTCTAGCTTAAGGCTGGTCCACGTTAATCTTTATGCCTGTCCCCCGGCGAAAAGAACTAGGTGAAAGGAGGGGCTTCGTGCTATACTCGGGTAAGGGAAAGGGCACGTTTTAGGAAGGCCGGGAGCGGGCCGCAACCGGCAACCCGCTCCCGACGGCAACCGCCGGGTCTCGGCGTGTAAAGAAAGGAGCAATCGGCGTGGCTGTGGACGGCCTATTCTTGAGCGCGGTTACGGTAGAACTGTCCTCGTGGGTGGGAAGCCGTGTAGACCGTATATACCAGCCGGACAAAGATACGGTCATCCTTCATCTGCGGCGGGGGAGGGACACTCAAAGGTTGCTGGTGTCGGCCCATGCGGAGCATTGTCGCCTCCACTTTACCGATGCCAATCTCCCCAATCCCGGCCAACCCCCCCTGTTCTGCATGGTCCTGCGCAAGCACCTCCAGGGCGGCATCTTGGCCGCCGTCCGGCAGGTCGGGTTGGAAAGGATAATAGAACTGCACTTTTCCGCGATGGATGAAGTGGGCCGCAGCGTGCAGCGCGCCCTGGTAGTGGAGATCATGGGCAAGCACTCCAACATCCTTCTTTTGGAGCCCGACGGCACTATCGTCGACGCCCTGCGGCGGTACACCCATGCGGTGAGCCGGCACCGGGAGGTGCTCCCCGGCCGCCCCTACGTGCCTCCCCCGCCCCAGGGCAAGCTGGACCCCAGAAGCCTGGATGTAGAGGAACTGAGCCGCCTAATCCTCCGTGGCCCGTGGGAAACGCCCTTGAAATCCGTCCTCGTGAAAAACCTCGACGGCGTAGGGCCCCAGACGGCGGCAGAAATCCTTCACCGGGCCGGCCTGTCGCCGGAGACCGCCGCCGAGGTCTGCGGCGAGCACGAACTGGCGCGCCTCTGGCAGGCCCTCCAGGAGGTGCTGGCAGCCGTCCGGCCCCCGAACTGGCAGCCGACGGTGGTCAGAAACCCGGAGGGAACGGTGACAGCCTTTGCCGCCTTCAATCTTCTGCAGTTCGGCGACCTGCCCCGCCAATTTTTCCCCTCCCCTTCCCGGGCGTGCGAAGTTTTTTATGAGGAAAAGAGAAGGGAGAATCTCTTCCACAGTCGCAGGCGTTCTTTGTCCGGTGTGATTGAGCGGGAACTGAAGCGCTGCTTGAAGAAGGAGGCCCTCCAGGCCGAAACCGTGGCGGCCGCCAAAGGGGCCGAACAATGGCGGATTTACGGAGAACTCATCGCCGCCAATATGTACCGCCTCAAGAAGGGGATGGCTTCCTTTACAGCCGAAAACTTCTACGATCCCGGGGCTCCCCCGATAACCGTCGAGCTGGATCCTGCCCTTTCCCCGGCGGAAAACGCCGAACGCTATTTTAACCGCTACCATAAGGCTAAGAACGCGGCCCGCCAGGCCGCCCTCCAGCTAAAGCGTACGCGGGAAGAGATTTTGTATCTCAATTCCGTAGCTCAGGCCTTGGAAATGGCCGAAACCCTGGAAGACCTGGAGGAGATCGGCCGCGAACTGGTGAAGGCGGGTTATCTCCCCGCCGCGGAAAGGGACGACAGCCGCCCGGGTAAGAGAAAAGAAAAGGAGCGCCGGGGGGGGTCTCGCCCCCTGGAGCTCCTCTCGGGTGACGGTTTTACCATCCTCGTGGGTAAGAATAACCGGCAGAACGATTATTTGAGTCTAAAGCTCGCCGGGGCAGAGGACATCTGGCTCCATGCCAAGGATGTTCCGGGCTCCCATGTCCTCATCCGAACAGGGGGACGGCCGGTCCCCGACCGCACCCTGGAGGAAGCCGCGGGCCTGGCCGCTTACTTCAGCCGGGCCCGCCAGGCCAAAAGGGTAGCGGTGGACTACACCCGGGCCCAATATGTGCGCAAACCCCCGGGCGCCAGGCCCGGGATGGTGATCTACGACCACCACCGCACCGTTTATGTGGCGCCCATTTCCCCCAATATGCTGACGGCGGCCTCCACTGGGTCGGGGGCCGAGGTCACCGGACGCCCCACTACCAGGTAGGTAGCTCCCCGGCGCACGGCCTCCCCGGGCGTCAGTACCCGGCTCTGGTCGTCGCGCCGGCTGCCCCGGGGACGGATGCCCGGGGTAACGATGACCCAGTCCGGGCCGCAGGCCCGGCGAAGGGCTTCCAACTCCTGGGGCGAGGCCACGACCCCGTCCAGGCCGCATTCCTGGGCCAGGAGGGACCAGAACACCACCTGCTCTTCCGGGCTCCGGCCGACACCCAGCTCCTCCCGCAGCGCGGCTTCATCGAGGCTGGTGAGCACCGTCACGGCGATGAGGAGGGGGGCCGGCCTGCCCTGCCTGTGGGCCTCTTCTTTTACTGCTTCGGCCGCCGCCTGGAGCATCCGCCGTCCCCCTGCGGCGTGAACGTTCAGCATGTCAACACCGTGGCGCACCAGGGCCCGTACGGCCCCGGCCACGGTGTTGGGTATATCGTGGAACTTCAGGTCGGCGAAAACCCGCCCGCCCCGTTCTTTAATCCTCCGGACCGCCTCCGGCCCTGCGGCCGTGTACAGTTCCAGACCCACCTTAAACATGCCGACGTAGGGGGCGAGCATAGCCGCCAGTTTCTCGGCGGCTCCCAGATCGGCAACGTCTAAAGCGACGATAAGTTTGTCTCTATTCGACAAAGCGTCCTTCCCTCCCGTTTCCCTATTTATTCGCGCCACCGGACGTACTCCTGCAAGGGCTTTACGGACGCTTCACCCCGTCGGCGCAGGGCCCGAAGAAGAGCGCGGGCCGTATCCAGGGAAGTGAGGCAGGGCAGCCCCCTTTCCGCCGCCGCCCGCCTGATTTTAAACCCGTCCCGCTCCGGCATCCTGCCCCGGGTCAAGGTGTTAAGGATGAGGTGAACGCGGTTGCTGCGAATGTAGTCCAGGATATTGGGTGAACCTTCGCGGATCTTGGCCACGCGCTCGACGAAGAGGCCGGCGGCGGCCAGGGCTCCGGCGGTGCCCGCCGTAGCCACGATCTTGTATCCCAAATCTGCAAATTCCCTGAGCAGGGGGATCGCCTCGGCCTTGTCCTTGTCTGCAATGGTGGCCAGCAACGTGCCCTTTTCCGGTACGTCATATCCCGCGGCCACCAGCCCCTTATAAAGGGCGGTTTCAAAACACGGATCGAGACCCAGCACTTCCCCGGTGGATTTCATTTCCGGTCCCAGAAAGGTGTCTACCTGCCACAATTTCCCAAAGGAGAAAACCGGTACTTTGACGGCCGTGTAGGGACCCTTAGGCCACAGTCCTCCTCTATATCCCTGTTCTCTCAGGGTGCGGCCCAGCATGATATTGACGGCCAGGGACACCATGGGTACCCCCGTAACTTTGCAGAGGTAAGGGACCGTCCGGCTCGCCCGGGGATTCACCTCCAAGACGTACAACTGGCCCCCGTGGAGGACGAACTGGATGTTGAGCAGTCCCTTTATCCGCAGGGCCCGGGCCAATTTCATGGTATAGAAGACCACCTTTTCTTCCCATTCCTCAGTCAGAGAAGGAGCCGGATAGAGGGCTATGCTGTCGCCCGAATGGACTCCCGCGCGCTCCACGTGTTCCATGATCCCCGGGATAAGCACCTCCTCCCCGTCGCTGACGGCATCCACCTCCAGTTCCAGGCCCGGAAGGTACTTATCCACCAACACCGGGTATTCCGGCGCCACCCTCATAGCCGTGGTGGCATATTCCAGGAGCTCCCCTTCCTGATGGACGATCTCCATGGCCCGGCCTCCCAGAACGTAGGAAGGCCTCACCAGCAGGGGAAAGCCCAGCTCTTTGGCCAGCCTGGTCACCTCCTCCACCGAGGTAGCCGCACCTCCCGGGGGACGCGGAATCTGCAGCTCTTCCAGGAGGGCATCGAACCTCTTCCGGTCTTCGGCCCGGTCGATATCCTCCACCGAAGTCCCCAGGATTCTAAAGCCTGCCGCCTCCACGGCCCGGGCCAGGTTGAGGGCTGTCTGGCCGCCGAACTGCACCAGCACTCCCTGGGGCTGCTCCTTACGCAGTACATTGATAACCTCTTCCGGAGTCAAGGGCTCGAAGTAAAGGCGGTCGGAGGTATCGAAGTCCGTACTCACGGTTTCGGGGTTGTTGTTTATCATGATAGAAGTGATGCCGGCCCGGCGCAGGGCCCAGGCGGCATGCACGCAGCTGTAGTCGAACTCGATACCCTGGCCTATCCGGTTGGGTCCGGCGCCCAGCACCGCCACCTTGGGCCCCGGGTTGACCTCCCCCTCGTCTTCCACGCCCCCATAGGTGGAATAAAAATAAGGAGTATCAGCTTCAAATTCGGCGGCGCAGGTATCCACCATCTTGTAGACGGGATGCAAATTGTTCTGCTCCCTCCGGCGCCGAACCTCGGCCTCCTCGAGGCCTGTAAGATGGGCTACGCGGGCGTCGCTGAAACCCCTTTCCTTGGCCTGGCGTAAGATCTCCGCCGTCAGGGCAGGACCCGCCTCCCTCAACTCGGCTTCCAGTTGAAGGATGTTCTTGATTTTGCTCAGGAAGAAGGGGTCAATGCCTGTGAGGGAGTTCAACTCCTCTATGCTCCAGCCGCGGCGCAACCCTTCGGCTACGGCCCAGAGCCGCTCGTCGTCGGCCTCTGAGATTTTCCGCCTCAAGCCCTCGTCGCTGAAGCGGGCCCAGACTTCTAGTCCCAGGCCGTCGACTTTGAGCTCCAGAGATCTGATGGCCTTAAGAAGGGCTCCTTCCAAGGAGCGGTCTATGGCCATTACTTCGCCGGTGGCCTTCATCTGGCTGCCCAAGGTCCGGTCGGCGCCGGTAAACTTGTCGAAGGGGAAGCGGGGGAGCTTGACAACGCAATAATCCACGGCCGGTTCAAAGCAGGCTTTAGTCTGGCGGGTAACGGCATTAGGTATCTCGTCCAGGGTGTAACCCAGGGCCACCTTGGCCGCCACCCGGGCAATGGGGTATCCTGTAGCCTTGGAGGCCAAGGCGCTGGAACGGCTTACCCGGGGATTGACTTCAATGACGTAATACTGCCGGCTCCGGGGATCCAGGGCGAATTGGATGTTGCAGCCGCCCTCTATTCCCAGGGCGCGGATAATCTTTAGAGCCGACCTGCGCAGCATGTGGTATTCCTTGTCGGTTAAAGTCTGGCAGGGAGCCACTACCATGCTGTCGCCGGTATGAATACCCATGGGGTCGATATTTTCCATGCTGCATACGACGATACAGTTGTCGGCCCCATCCCGCATTACCTCGTACTCTATCTCCTTCCAGCCCGTCACCGACCTTTCCACCAGCACTTGGTGAATGAGGCTCAAGTGCAGACCCCTGGTAACAATGGCCTTCAATTCCTCTTCGTTGCGGGCTATGCCTCCTCCGGTCCCGCCCAGGGTATACGCCGGTCTTACAATAAGGGGGTAGCCGGTCTGGGCGGCGAAATCCAGGGCCTCTTCCAGGCGGGTGACGATGCGGCCGGTAGGAACAGGCTCGCCGATATCCTCCATTAGAGCCTTAAATTCTTGCCGGTCTTCGGCCCGCTTAATGGCCTCCAAGGGGGTGCCCAGAAGGCGGGTGCCCGTTTCCTCCAGGACACCGGCTTCGGCCAATTGAAAGGCCAAATTCAAACCCACCTGCCCCCCCAGGGTGGGCAAGAGACCGTCCGGCCGCTCCCTCCGGATTACTTGTACTACGAAATCCAAAGTCAGGGGCTCCAGGTATACTCGATCGGCCATTTGCGGGTCGGTCATTATGGTGGCGGGATTGGAATTCACCAGGACTACTTCCATGCCTTCTTCCTTGAGGGCGCGACAGGCTTGGGTCCCCGCATAATCGAATTCCGCCGCCTGGCCTATGACGATGGGGCCCGATCCGATGACCAGGATTTTACGCAGGTCTTTCCTCAAAGGCATCTAAACCACCTCCCGACCGCCGGCTACGAGATCTAGAAACTGTTCCAGGATGTGGACGCTGTCCGAGGGTCCCGGGCCGCCTTCCGGGTGGAACTGAACAGAAAAAACGGGCAGATGGCGGTGCCCCAGGCCTTCCACGGTGCCGTCGTTAAGATTGATGTGGGAAACATAGACTTCCGGAGGCAGGGAATCGGCCCGGACGGCATACCCGTGGTTTTGGGCGGTAATATATACCCGCCCGGTGGCCAGGTCTTTTACGGGGTGGTTGACTCCCCGGTGTCCGAAGGGAAGCTTATAGGTATCTCCCCCCAAGGCCAGGGCTATTAGTTCGTGCCCCAGGCAAATTCCCAAGAGGGGCACCCGGCCCAGCAAATCCCTTACCGTTTGGACACCGTAGGGCACATCTTTAGGATCTCCCGGCCCGTTAGAAATCACCACTCCGTGGGGCTTCACGGCCAGGATATCCTCCGCCGTACTCCGGGCAGGCATTACTATTACGGTGCAGCCGCGCCGCCGGAACCACCGCAAGATACTCCTTTTTACTCCCAGATTGTAAACGGCGATACGTGGGGAAGCTCCCGGGGGAGAAGCCCCCGGAAGAATATAGGTCTCGGTGTTGGTTACGGCGGGTACCAGCCGTTCGCCGTGGAGGGGTGGGTCTTGAGGGGCGAGAAGCTTTAGCTCGCCGAGGTCCTCGGTACCGCAGGCCAAGATGCCCCGCATGGTGCCCCGGTTACGCAGGTGCCTGGTGAGGGCCCTGGTATCCACGCCCTGCAGGGCAGGGAGGCGGTGGCGTTGCAGGTAGGAGGTCAGATCCTCCGCAGCCTGCCAGTGGCTCGGCTCCGGGCAGGCCTCGTGAATTACCAGTCCCACAGCGTAAGGCCTGTCTCCCTCTTTGTCCTCGGGATTAAAACCGTAATTGCCGATGAGGGGATAAGTCAGGACCACTATTTGGCCGCAATAGGACGGGTCGGTCAATACTTCCTGGTAGCCGGTCATACCGGTGGCAAAAACCACTTCCCCATGGCACGAGGAACCGTGACCTATGACCTTTCCCCTGAATATAGTCCCGTCTTCCAACACCAGATACCCTTCCATGGTAACTCCTCACCCCTCGGTTCTTTGATTTAGGGCCGCGTTTTCCCGCAGCCGGCAACTAGACCAGGACTTTCCCCTCTTCCATGACTAATCGCCCGCCGACCACCGTTACCACCGGCCAGCCCTGGAGCCTCCAACCGTTAAAGGGGGAGTTCTTGCCCTGGGAGTAGAAGCGGCTTACATGGACTTCCCGTTCCAGTTCGGGATTGATCACGGTTATGTCGGCTGCGCTGCCTACCGCCAGGGTTCCCCCGGGAACCTTGAGGATGCGCGCAGGCTGGAGGCTGAAGACTTCCACCAGGCGCCGCCAGGATAGCCGCCCGGTCTTGACCAGTTTGGTCACCACCAGAGGAACGGCGGTCTCCAGGCCTACCATGCCGAAGGGAGCCAAGTCGTACTCCACGTCCTTCTCCTCTTCGGCGTGGGGGGCATGGTCCGTGGCCAGGACGTCGATGACGCCCTCCGCCAGCCCCTCCGCCAGGGCCGCCCGGTGGCCTTCATCCCGGAGGGGCGGGTTTACCTTGGTGCTGGTATCGTATCCGGCCACGGCCTCGTCCGTCAGGCAGAGGTGGTGGGGCGTTACTTCCGCCGTAACCTTAAGGCCCCGCTCCTTGGCCTGCCTGACCATTTCCACCGAAGCCGCGCTGCTCAGATGGGCCAGATGCAGCCTTCCCCCGGTAAGACCGGCCAGGATTAAATCCCGGGCCACCATTACTTCCTCGGCCGCCGCCGGGATACCCCGCAGTCCCAGTACGGTGGACATTATCCCTTCGTGCATGACGCCGTCGGCTGCCAGGTGCAGGTCCTCGCAGTGGGAAATGACCGGGATATCGAAGAGGCGGGAGTACTCCAGGGCCCGGCGCATAACTTCCCCGTTCATAACCGGGCGGCCGTCGTCGGAAATGGCCACCGCCCCGGCTTCTACCAGGTCCCGGATCTCGGCCAGCTCTTCCCCTTTGCAACCCTTGGACAGTGCACCTACGGGATATACCCGGACCACACCCGACTGCCGGACGCGTTCCCTAATATAGGCTATGACGGCGCCGCAGTCGGCCACCGGCTGGGTGTTGGGCATGCAGGCCACCGCCGTGAACCCCCCGGCTGCCGCCGCCCGGGTCCCGGTGGCTATAGTTTCCTTTTGCTCATACCCGGGTTCCCGCAAGTGTACGTGCATATCGATGAAACCGGGGGCTACGATGCACCCCTCCACATCGAGAACCTTGGTTTCTCCATCGGCCTCAATGCCTTTTTCGAGGGCCGCCACCCGGCCGTCAACCACCAAAAGGTCGCAGACATCTTCCAGGTTCTGGGCCGGATCGATAACCCGGCCTCCGCGGAGCAAGATTTTCATTGCTGGGTGCCACCTCCGATAAGCAGGTATAATAGGGCCATGCGGACGGCCACACCGTTGGTGACCTGCTCCCGCACGGCCGACTGCAGGCTGTCGGCCACCGCCGGGGAAATCTCTACCCCCCGGTTCATGGGGCCGGGGTGAAGGACCAGAGCATCGGGCTTGGCCAGGCGGAGGCGCTCGGGGGTTAGCTCATAGAGGAGGGCATATTCCCTCAGGGAGGGGAAGAGACCCCTCTTCTGCCTCTCCCTCTGGATGCGCAGGACGTTAATTACGTCTACCCCCTGAAGGGCATCTTCCACGCGGTAGAAAACCTTTACGCCTAACTTTTCGATGCCCGGCGGTATGAGGGTAGGCGGCCCCACCACCCTGACTTCGGCACCCAGTTTGGTCAGGCCCCAGATGTTGGAGCGGGCCACCCGGCTGTGGAGGATGTCCCCCAGGATGGCCACCTTCAGGCCCCGGATGGTACCCTTTTTTTCTCTAATGGTGAAAAGGTCGAGAAGGGCCTGGGTGGGGTGCTCATGCATACCGTCCCCGCCGTTGATGACCGAGGCCTGGATGTAGCGGGTCAGCAGGAGAGGGCTACCGGCCGCACTATGGCGGATTATCACCGCATCGGTTCCCATGGCGGCCAGGGTTTCGGCCGTATCCCTTAAGGATTCGCCCTTGGTGATGCTGCTGGTGGACGTGGCAATACTCGCCGTATCCGCCCCCATATATTTGGCCGCCAGTTCGAAGGAGGTGCGGGTACGGGTACTGGGTTCGTAAAAAAGGGTCACCACCAATTTACCCCGCAGAGTAGGCACCTTTTTGATATCCCGCTGGATAATCTCCTTCATGGGGACCGCCGTATCGAGGATCAGCTCGATCTCCTCGGCCGTCAAGTCCTTAAGGCCTAAAAGATGTTTGCTCTTGAGCATGGCTTTTCATCCCCCATTTTTACTTTAAGCCCGTATATAATAAAAAACTCCTTATTGCCCGTCCCAGGCTAATAAGGAGGAAGTCCTCGCCGTCCTTATTAGCCTCACGGGACTAATTTCAAGGACCGGCGTTCTTTTCCGGTAAGGCTCGTATTAGAACTTGATCCACGCCGTCTATCTCCTGTAGTTGAACAACTATTTCTTCTTTGCGGGAAGTAGGAACGTTCTTGCCTACGTAATCTGCTCTAATGGGCAGCTCCCGGTGGCCCCTGTCGATGAGCACGGCCAGCTGGATGTTTTGCGGCCGGCCTAGGTCTATTAGCGCATCCAGGGCGGCCCGCACCGTCCTGCCGGTGAAGAGGACATCGTCTACCAAAATGACTTTCTTGTCGGTAACGTTGAAGGGTATCTCGGTGCGGTGTACGATGGGGTATGCACTTAAAGTGGTGAGATCGTCGCGGTAAAGGGTTATGTCCAAGGTGCCTAAGGGCACCGTCACCCCTTCGATCTCTTTGATAAGGGCCCGGAGCCTCTCCGCCAGCGGGACCCCCCGGCGCCGGATACCTATGAGCACCAGGTCTTGGATCCCCTTATTCCGCTCCAGAATTTCGTGGGCAATGCGCACCAGGGAGCGGCGTATTTTTTCCCCGTCCATGATCTGAGCCTTTACCTTCAGCGTCAACAATTCTCACCCTTTCTACCGGCATAAAAAAACCCACGCTCATCCGGCGCAGGTTTAGCATGCCCTCATGGGGCCTATGGATATCCCTTGCTAGCCTCACCGGACTAACTTAAAAGGATTATTACCGTGATAACTGTAGCCCAATATATCCTCCCTGTCAAGGGGTATTTACTCTGAAGCATCCCCAGTTTTCGCCGGG
>DOLC01000023.1 GCA_003509545.1 Peptococcaceae bacterium
TTAGAAAATTCTCTCTACTTTTTTATTTCCTTCTGCACCCTATAAAAATTATTTTGGGGTGGGTAACAGGGTGCGGAATATGGGTTCTCTCTTTCTCAGTCCTATCCTTCCTTGTCCGGTGGGGATGATAGCTGGCTATAGGAAGAAGAAGGGTAGCCCAGCCTGAATTTCCCCCGGATCTCCACCCCCCCTATACTCCCCTCCCCGGTAACTACATCTTTAATTACTTCGTCCGGCCGCACGATTTCCCGGATGGACGTATAGGCCACCTGCTCGACTACCAGGATGGGATCAAAGGCATGGATAAAGATCCGGCCGGGAGAGCTGGCAAAGGTGGCCCCGGCTTCCAGTAGGGCCTCGTAGTGGGATTGACAGGCCCCGGCGAAGATAACCAGATCGTCGTGGCTGGGCCTCAGCTTCCGGGCCGCCCTGACGGCAGCTACAAAATGTTTGGAATGCCGGTAGTTGTCTAAATTGGCGAAGCCCTTCTTCCCCCGGATCAACCCGTCATGCCCCGTGAGGACCAGGATGTCGGGAGTATATCGGGCGAGAAAGTCGGGCACCCTTGCGACCTGTTCCTCTTCCGTCACAAAAAAGCCCGCCACCGGCAGGCGTAGCTGCTTGTAGGCGTGGAGGCAGCGTTCCAGGTACTCTTCATCACCGTCAAGGTGCACTACCCTGCCGGGGAGTTCAAAAAAATTTTCTCCCTCTTCAGTCCCGCCCCTCTCCTCTCCGGCCAGGGAATACCCGTGTCCTCCCCCGGCAGTTGCCCGGGCCGACCCCAGTTCCAGCCGCGCCGCCCGCCTGGCCAGCACCCGGCGGAAACAACACCGGTATTTTTCGATATCCCGGTGGCGATAGCGCAAGACCTGCTCGGCAGGCTGGACCTCCAGGTCGTCCAGGGGGGCATCGGCACTCAGGCGGACGTCCAGCCCCCGGAGGAGGGCCGTGGACTTCCCCGCATCGGTGATGGTAATGGCCTTTACTTTGAAAAAGATGTCTTTACCGTAGGATTTACGGGCCACAATATCCCCCGGTTTGACCTCCGGCATTTCCCCCCTCCCTCCCCTTTCTGCCTGTTATTAGTTTATGCTTCCGGGAAAGGAAGGTTCTTAAAGGCGGTGTAATTTGGTTGACATAAACTACCTACCATGGTAACTATTTTTTAATGACGGCTCCGGGGTCAACCTGTATAATAATATCCAAGCTGGCAGTTGCTATCCAACAGTAAAGGAGTGGGTGGCCATTAGGAAAGGAAAAAAAGGCCTTCTTGCCGGTCTGGTGCTCGCCTTCCTTTTCGCCCTGTTTCTCTCTTCCCGCCCCGCCCAAGCGGCTACTTACACCGTCCAGCGAGGAGATACCCTCTATTTGATTGGCCAGCGTTATAACATAGGAGCCTGGGAGCTCCAGATAATAAACGGCCTGCCGGATACATGGATTTACCCCGGGCAGGTCCTCTGGATACCCGACGTGCCGGGTAGAGTACATGTCGTGAGCCCGGGAGATACCCTTTTCCTAATCGGGCAGTGGTACGGTGTACCTTACCAGGATATCATGTGGGTCAACGGCCTGTCCGGTTCCTATATTTATCCCGGACAAGCCCTATGGATTCCCGCCGCCGGTAAAACGGCCGCCTCCCCTGCCGCCTCTCGGGGAAGTACCGCCTCGCGGGGAGGTATAAGCTATTCGGCCCAGGATGTGGACCTATTGGCCCGGCTGGTATATGCCGAGGCGCGGGGCGAGCCCTATGCGGGCCAGGTAGCCGTGGCCGCCGTGGTCCTCAATCGCGTGCGGGACGGGCGCTTCCCAAACACCATCGCCGGGGTGATCTATGAGCCATACGCCTTCGAATGTGTCAGCAACGGCCAGATTTGGCTGCAGCCCAATACCACCGCCTACCAGGCGGCCAGGGACGCCCTGGCGGGGAAGGATCCCAGCGGAGGAGCCCTGTTCTTCTGGAATCCGGTAACCGCCACCAGCCCCTGGGTATGGACCCGGCAGATAATCACCGTCATCGGCAACCATGTCTTCGCCATATAGAGGGAAGGCGGCACCAAGGAAAAGAAGACACAGGGAGAGTTCGGAGGAGACGTTCATGCCGCCTGCGCGGCACCAGCAGAAGAAGGAAAATAGCTAAAGCGTATTTTCGGAGGAGAAACCCAGCGAGCAAGAAGCCGGCTGTAGTCAGCCGGCTTCTTGCTCAACGGTCCTCGGAGCGCGTAAGAGACGGCGGGGCCTTTTCCTCCTCCCTTCAGCCGCTCTTGGTGTATTTATCCGCCACCTTGGAGGCACCGCAGGAATAGGGCTTTATTTTGGCCGCAAAGCCGCTTCCTACCACCATGCCTACGACTTCCCGGATGAGCTCCTTGGTGTCTCCGTTGGGCCCTACATCCAGATGGATCTCTACGTTTAGTTCCGGGTGACCGTTGGCCGCCAGCTTCTGGGCCAGGAAACTGGCGATTTCCAGGCTGAGGGCCGTTTCATAGAAAATCCTCTGTCTCAGGGAGCTGATCTTCCGCTGGTATTTCTTGCGGTAATAATACCGGGCTCCCTTGCCTACCTGGTGGATGATGATGGCGGTTACGAAACACGTATTCAACCGGGCCTGGGAGTCGGTGCCGATAATTACCTTGTACTGGGCGTCGGGAGCGGCCTCGATAAAGGCCATAATGTCCTGAAACATTTCCTCCACGCTGAGGCGACCCTTGGTAGGACTGATAAAATACATAGCTGTCACCTTCTTCCCATACAGGCCTGCAGGCAGCGGCTAAGGCCGGCGAACTCCTCCAGGGACAGGGTCTCCCCCCGGCGGGAGGGATCGATTCCCGCCGCCGCCAGGGCCTCCTCCACGGGGCCTCGCGTACCCACCAGACTGCGCAGGGCGTTAGCCAGGGTTTTCCTCCGCTGGCCAAAGGCCGCCCGGATCACCCGGAAGAAAAAGTCCCTGTCTCCTACCTCCACCGGCGGCCGGCGGTGAACTTCCAGGCGCACCACCACCGAATCCACCTCCGGCCGGGGATAGAAAACGGTGCGCGGAACGTGCATCACGATTGCAGCCCGGGCATAGTACTGCACCAGCAAGGTCAGGGCGCCGTACTCCTTGCCGCCCGGGGGAGCGACGAGGCGCCTGGCTACCTCGGCCTGGAGCATAAGCAACATCTCCCGGATGTGGAAGCCCCCTTCTAACAGGCGGACCAAGAGGGGGGAAGTAATATAATAGGGAAGGTTAGCCACTACCTTGTAGTCGGGCAACCTCCCCCCGTCCTGCAGCCCCAGGGCTTCCTCCACCAGCCCGTCGAAGTCCGCCTTCAAGGCGTCGCCTTCCACCAGGCGTACCTCCGGCCGGTCTCCCAATATTTCTTCCAGGGCCCTCAGCAGGCCCCGGTCTATCTCCAGGGCCACGACCATCTTGGCCCGCCCGGCCAATTGCAGGGTCAGGGCTCCCAGCCCCGGCCCTATCTCCACCACCACGTCTTCCGGCCGGAGCCGCGCCTCCTCCGCTATCTTGCGGGCTATATTGGCGTCTACAAGAAAATTCTGCCCCAGAGATCTACGGGGGCTCAACCCCCTGCTCTGCATAAAGGATATAAGTCTGCCGGGGCCGACAACCGGGTACACTATCCTTTCCCTCCACCTATTTTAATTATACTACAAAAGCCCCGGAAGACCAAGAAAAAGCCCGTTTCACTCCAGCACATAAACTTTAACGCGCCTTACGCCCCACCGCCGCGTAGCTTCCTCGGTGTCCAAAAACACGTCGATGCGGTCTCCTTTGATACTGCTGCCCACATCTTCGGCCCGGCCGTAGCCGTAGCCTTCGATGTACAGCCTGCTGCCCAGGGGGATGACCGACGGGTCCACGGCCACCGTGCCCACCCGGGGAACCGTACCGGTAGCCGTCCGGCGGCCGGTATGGGTGTAGGCCGTGGCCGTAGCCCACAGAACGCGCTCAAAACTCAAAACCCGGCCGCCGCGGGAAACTTCGGCCAGGGTTCCCACCGCCACTATTTCGGCCACCGGCTCCTTGAGCACCCTCTGGCTTATGAGCTCCCGCTTAACTTCCCGCCCGTCCTCGTAGGTAACGCGGTACTCCGTCTGCCGGATCCCCTTCTGGCCCCGCTGTACCAGGCGGGCAATGCCCTTTTCGAGCTGGGGGTCGTTCCGGCGAACGATCCGGTAGTCCAGCTCTTCTTCTACCGTCTCGGTCCGGGTGGTAACCCGGACCACCCTTATGGTGTCTCCCCCTCCAACGAGCTCCTGCCGGCCGGGTTCGACCCTATCTTCAGGGCCCAGGGTAATGCCGGCCCGGGCCAGGGCCGCCTCCACGGTGGTGGGAACCAGGCGCAGCCTGTGCTCCTTCCCATCGGCTATAATAGTAACCTCTACCGCCCGCCTCACTTCCACGGCCATACCCCCGGCCAGGGGGGTTTCCGGAGGGGGAACGACCTCGTCCTCCGGGTAAAGGGTAATCCCCTGCTCCTCCAGCAGCTGCCGGACGTCTCCAGCCCACGTCCGCAGCGCCCTTTCTTCGCCGTCGACCTTCAGGTCTATTTTCTTCCACCCGAAATTGGTCACTCCCCAGCCGGTACCTGCCGCCAGCAGGAGGAAAACCAATAGAAATAAAAAAAAGAAGCGGCGGCGCGTTCTCGCCTGCTTTTTCTGCCTCCAGGCGGTGATCCACCCGTCCAAGGGGCCACCCCCTTGCCCTACCAAAACTGGCTATGACTCTTTCGACGCCGGAGCAATATTTTCCTGCCGCCGCTCCTGGTAAATTGCTGGCACAAAGCTTCCTTTACTCTAAGATATGCACCTTCACCCGGCGCCGTCCCCAGTGAAGGGCTTCTTCCTCGGTTTCCATAAAGACATCGATGCGGTGGCCCTTGATGAGCCCGCCCGTATCCTGGGCCCAGGCATAACCGTAGCCCTCAATGTATAACCTGGTCCCCAGGGGGATAACCCTGGGATCCACAGCTACGATCCCCCGGTAAGGATAAATCCCCGTGGCCGTGGGATTGCCGGTATGGGTGTAGGCGGTGGCCTCCACCTCCAGGATTTTACCCATGCCCCCCACGGCGGCCGCAGCCTCAGGCGTTCGTGTGCCGTAGGCGACGACCTTGGACCGGGGCTGGGCTTCCACCCAGGTGTCCATCAACTCCCGCTTGACCACCCGGCCGTCTTCTTTGGTCACCAAGTACTTATAGCACCTTATTCCTTCCCGTCCTTCCTGCACCACCCTTTCCTCGCCGCGCTCCAACTGGAAATCGGCCTGGCGCTCCACCTTGTAGGGGATGGCCTCCCGGGTTACTTCGACGTCCTGCCGGACCCGGACAACCCGCAAGGAGGCTTGCCCTTCCCTGCCGTCAAGGTCGGCCTCCACCCGATCCAGAGGACCCAAGGTGAGGCCAGCCGCGGCCAAAACCTGGGCTACGGTAGGCACCGCTATCCGTACTTCCTGTTCCCGGCCATCGGCGTAGACCTGCACCCGAACCGGGCGTTCGACGGTGACCACCAAACCGGGCGTGACGGAGCTGGTGGGTTCGGGGATGACCAGATCCTCCGGGCCGACGGGTACACCGGCTTCTTCTAGGGCGCCGGCCACCGTCCAGCTCCGGGTGACCGTCTCCAGGACCCGGCCGTCCGCATGTATCTGTATTTCTCGACCCGTCCATCCTATCGACACCAGGGACCAGAGGGTGATTACCAACAGTAGAGTGGCCCTCAGAGCCCGGTATCGAGTATCCGCTGCCAATTCTTTTCACTCCCTTTTACCTTGAGGACACGATTTTACTCCCGGCGATAATTTTTGCCATATTATTCTCACTTTAAACCCATCCCCAAGGTCTCGGGAGCTCAAGGCCGCCAGAGGCAAGAACCTCCGGCCGCGCCCGGGGTCCGAATAAGAGAAAGGGAGGGGTTAACCCCTCCCTAATCTTCACCATGACCTCCTCGCCGCCAGGCGAAACCCCGGGGCCGGAAACGGATTCAATCCAACCGGAACAGTTGCCGGGCGTTGTTTGAAGTAGCCTCTATAATCTCCTCCACCGCCACTCCCCTGGCCGCCGCCACCCCTTCGACCACCAGGCACACGTTGGCCGGCTCGTTCCGCTGGCCGCGGTAAGGTTCGGGGGTCAAGTAGGGGGCGTCGGTCTCCACCAGCAGTCGGTCCAGGGGCACCCGGGCCGCGATTTCCCGCACCTTTACGGCGTTCTTAAAGGTAACGGGTCCGGCCAGGGAGATGTAGAAGCCCATGTCTAGGCACTGCCGGGCCATTTCCCAGCTCCCCGAAAAGCAGTGCATAACCACTCCCCGCAGGGCCCGCCCCTCCTCCCTTAAAATCCGCAGCACATCCTGGTGGGCATCGCGGTCGTGGATGATGACCGGGAGGTTTAGCTGCTTGGCCAGCCGGAGGTGCCAGCGGAATACCTCCTCCTGCTGCCGCCGGGGCGACAGGTTGCGGTAATAATCAAGCCCCGTTTCGCCTATGGCCACTACCCGACGGTCCAGGGCAAGGCTCCGGATCACCCGGGCGCTCTCCTCGTTGAAGGTGGCCGCCTCATGGGGATGGACGGCCACCGCCGCCCTTAGAACGGGCCAGTTGTAGGCCTGGGCCACCGCTTCCCGGGAAGAACGGACGTCGTAGCCTACGTTGATGACCGCCGACACCCCGGCTTCCTGCAGCCGGGCGATGACCTCCGGGAGGTCGCGGCTGAAGGCGGGATCGTTCAGATGGGCATGGGAATCGATAATATCGCGGGTCATTTCGGCTTCCCCCCGTCACCGCACCTGGGCTCCTGGAGGAACATCCCGCTCCGGGGTGATAAGGCTCAAGTGCTCCCCCTCCACCGCTGCCAGCACCATGCCCTGGGACCAAATACCGCGCAACTTAGCAGGCTTCAGGTTGGCCACCAGCACCACCTTCTTGCCTACGAGCTCTTGGGGCTGGTAATAACGGGCAATACCTGCCACCACCGTCCTGGTCTCTCCTCCCAGGTCTACCTCCAGCTTGAGGAGTTTATCGGTCTGGGGCACCCTTTCGGCCTTTAGCACCTGGGCAACGCGGAGCTTAAGGCGCGAAAATTCTTCTAGACCGATCACCTCATCAGTCCCTTCGGGCGCAGCCTGGGGCTCCGATTGGCGGTCCTCCTTTTCCTTGCCCACATCGAGCCCTGCTTCCTCCCCATCCGTCCACTCCACCCTGGGGAAGAGGGGAGCAATCCTTTTAACCCGGCTGCCGGCCGGCAATCCTCCCCATTCCTTAAGGCTGTCCCAGGTCTGGGCGTAGGAGGCATCCTGGATACCCAGCTGCTCCCATACCCGAGGCGGTACACCCGGCATGAAGGGAGAACACATAACCGTGGCCTGGCGGACGGCCTCTGCTAGGTTATACAGCACGGTCTGCAGCCGGGGCCTCTTATCCGGGTCCCGGGCTAGGGCCCAAGGAGCCGTCTCCTCGATGTATTTGTTGGCCCGGTTGATGAGCTGCCATATGGCGGTTAGAGCCCGGGCGAACTCAAAGCGCTCCAGGGCCTCATCTACCTCGTCCGGGATGCGGCCGGCCAGCTCTTTGAGTTCTCGGTCCAGGGGCTCCTCCCCGGCCGGAGCAGGAATCAGGCCGCCACAGAACCTCTCTATCATGGACACAGTCCTATTTAAGAGGTTGCCGTAGTCGTTGGCCAGGTCGCTGTTCAGGCGGTTCACCAGGGCTTCTTCGGAATAATACCCGTCGGCGCCGTAGGGCATTTCCCGCAAGAGGAAGTAGCGGATGGCGTCGGAACCGTAGCGGTCTATGAGGACCATGGGATCTACTACATTGCCCTTGGATTTGGACATCTTACCCCCGTCCACCAGCAGCCAGCCGTGGCCGAACACCCGGCGCGGCAGGTCGATGCCTGCGGCCATGAGGATGGTCGGCCATATGACGGTGTGGAAGCGCACGATGTCCTTGCCCACCAGGTGCACCGCCGCCGGCCAGTACTTCCGGAAGGGCTCGTCGTTTTCGGTGCCGAAGCCCAGGGCCGAGATGTAGTTGGTCAGGGCGTCAAACCACACGTAGATCACGTGTTTGGGATCTATGGGTACGGGTATGCCCCAGTCGAAGGTGGTGCGGGACACACACAGATCCTCGAGACCGCCCTTGATGAAGTTAATCATTTCGTTGCGCCGCGACGGGGGCTGAATAAACTCGGGGTGCTCTTCGATGTATTGGAGGAGCCGGTCGGCATACTTGCTCATGCGGAAGAAGTAGTTCTCCTCCCGCAGGAGTTCCACCGGCCGGCCGCAGTCCGGGCACTTCCCCTCTTGGACCTGGCGCTCCGTCCAGAAGGTCTCGCAGGGGGTGCAATACCAGCCTTCGTACTCCGCCTTATAAATATCCCCTTTCTCGTAAATCCGCCGGAACAGATCTTGCACCACCTTCTTGTGGCGCTCCTCGGTGGTGCGAATGAAGTCGTCGTAGGAGATTTCCAGCCGGCGCCACAGCTCGCGGAAGGTGGCCACAATGCGGTCCACGTATTCCAGGGGCTCAAGGCCCGCCTCCCTGGCCTTGCGCTGGATCTTCTGGCCGTGTTCGTCCGAGCCGGTAAGGAAAAAAACATCATAACCCCGCATCCGCTTATAGCGGGCCAGGGTATCGGCCATGGTGGTGGTAAGGGCATGGCCGATATGGAGTTTATCGCTGGGATAGTAGATCGGGGTAGTTACATAAAAAACCTTATCCCCCATTTAAAGGCCGTCCCCTTTCTGCAAATTCAGGAGTATTATATTAAAAAAGCAAGCAATCTGTCAAGTTTTGCCTAAAAAGGGTCAAAATAGCCGTTTTTCCCGGATTCTTCGATTTTACTAGAACTGGAAAAGGTGGTACCATATAGCTAAGTTGTCGAACCATGTAGAAAAGGGGGAGGAAAGACTTGTTAAAATCCACCGGAGTCGTCCGCAAGGTGGACGAGCTAGGCCGCATTGTCATTCCCATCGAGCTGCGGCGCACCTTGGGCATTGAAGAAAAGGATGCCCTGGAAATCTACGTCGACCAGGAAAAGATCATCCTGAAAAAGTACGAGCCCGCCTGCGTCTTCTGCGGCAATGCGGAAAACGTCACCAATTTCCGGGGCAAAAACGTGTGCCGCGACTGCGCGGCGGCCATGAGTTCTATCGCCGTTTAGGTCTCGCCCTCCAGGCAGACCTGGTAGATCTCCCGCCGAGGGCGACCGTAGAACCTGGCTACGGCGGCCAGGGCTTCCCTGCGCGGTCGCCCCGCCTTTTCCAGGGCCTCCACCAGGAGGGCGGCCTCCCGGGGTACCATGGCCGGGCGGCAGGGCGAAGCGCCCTCCACCACCAGGGTTACCTCGCCCCTAGGGGCTTCTCGCCGGAAATGGTCCAGGGCGCCCTCCAGGCTGCTGCGCAGGACCGTCTCAAACTTTTTGGTCAGTTCCCGACCGACGGCCACCCTGCGCTGCCCGCCGAAAACTTCCACCATATCCTCCAGAGTCTCCACCAACCGGTGGGGCGCCTCGTAGAAGACCAGGGTTCTTTCCTCGGCGGCGAGATCTTCCAACCTCTCTTTCCTTTCCCCTCTCTTGCGCGGCAAAAATCCTTCGAAGAGGAAGCGCCTGGTGGAAAGGCCCGATACGGCCAGGGCCGCAATGACGGCGCTGGGCCCGGGGACGACGGCTACCTCTACCCCGGCCTCGGCAGCCTGCCGAACCAGGGCTTCCCCGGGATCGGCGATGCCCGGCATGCCGGCGTCCGTGACCAGGGCTATTTGTTTGCCCTCCAGGAGGAGCCGGAGGAGAACCTCGCCCTTGGTCTCCTGGTTGTGGCGGTGATAACTGGTTAGAGGCGTAGTAATGCCGTAGTGGCTCAGGAGCTTCCTGGTATGGCGGGTATCCTCGGCGGCTATAAGGTCCACTTCTTTTAAGGTTTTAAGGGCCCTTAAGGTGATGTCCTCGAGGTTCCCCAGGGGGGTTCCCACCAGAAAAAGGCAGCCCGCCACCTCGTCAACCCCTCTTTTCCCTGAATTGTCCCCACTTCTTGCAGAGCAGGCCTAGATCGGAAGAGCGTCGTGTAGGGAAAGAGTGTAGATCTCGGTGGTCGCCGTATCATTAAAAAAAAAAACAGGATG
>DOLC01000109.1 GCA_003509545.1 Peptococcaceae bacterium
AACATGCGCCGGGCAAAGTCGGCCTGCCGGTAGGCCTGGGGCTCAATATGTACCAGGACGTACCCGTCTTCCCCTTTTACTTTAACTTCTGCTAAGATATCCACGTAATGCTTTTCTCCAGCAGTAATATCCGTTATGAGCTCCTGGCTTAAAAATCTGGTGTCCGAATAGTCGATTAAAGCATGGGCTTCAGGGAAAAAGAGTTCCATAAATTCCCGGAAAAAGGTGGTCAGTAGTTCCTTAAAAAGGCGGTCGTGATCCACGGGCATCGCCGGTTTCTCCTGTTTTTCTTTATTTTACCTGAAGAGGGCCAGGCTGAGCAAGAAGTGGTTATTTTTAGATCAGACCGCACGGGGGATAAGGAGCTGGCCGGGGCGGTCGAAAAACGTCTTTTGGGTGAATTTTTCCGCCAGGTCATCCAGCTCCTCCACGGACAAAGTCTTTATCTTGCCTTACACTTCTGAAGAAACACTGCTCAGGCGTTTCCTTAACAGAAACGGGTTATGTTTATAGAGAACTCGCTCCCCGCGTGCCGAGCGACATTCTGGTTTACACGCCGGAAGAATGGCAACGGATGCAGGACCGTCCCTTTATCCGACAGGCTTTAGCGGAGGGGAAAATACTCTATGAGAAGAGCACCCGCTGAAGAGGGGCGCAGGTGGCTGGATCAGGCCAGAGAAGAGCTGTGTCTATTAGACGGAGTGGGTACGGAGAGGGTAGGGGGGTAGTGCCGGAAGAATTAAGTACAGCTTAACCGCCGGGTCGAAGCAAAGGGCTTATTTTGGGGTGATCCCACATCAGACGAAGGGCCGGAGGACAAAGTGTGCCGGCCTAAGGCCCTGCTTTTGCCTTTCCCGATGGGATACGGTGGGGCACCGCCGGGTCCCTGCCGGCTGCGAAGTTGGCCCCTTCTTTCAGCCCCTGCTAGAATGAGGGGCGAAAGGAGGTGAGCCCCATGGCCAAGGTAACGGCCCCCCTAATGTCCATGGATGCCAGCGGTACCCTGGGCAAGGCCCTCGTGTTTGCCAAATGGAAGGGGATCAATTACGCCCGGCGCTACGTTGTGCCCATGAACCCCAATACGGAGAACCAGGAGAGGGTACGCAGCTACTTTGCCCAGGCCATTGCCGGCTGGCAGGCCGAAACTCCGGAGACCAAGGCCTTGTGGAATGCAGCCGTGCGCGGCCGGCCGCTGACCGGGCTGAACTACTACCTGTCCCGCTACGTCAAATATCTTCTAGACCACGACGGCCAGGCCCCGGCTGCGCCCTTCCTGCCTCCGGGGCAGGAACAGACGTAAAGCACAGCTTAAGGGGAGGCGGCCCGCCGGGCCACCTCCCCTAAGCATATTATCCGCCGGGTGGGGAAATGCCCTCCCGTATTCCGAAGGCTTCCGGCAGATGCACCGGCCGGTCAAGATGGTTGATTAGGGGTACCGGATACCGGTATAATCGATCCCGGCACGCCTTGCCAAGGAAAGGATGGGGTAATAAAAATGTCCCCGGGGGAGGGCAAACTCGTTGTTGCCCGGCTTACCCTGGCAGAGCTGGAACTGCAGGTAGCCCTGCTGGCCAGGGCCGGGTTAAAACGGTGGGAGATAGCGGCTTCTCTTGGTATTAAGCCGGGTACTGTTAAATCACAGCTTGAAAGAATTACCGCTAAGCTGGGCCCCGGCTGGAGGGACCGGCCGGATATCGTGTGGCCGGAGGTGGCCGAAGAAGTTCTGCAGGCCGTCAAGTGGGTGCAGGACCGGAATGAGGAAGAGGCCTATTTCCGGGGCTTTCGCGCAGCGGTGGAAGGGGGCATAGCCCCTGAGGAGGCCGGGATCCTTCGGCTACAGGGCGTCCTGTCCGCCGCGGGAAGGGCATACCTGCGCCAGGCCCGGGCCCTCCAGTGGAAGCTGCTTCTGTGGGGAGACGGCCGTATCCTGCGCGTGGGCGCAGCCGCGCGCTTTTGGATAAAGCCCGCCCTGAGCTTTCTGGTGGCCGGAAAATATATAAGGTACTTACGCGCCGACAGCGGTGAGGAGCCCTACCGGCCGTGGTGGCTGCCTTACACCGGCGGCCGCGTACGGGCGGCAAAGGCCGCTTTTTATAAAATGCCCACCGCCGCCGACCGCGATTACGTGGGTAATTACCTAGAGGACTGGATCGATAGAGAGCTGCCGGCGTACGTAACCCGCCTCCACAAGCGCATGCAGCAGCGGTGGCTCGCGTTAAGGCTCATAGCCCGCAGCGCCGGCCGAAAGGAGCCGGAACCCCCTCCTTCACCGGAAGAGCTCTTTTCAGAGGCGCAGGAGTGCTTGGGAACAGGCCGCGCCGTAATAATAGCTGCGGAAGATTAGAACCGGTGTATCGGAGGGCCCGGGGAGGAAATCCCGGGCCCTTGCTTCTTGATGGGTACTGTTGCAGGGCGCGGCCCTGCCCGGCCCGCCCGGGGTGACCTGCCGGGGCCTTACGGGCCGGGAACCGAGGGCGATTTCCGGTGGAGTGGAGGAGGAAAAAACAACCTTGGTGTCGAAAATCCCCATTATTCTTACCCAAGGGTGGAAGCCGGTTGGGATTCTGTAAGGTTTTTGGGGCCAGGGGGGAGGCGTTCCGCTCCCCGGGACGGTCTTAGGCTCACAAACAGACGCGAACGGGGGTAGTATTTCATGCAGCTTTGGGGTGTGCTGGCCCTGGTTTTTGTTTTGTTGATAGCGGTGTTCGCGGTGCAGAACGCCGTCCCGGTGGACATCCACTTTTTGATGTGGACCTTCCCCGGGGTATCGCTGGTTATTGTTATTTTCGCCTCGGCCCTGGCCGGAGCGCTCATCGTGGTGTTTCTGGGGATCCTGGGCTTTTTTAAAAACCGCCGCAAGAGGGCCAAAGAAGCCCGGGACCAGCAGTCTGCGGTAGCGAAGACCGCCGGTGGCGGGGAAGGTGGGACGCCGGAAAAGGAAGGCGGGCATGCTGCCGGACCGGGCAAGACCGGCCCGGGCGCGTAAGTACCCTGGCGGCGGCCCCTTGTTCGCAGGATTAAGTTGAACCCCTGTGGTGCCCCCGGCATCAAGGGGCAGGAAAAACAAGATCGGTGTCGTCCTTTAGTCGGAGTGGAAAGGAGCAGATGCCTAAAGATGGAGACAGCTGGGGCAAAACCTTCGTACGGCGCTGGTGAGGAGGAAATCGATCTGCGGGAGCTGGTGCTGGCCCTCTGGAACCAGCGCAGGCTCATTATCCTGGTCACCTTGATGGCCCTCCTGGCTGCAGTGGTATTCAGCCTTTTAAGTCCCCCGGTTTACCGGGTGGAAACCTTGGTGGAGCTGGACAATACCGATCCCGAATCCTTTAAACCCAACGAGGCAAAGGAAGTGCTGGAGAGCAGGGCGCTGCTGGCCAAGGCGCTGGAACAGCTGTCCCTGGAGGTGGACCCTTCAATTTTTGAGGCTGAAGGGGAAATCGTTAAGGATACTAATTACATAAAGTTCTCCTTGGAGGGTAGGGATCCGGAAGAAACCACCGCGGTGGCCGATAAAATGCTGGCCCTTTTTCTGGAAGAACGAAACCGGGTGTACCGCGAAAAGCTGGCTCCCCTAAAGGAAAATCTCGAACAAATAAGCCAGGACTTGGAGCGGGGGAGTATAGATAGGGATAGGATCCAGTCCATCATCGCCAGCCTGGAAAAGGAACCTTTAGGGGACATAGAGCGCCAGCTCTACGCTCTGCAGCTCTCCCTGCTGCAGAGCATGCAGGCCCAGGAAAGGGTGGGGTTGATGGTCCAGTACCTATCCCTTCAGGATAAACTTTCATCCCTGCACCCCGCCCGGGTAATCGACGGGGTGAGCCCGCCGGAAAAGGTGCGGCCCCGCCTCTTCCTTAACGTCGCCGTGGCGGCGGTGCTGGGCTTGATGCTGGGTACTTTTGTTGCCCTCGGCCGCACGTGGTGGAACCGCCCCGCCACAGGAGAAGGGGTAGAAGCCCGCGAGGGGGGCCGATAGGGGGACTCCAGGTTGCGGCGCTTACCACGGATCGCGGTATTTGCCCGGGGATGCCCTAATACCCCACAGCCGGCGGAGGCACGCGGTTGCACCCGGACGGTGGACCGCCCGGGCCTTTGTGTACATCCGGTAATGGCCGGCGCCCAGCGGGAGGGCCCTGCCGGGCGGCCGGAGGCCTCTACAGGCGGGGTTCCGGGCTGCAGGAATAAGGGCCGGCTTAAGGAACTGGGATCTTGGTACAGCCCGGCCGGAAGGGCTATAATATAAAGGGTTAGACATAATGGAAGGGCCAG
>DOLC01000110.1 GCA_003509545.1 Peptococcaceae bacterium
CGGCGACCACCGAGATCTACACTCTTTCCCTACACGACGCTCTTCCGATCTCGAGGGCATGTATCCTTGCGGCCGGCAACTGAGGCCGGATGCTTAAATCCTGCCGGGAAGCCTGCCTTAAGCCTTTAAGCCAAGCAAAAGTCCTGCCCGCGAGGGAGGCCTTTGCGAGCGAAAGCCAAGCAGGCCGGGATCAAAACTGGGGATACGTCAGAGCATGAATGGGTCAAGGGAGCATGAGTGGGGAGGAGCTAATATTAAAGTTGGCTCTTTGATAGGCATGAAAACCAAGGGGTGGTTCTACCGATGCCGACAGGACGTATCATAGCCTTTCCGAAGGGCAATCCCTCCATAGCAGAAGTGCTAAATAGATTTCTCGAAGCCCAAAGGGGCATAGTGGGCCCCAAGACCCGGAGACGATATGAATGTCTTATCCCCGCCTGGCAGGAGTACCTGGATCGTTACGGAACATGGCACCTGACCCGCATGGAAAGGGCTATTTGGAAAAAGTACTCCCGCCGCACTAAATATGGCTTTACCCAAGTTTTTCCTCCGGAAATGCTGGTGCGCAGCGCGCCCGAATTCTTCGGCGAATACGCCATGGAGGAAATTATGGACCTCCAGGTCCTGGAGTACGCCGGGACTATAGTGAGAAAGCTGGCCAAGTGGCTTGCCGAAGAAAAGTTGCTAGATCCCGGAGAGGCCACCGCTTTGTGGCATATAGGTACCAAGGTGAAAAAGGAATTCCTGGCGGCGGCTGCAGCCCTCCTGGCCCTAGACCTGCGTTACAGTTACCGGAGGCCCTATGATAGGCCTTCCTGGGTTGGAAAATATGAACTGGTGGAGGTTTTGCCGGGACGTTTAAGATTTAGAGTGCGGGACCAGGACCTTGAGGTACTGGTACCCCTCCACGTGACCAATAGGTGCCGGCCCGGTTGGGTTTTCTCCCTCAGGTTGTGCTGGAAACGCAGTAAGCTGGTCCTGGTGGGCGCTGAAAAAGTAAACATCTTCGGCTGGCGAAACAAGTAGTGTTTTTCTGTAGTTGGCCGTACCTTTACGACTTATCGGGGGTTCCAAATGCTGGCCATTGTTAACTCCGTCGTCCTGGTGGGCCTGGAGGGTCAAAAGGTAAGGGTGGAGGTAGATATTGGAAGTGGCCTGCCCCTTTTTGAGGTGGTAGGGCTCCCGGACCCTTCGGTAAGAGAAGCCCGAGAACGAGTCAGGGCAGCCCTCAAGAACTCCGGATTCGAGTTTCCCCTTCGCCGCATCATCGTCAATCTGGCCCCCGGTGACATAAAGAAAGAGGGCCCTATTTACGACCTGCCCATAGCCCTGGGCATTTTATCCGCCGCGGGCGAACTGAAAGGCGAGGCGGCAGCGTCGGTGTATGCCGTGGGAGAGCTCTCCCTGGAAGGCACCCTGCAGCCGGTTCCTGGAGTCTTGCCCATGGCCCTGGCCCTTCAAGAGATCGAGCCGGGAGCCACTTTTATTGTGCCGTCGGCCAATGCTAACGAAGCCGCTCTGGCCACCCGTTTGAGGGTAATGGCGGCCGAAAATCTCGTGGAAGTCGTGGCCTACCTGCGGGGTGAGGGAGAACTGCCCGTAGTCGAAGCGGCAGATCCGTCCGGCCCAATCAGGTATACCGCCGGAATTGATATGGCAGAAATCAAGGGACAGGAGGCCGCCAAGAGGGCCCTGGAGATCGCGGCAGCCGGCGGCCATAATGTACTTCTCATCGGAAGCCCCGGGGCCGGGAAGACCATGCTGGCCCGGAGTGTACCTTCCATTCTGCCGCCCTTAACCTACGAAGAAGCCTTAACGGTGACCAAGATTTACAGCGCAGCCGGGCTCTTGACCCCGGGCCAGGGCTTAATGACGGAGCGGCCTTTCCGCGCGCCTCACCATACCGCTTCCACGGCCAGTATTATCGGCGGTGGCCGGGTGCCGAAACCCGGCGAAGTGAGTTTGGCGACCCACGGTGTTCTTTTCCTCGATGAGGTGGCGGAGTTTCGCCGGGATGTCTTGGAAGCCCTGCGCCAGCCTTTAGAAGACCGGGTGGTTACCGTGGCGCGAGTTGCGGCAGCTATTACCTATCCTGCCAATTTTATCCTTATCGCAAGTATGAATCCTTGTCCCTGCGGCTACTTCGCCGACGAGAGGAAAGCCTGCACCTGTACCCCTTATCAGATAGCCCAGTACCGCAAACGCTTGTCCGGTCCTCTGCTGGACCGCATTGACCTCCATATAGCAATACGCCGTCTTGAGTACCGGGAGATTGAAACTAAAGAGGGGGCGGAACCCTCTGCGGTGGTCCGTCAGAGGGTGACGGAGGCCAGGGAGCGGCAGCGCCGGCGCCTGGCGTCGTGGGGCCTAGGCTGCAATGCTGAAATGAGCGGACAGCAAGCCCGGGAGCACTGCCGCCTTTCCCGGGCGGCCAAGCTTCTTTTGCGCTCGGCCTTTAATAAACTCGCCCTGTCCTTGCGGGGCCACGACCGCGTCCTTAAGGTGGCGCGTACCATTGCCGACCTGGAGGGGGCAGAGGTGGTTGAAGAGCACCACCTGGCCGAAGCCCTTCAATACCGCTCTCCATGGGGAGGCTGAACCTTCCACGTCGGCCCCCTCTTTTTTTGCCGCCTCGAAGGGGTTAAAATACCCTTAGCCCGGCAAAAATGGAAGGAGATATTTCAAAGCAACGTAGAGGGAAGGTCTGCTGGTGACGGAAAAAGCAACGGCCCGGGTGGAATTGGGCTTGGCCCATTGGGCCATGGTGATGACCGCTGCCTCCATCGCCTCCCGCGTGTTAGGGTTTTTGCGTAATACGGCCATCTCCGCCCTTTTCGGCCAGAACCGCCTAACGGACATGCTCAATACTTCCTTTGTTATTCCGGACACCATTTATTTGGTCCTGGTGGGAGGCGGGATAAGTTCTGCCTTTATCCCGGTCCTGTCCACCTATTTGGCGGAGAAAAGGGAAAAAGAGGTCTGGGAAGTTGTAAGTATTGCTTTCAATACAGTACTCCTCCTGGTGAGCCTGGCCATCCTCCTCTGCATGTCCGCGACGCCGTTCCTGGTGCGCCTCGTGGCTCCGGGTTTCGACGACCAGGAGGTAGCCTACACGGCCTTTTTGACCCGCATCGGTCTAGTCAGTATATTGTTCCACTCCCTGAACGGGGTCCTCATGGGAACCGAATACGCCTACCAGTCCTTTATCGGAACGGTTATCGGCCCTCTTGTATATAACGCGGCCATTATTGTTTTCGGTATTATCCTGGCCCAGCCTCTGGGCATTGCGGCCTTCGCGGTTTCCACTCTGATAGGGGCCTTCCTTAACTTTCTGGTACAGGTCTGGGGTGTAGGGCGCCTCAAGCCCCGTTATAGCTTGTCCCTTAACTTTTACCATCCGGCTATAAGGCGGATCGGTCATCTTATGTTGCCGGTGGCCTTGGGCCTCTCCATCGCCCAGATCAACCTTTTTATCAACCAGACCTTCATCGCCTCTTTTCTGCCCCAGGGCTCTATTAACGCCCTGACCCTTGCTAGCCGGGTGGTGATGGTCCCCATGCTCTTTGCCACTTCCATAGGTATTACCTTGCTGCCGGCCCTAACCCGGCTGGCCGCCCAGGAAGAACGGGAAACCTTCCGCAGCTACCTGGTTACTTCCTTAAGAACGATTGTTTTCCTGGCCCTGCCGGCCACCGTGGGACTGATGGTACTGGGAGAGCAGGTAATCAAGGTGCTTTTCGAACACGGGCGTTTTACGCGCCAGGATACCCTCCTCACCGCCGGGGCCCTTACTTTTTACGCTTTAGGTATTGCCGCTTACGGAGCCTATGAGATTCTGGCCCGCGCCTTTTACGCCCTGCAGGACACGAGGACCCCTTTGAAAACCAGCCTCTTAACCCTCGCCCTGGGAACGGTCCTCAATTTTACCTTAGGTCCCCTCTGGGGGGTTAGGGGCCTGGCCTTGGCTTATTCACTGGCTGGCTGGTTTAATGCTTTCCTTCTATATTACTCTCTACGCCGGAGGGGGTTGGTGCCCATGGACTTCGGAGCCGTAGGCCGTACCATTGTCCAGAGTCTGGGGGGCGCCCTTATAATGGGCCTGGTCCTGAAGCTCCTGGCCGGGAGGATCGCCTTGGGTTGGCCGGCTTTAGGAGTAGCAAGGGAAGGGTTAGAACTGTTAATTATGATCGGGCTAGGGGCAGTTCTCTATTTCGGCTTGGCCTGGGTTGGGCACATGGAGGAATTGGAACATTTGCGGAGAATACTTAGGCGGCGGTTCCGCCGAACCAGGCCGGTAGGAGGGCAGGAAACCCGTGATGTTTAAACTTATTCTTTGTTCGCTGGCCGTATTTCTGGGCCGCCTGGCGGCCCTCCTTTGTCGCCTGGCAGGTCGGGAGGCCACCTCCCTCCCGGGCTATATAGCGCTCAAGGTCTATCCAGGGCTTTTGGGCCAACTGGCCCGGGGCTTAAGCCCCGTTATAATCGTTACCGGTACTAACGGTAAGACTACCACCTCCAACCTACTGGCTCGCCTGTTGGCCGCTCAAGGTCGCCAGGTGGTTTCCAACGGCGAAGGGGCCAACATGCCCGCGGGAGTGGCCACGGCCCTACTCAAAGGGGCAAGGGGTAAAGGCCATGGCCCGGCGGCGGTTTTAGAGGTGGATGAAGGCAGCTTAGGTATAGTCCTCAGGCAGGTATCCGCCCACCTGGTGGTAGTTACCAATCTCCTCCGTGACCAACTGGACCGGTACCATGAATTAGATCAGTTGGCCTCTTCTATAAAGGGGGCCCTGGCGCAGGTGCCCGAGGCCCGGCTCCTCCTCAATGCCGATGATCCCTTAGTTGCTTCCTTGGGGGGTGACGGACGGGAAGTTATCTACTACAGTTTGGAGCGTACCCCCCTTAGCCGGACCCGTCCGGCCGATGTCCTGGAAGGTCACCTGTGCCCTTCCTGCCGGGTACCCTTGGCGTATACCTATTATCATTACGGTCATTTGGGCTCCTACCGCTGCCCTCACTGCGGATGGGCGCGCCCTGAAGGAGCCTTTCGGGGCGAAGATTTCCACCGGGAGGAAGACGGTTTTTCCCTTGATTTCGTTTTTAACGACGGTCGAATAAGGTTGACGAGTCCCCTTCCCGGCGTCTATAATGCTTATAACGTCTTGGCCGCCGGCAGCGCAGGGATGCTTTTGGGAGTAGAGCCTTCGGTAATACGGGAAGTAGTGAAGGATTTTCGCCCGGGGCGGGGACGTGTAGAGGGTTTCCGGTTGGCGGGCAAGGAGGGTGTTCTAGTTCTCGTCAAGAATCCCGTCGGGATGGCCGAAGCCCTGCGGACCGTGGCGGGGAATCGTCCGGCGGCATATGTGGTGGCTATCAACGACCTGGCCGCCGACGGCCGCGATGTATCCTGGCTCTGGGACGTCGACCTGGAGCCCCTCCTTAAGTCCCCCTACGCGCGGATTATTTGTTCCGGCCTCAGGGCGTGGGATATGGCCGTTTGCCTGAAATACAGCGGGGTGAGCCTGGAGGCGTTAAGGGTGATCCCGGACCTGGAAGCCGCCCTGCGCGAGGCCGTCGAGGAACCCGTTGACTACCTCATTATATTAAGCACTTATACCAATCTCGCCCTTTGCCGCCGCTTACTCAAGGGGATGGGAGCGCAAAGTGAAGCTGCATATATGCCACCTGTATCCCGACCTGCTTAATCTCTACGGAGACCGCGGCAACCTCCTGGTCCTCTATCGCCGCGCCCGTTGGCGGGGGATAGCAGTAGAAATAACCGGTGTTTCTCTGGGGGACCCCTTGGATCCCAAACTATACGACTTGTTTTTCCTGGGAGGAGGTCCCGACCAGGAACAAGGAGTGGCGGCCGGGGACCTGCTTACCAAAGGACCCTGGCTGAGGGAAGCTGTGGAAGAAGGAGCTGCGGTCCTCGCCATATGCGGCGGGTACCAACTCGTCGGTCGCTATTACCGTACCGCAGGAGGGGATATACTTCCCGGCCTTGGTCTACTGCCGGTATATACCGAAGCAGGGAACAGCCGCCTGAAGGGGAACATAGCTGTTCGCTCTCCTTGCCTGGACGACCCTCGGCCGGTGGTGGGCTTTGAAAACCATGGAGGCCGCACCTTTATAGAGGCTGAAGGGTCCGGGGAGCCCTTGGGCTACGTGGTATTCGGTTTTGGTAATAACGGATCGGACGGCACCGAAGGGTGTATTTGCGGGAAGGTCATAGGAACCTACCTCCACGGTCCCCTCTTGGCGAAAAATCCCCATCTGGCCGATTACGTCTTGTCCCTGGCGCTGAAAAGGCGATACCGTGGGGTGGTTTTACCCCCCCTGGAAGATGAACTGGAGTGGAAGGCCAACGAGGCTTTCTTGCGGCGGTTCGGCCGGGGGGTGGGGGAAAGGGAGAACAAGAAAGGGGTAACCCTCGCCCGGTCGGCAGCGGGCTAGCAACTGCCGAAAGAAACATACCCTTTCGGCATAAATCTGAATGTACCGCGAGTTCCGCGGGAATTTACGCCTGTGCACACCGGAGGTTGTAGGCTTATAAGCCGGTGCTGGTGGATGAAGCAGGAAGCCTTGAGTAGATATTTTTCTACGAAAGGTGGAACGGAAAAAGCCCTTACAGAGCATCTTTTTACAGGGGGTGGGATTGATGCTCAAAGCTTTGGCCGCCCTGGCTTCCCTGGTGTTACAGGTTTTTTTCTTCCTTCTCCTTTTAATGGCTATCGGTGATCGGGGAAGGACGGGTAAGGATCGGGAGGGGAAACCGGCCGGAGGACACCCCTAAGCAGAACCTTTAACCGGTTTTTGCCCGGCCGAACCCTGCAAGGCGAATATTCGGCGGGGGGAACAGGGAAAATTGAGTTATGAAACTGGAGACCGGGCCTACTGGGTAGCCTTACACCAGTGTCCCGGACTGCGAGCCCGCAGAATGTTGCAGCTTATCGAACACTTCGGTAGCGGGGAAGCGGCCTGGAAGGCGGATGCCAACGAGCTCCGAGGCCTGACCTGGCTGGGGGAGGGGGGCGAAAGGCTGCTCGAATGGCGGAGCCGAGTCCGTCCGGCAGAGCTATGGAACAAGCTTACCGGTGCGGGGGTGGGCGTCCTCCTTTTTTCCGACCCTGTTTATCCCCAGGAGCTAAAATACATTTACAATCCCCCTCCCGTGTTGTATTATCGTGGGAGTTTGGAGTACCTCGCAAACCTCAAACTAGCCGTGGTGGGCACCAGGCGGGCCACGGCCTACGGGTTAAGGGTAGCCCATTCCTTGGCCCGGGAACTGGCGGAACAAGGGGTAACCGTAGTGAGCGGGCTGGCGGTGGGCATAGACGCTGCTGCCCATCGTGGGGCCTTACAAGGCAAGGGCAAAACTATAGCCGTTTTAGGGTGCGGGGTGGACGTAATTTATCCCCGTCAAAACGCCTCCCTTTTCCAACAAATAGTCCGTGAGGGGCTCCTATTGTCGGAGCTGCCGCCGGGTACGCCGCCCGAGAAGCACCACTTCCCGGCCCGCAACCGCATTATAAGCGGTCTTGGTCGGGGGACGGTGGTGGTAGAGGCAGGGGAAAGGAGCGGCGCCCTAATAACGGCCGATTTCGCCCTGGAGCAGGGGCGGGATGTATTCGCCGTACCGGGGCCCATTACCAGCCTGCATAGCAGGGGAACCCTGAATTTGATCAAACAGGGAGCGAAATTGGTCACGGGGGTAGACGACATCCTGGAGGAATATCTTCCCGGTTACGGCCCTCCGGCTCACTCGGAACGCAAGGAAGGTACGGGCGGCCTTAAACTATCCCCCACCGAGGAGAAGGTTCTGGCCGCCCTGGGTGACGTGCCGTCGACGGTGGAAGAGCTGGCGGCGGCCGTGGGGCTGCCCGCGCGGGAGATAAACGTGGCCCTCACCTTCCTAGAATTGCAGGGCCTCGTCACGAGGATGCCGGGAGGGCTATATTCCCGCTGTTAGCCCGGTGTCAGCAGAGGTGAAAAAAGTGGCTAAGACCCTCGTCATAGTAGAATCGCCGGCCAAGGCAAAAACCATAAGCAAGTTTTTGGGCCGCGGCTATTTGGTTAAGTCATCCATGGGTCACATAAGGGACCTGCCCAAAAGCCAATTCGGTATCGACATCGAAAATGGGTTTGAACCCCATTACATCACCATCCGCGGCAAAGGGGAGATAGTCAAGGAGCTGAGGCAGGCGGCCCAGAAGACGGATAAGGTGCTCTTAGCACCGGACCCGGACCGCGAAGGGGAAGCCATTGCCTGGCACCTGCAACACCTTCTGGGCCTGCCGGACGGCCAGTGCAGAATAGAATTCAACGAAATTACCCGCCAGGCGATCCTGGAAGCCATTAAGAAACCACGGCCTATAGACCAGGACCGCGTAGCGGCCCAGCAGGCCCGCCGGGTTTTGGACCGCTTGGTGGGCTACAAACTCAGCCCCCTTCTCTGGCGGAAGATCAGAAAGGGATTGAGCGCCGGTAGGGTGCAGTCCGTGGCCGTCCGGTTGATAGTGGACCGGGAGAGGGAGATCGAAAGTTTTCAACCCGAGGAGTACTGGAGCCTGACGGCACGGCTGCAGGGAGAAGAGGGGCCTCCCTTTGCGGCCAAGCTGCAGAAATACCGGGACGAGGCCGTAAGCATCCCCAACAAGGAGGCCATGGACCGGGTGTTGGCCGCCCTGGCCGGGGTATCCTTTAAAGTGGTGGAGGTCAAGAAAAAGGAGCGGCGCAAGAACCCACCGGCACCCTTCACCACCAGTACTCTACAGCAGGAAGCCTCGCGGCGGCTGAATTTCACCACCCGGCGTACCATGCAGGTGGCCCAACAGCTTTACGAAGGCGTGGATCTGGGCCCGGAATGGGGCCGGGTAGGCCTCATAACATATATTCGCACGGATTCTACCCGTGTAGCCCAGGTGGCCCAGGAGGAAGCCCGGCGCTACCTGCAGGAACATTTCGGGCCGGATTACGTTCCCCGGGAAAGGCGCCAGTACTCCGCCCGGAAGGACAACGTCCAGGACGCCCACGAGGCCATCAGGCCCACTTCCGTAGAGATCGCCCCCGAAATTGTAAAAGGCTATCTTACCCGGGACCAGTACCGCCTGTATGCCCTGGTATGGGAACGTTTTCTGGCCAGCCAGATGGAAGCGGCCGTGCTGGATACCGTTACCTTGGACATTGCTGCCGGCGAGTACCTCTTCCGCGCCAGCGGGTCGTCGGTGAAGTTCCCCGGGTTCCTGAAGTTATACACGGAGGAAAAGGACGGAGAAGAGGAAAAAGAGGAGCGCCTGCCGGAGCTGGAGCCGGGCCAGGCCCTGACCGTGGTTTCCCTCGAGCCCAAGCAGCATTTCACCCAGCCGCCCCCTCGTTATACCGAGGCCACCCTGGTGAAAACCATGGAAGAGCTGGGAATAGGGCGGCCCAGCACCTATGCCCCTACCATTGAGACGATTTTGAGCAGGGGCTACGTGGTGCGGGAGCAGAAACAGCTGGTCCCCACCGAACTAGGGCGCGTAGTGGTGGACCTTTTAAAGGAGCATTTCCCCGATATAATCGACGTAGAATTTACAGCCCACATGGAAGCCAAATTAGATCAAGTCGAAGAAGGCAAGCTGTCTTGGCGACAGGTGGTGGAGGAATTCTATCTTCCCTTTAGCCGGGTCCTGGAACAGGCCGAGGCCAAAATCGGGGTTATCGAACTGCCGAAGGAGGTCAGTGAGGAAAAGTGCGAGATATGCGGCCGCAATTTGGTGGTAAAACAGGGCCGCTTCGGGAAATTTCTCGCCTGCCCAGGCTTTCCCGAGTGCCGGTTTACCAAACCGCTTTTCACCACCATAGGTGTCTCCTGTCCTCTCTGCGGCGGAGAGGTGGTAGAAAGGCGCAGCAAAAAAGGCCGGCGCTATTACAGTTGCAAGAATTATCCGCGGTGCGATTATATCTCTTGGGATAAACCTACTGAGAAACCTTGTCCCCGGTGCGGTAGCCGCCTGGTGGAGAAGGCCAACCGGCGCGAGGTCCGCCTGGTGTGCCCCCGGCAGGATTGCGGGTACGAAGAAAAGTTGCCAAGGCAGGGAGAAGGACAACTATGAAATCGGACCATACCCTCATGATCATAGGCGGGGGCCTGGCGGGCAGCGAGGCCGCCTGGCAGGCCGCCTCGCGGGGAATAAAGGTGGAGCTTTGGGAGATGCGCCCCGCTAAAACCACTCCCGCCCACCGGACCGGCTATTTGGCCGAGCTGGTTTGCTCCAATTCCCTCCGCTCCAACGATCTCGAGAATGCCGCCGGCCTGCTGAAGGAGGAAATGCGTCAGGCAGGCTCCCTTTTGATGGAGGTAGCCGCCAGGCACCGGGTTCCCGCGGGCAAGGCCCTAGCCGTGGACCGGGAGGGTTTCGGCCGGGAGGTTACGGCCCGCATAGAGGCCCACCCTTCCATTGAAGTAATTCGGGAAGAAGTGAAGGAGATACCCCCCGGGCGGGCGGTCATCATCGCCACCGGACCCCTGACTTCGCCGGCCCTTACGGAGGCCTTAAAGGAGCTGACCGGAGAGGAATACCTCTATTTTTATGACGCAGCGGCTCCCATTGTCACCGCCGATTCCCTGGATTGGAGCAAGATCTTCCGGGGCTCCCGCTACGGCCGGGGAGAAGAGGATTATCTAAATTGTCCCCTGTCGGAGGAGGAATACTATACTTTTTACCACGCCCTCCTTAATGCCGAGCGACATACCCCCCACCCTTTTGAAAAAGAGATCTATTTCGAAGGGTGCATGCCGGTAGAAGAAATGGCCCGGCGCGGGGCCGACACCCTCCGTTACGGCCCTATGCGCCCCACGGGCTTGGTAGATCCTGCTACGGGAAAACGGCCCTTTGCCGTGGTCCAGCTCCGCCAGGACAATCGCGAGGGCACCCTGTACAATTTGGTGGGCTTCCAGACCAGCCTCAAGTGGGGAGAACAGGAACGGGTTTTTCGCCTGATTCCCGCCCTGGCCCGCGCCGAATTCGTACGCTACGGCGTAATGCACCGGAACACCTACATTAATGCTCCCCGCTTGCTGACGCCTACCCTGCAGCTTAAGAGTCGCCCGGAAATTCTTCTGGCAGGCCAGCTCATAGGGGTGGAAGGATACGTGGAATCGGCCGCCACGGGGCTGGTGGCCGGGATTAATGCCGTAAGGCTACTAAAGGGCCTGGAGCCCTTATCTCTGCCCCCCGACACGGCCCACGGTGCTCTTATACACTATATCACCACCGCCGATCCGTCCCGCTTTCAGCCCATGAACATCAATTTCGGCCTGCTGCCGCCCCTGGAGCGCCGGGTACGGTCGCGAAGGCAGCGGAACTTCCTTCTTTCCCAGCGGGCCCTCGACAGATGGCAGAAGATTCTCGGAGAATTTTCGTTCAATTAGCTTGCACTTTTGAAGCTTTTTGATATAAGATATACATTAAGCAAGGAGGCCCTCCTTAAATGAGGGTTAACACCTTTGCCGAAGCCTTGGAGGAGTTTGCCTCTTACCTGAAGGGGGAGAAAAACGCGGCGCCGGCCACCCTGAGGGCCTACTTAACTGATTTAAAACAATTTGCTTCTTTTGTTGAAAAAAAGCTGGGTCCCGCAGCCCATCCGGGCGAGGTGGACCATCTCCTGGTCCGCCGTTTTCTGGGTTGGCTCAACGGCCAAAAACAGCAGCGGAGCAGCATGGCGCGGAAACTGGTGGCCCTGCGGGTATTTTACCGCTATCTTCTGAGGGAAGGTATAGTCGAGCGTAACCCCGTAGACACGATCAAAGCCCCCCGGCAGCCGAAACGTCTACCCCGATACATCAGCTACGCGGATCTCCTGAGGCTTCTGGAAATCCCGGTTCACACGCCTTTAGGTTTAAGGGACCGGGCCATCCTGGAAACCCTTTACGGGGCCGGAGTACGGGTAGGAGAGCTTGTCAACCTCGACCTGGATGATCTAGACTTAAAGGGTGGCCACTTACGGGTGATGGGTAAGGGCCGCCGGGAGCGGCTGGCTCCCCTGGGGGCGGCAGCCCGGCAGGCCTTGGAAGAATACCTCCGTTCGGCCCGTCCCCTCCTGGAACGTAAGGGCCGGCGGCCCGAAAAGGCCCTTTTCCTCAACCATCGGGGCGGCCGGCTGAGCAGCCGGGGCATCCGGGACCGCCTGGAGCATTATGTGCGAAAGGCCTCCCTGTCCGCAAGGATTTCCCCCCATACCCTGCGCCACTGTTTTGCTACCCACATGCTGGAGCGCGGTGCCGATCTAAGGGCGGTGCAGGAGCTGCTGGGCCACGCCAGGCTGAGCAGTACCCAGGTTTATACCCACGTTAATCCTCAACGCCTGCGGGAAGTCTACGATCTGGCCCATCCCCGGGCGGTAAAAGCCTTGAAGGAGGATACCTAAGTGGAAGGGACTACGGTGGTCGCCGTTCGACGGGACGGTAAAGTGGCCATGGGAAGCGACGGGCAGGTAACCCTGGGAAATACCGTCCTTAAGCACGGGGCGCGGAAGGTGCGGCGCCTTTACCGGGGACAGGTGCTGGCCGGCTTTGCCGGCAGCGTGGCCGATGCCCTGGCCCTGTTCGAAAAATTCGAGGGCAAACTCGAGGAATACCACGGAAACCTGTGGCGGGCCGCGGTGGAATTGGGCAAGGACTGGCGGACGGACCGCATGCTCAGACGCCTGGAAGCGCTGTTAGTGGTAGGCGACCGGGAGGGGCTTCTCCTCATTTCCGGCAGCGGCGAGATCCTCGAGCCGGATGACGGGGTAGTGGCCATCGGTTCCGGAGGACCCTACGCCCTGGCGGCGGCCCGGGCCCTCCTTAATCATACCGGCCTCGATGCCGCTACTATTGCGCGGGAAGCCTTGAAAATTGCCGCTTCAATTTGCATTTATACTAACGATAATATAGTGGTAGAGGAGTTATAAGTATCATACGATCGGGCGAAGCCGGAAACCCCCCCGAGCCGCGCAAAGGGTAAGGAGGTGGCGGCGTGTCTGTTCTTACGCCTCGTGAAATAGTACGCGAACTTGACAAATACATCATAGGCCAGGAAGAGGCCAAGAAATGCGTGGCCGTTGCCCTGCGCAACCGCTACAGGCGGCAGAAACTCCCCCCAGAGATACGAGATGAAGTCCTACCCAAGAACATCCTTATGATCGGTCCCACGGGGGTAGGGAAGACCGAAATAGCCAGGCGGATGGCCCGCCTAGTGGGAGCTCCTTTCATCAAGGTAGAGGCCACGCGGTTTACCGAGGTAGGGTATGTGGGACGGGATGTGGAGTCCATGGTCCGGGAGCTGGTGGAGCAGGCCGTTAGAATGGTCAAGGAGGAAAAGCGGGCCGAAGTAGAAAGGGAAGCCGCCAAACTGGCGGAAAGGAGGCTCCTGCACCTCTTAATGCCCCGTCCGCGCCGCGGCCGGGAGGGCCGCACCCCGTGGGAGCTGATTTTAGGGAGCCTTGCCGAGGGCGAGACCCCGGCCGAGGAGGCCCGGGAAATCACCGAGGACGAGAAGGCCATTCTGCGGGAAAAACTGCGGAGAAAAGAACTGGAGGATAAAGTCGTTGAGATAGAGGTGGAAGAAAGCGCAGCGCCTGCCCTCATGTTCGGCGCCCTGGGTCTGGAGGAGCTGGGTATGAACCTTCAGAATGCCCTGAGCAGCTTTTTGCCCCGGCGCAAGCGGAAGCGGCGGGTAACTGTCGCCGAGGCCCGTCGGATTCTCACCCAAGAAGAGGCCGATAAGCTCATAGATATGGACGAAGTGGCGGGAGAAGCTGTACAGCGGGTAGAGCAAAATGGTATTATATTTATCGACGAAATCGACAAGATTGCGGGGCGCAACGGCGGTGTGGGACCCGATGTGTCCCGGGAGGGCGTACAGAGGGACATCCTGCCCATTGTGGAAGGAGCTACCGTACAGACCAAGTACGGGCCGGTAAGGACAGATCATATTCTGTTCATTGCCGCCGGCGCCTTTCATATAGCCAAGCCTTCAGATCTGATCCCCGAGCTCCAGGGTCGTTTCCCCATCAGGGTGGAGCTTAAAAGCTTGAGCCGGGAGGACTTCCGGCGCATCTTGACGGAGCCGGAGAATTCTCTCTTACGTCAGTATGCCGCCCTTTTGGCTACGGAAGGTTTAGAATTAGAATTTACTGGTGATGCTATTGCGGAAATTGCCGATATTGCTTATACTGTAAATACTCAAGGAGAAGACATCGGCGCACGCCGTCTCCATACCATCCTGGAAAAGGTGTTGCAGGATCTCTTATTTGAGGCTCCCGACCTGCAGGTCGACCGGGTGGTTATCGACCGGAGCTACGTCCGGGAGAAACTGGGAGATATTCTGCAGAATGCCGATGTAAGGGCCTACATCTTGTAGAACAACAGAAAGGAGGAATTGTCCTTTATGCAAACCCTGCTGGAAAAAACCCGCAGTATCAACCGTCTGCTGCAAAAGACCGCAGGCAACCCCGTGGATTTTCAAGAAATGGCCAGCGTTCTCCGGGACGTCCTCGGAGCCAACACCTATATAGTCGGCCGCCACGGGCGCGTCCTGGGTTACGCCTTTGTAGAGGGTTTCACCTGCGACATCATGGAGGAGATAGTGTTCCAGTCGGAACGCTTCCCCGAAAAATACAACGAGCAGCTCCTCCGCATCGATGAGACCCAGGCTAACTTCTGCCAGGTGGGGAATGCCTGCGTGTTCGACGCCGAGAAAGGGTGCGTCTTCAACAATAAGCTGACGACGGTGGTACCCATCGTCAGCGGCGGCCAGCGCCTGGGCTCCCTGGTGCTTTCCAAGTTCAACATCCGGTTTACCGACGAAGACTTAATTTTGGCCGAATACGGAGCCACCGTAGTGGGTATGGAGATCCTGCGTTCTAAAGCCGAGAAGATCGAGGAGGAGGCGCGCAAGCGTGCTGCCGTGCAGGTGGCCCTGGCTACCCTGTCCTATTCCGAGCTGGAAGCCGTCGAGCACATTTTTGCCGAGCTGGACGGCGATGAAGGAATCCTGGTAGCCAGCAAGATAGCCGACCGGGCCGGGATTACCCGTTCGGTTATTGTGAACGCCCTGCGGAAGTTCGAGAGCGCCGGTGTCATCGAATCCAAGTCCCTGGGAATGAAGGGGACCTATATCCGCATTCTCAACGACAACCTGCTGGAGGAGCTACAAAAACTGCGCCGCTAGACGAGGTCCGTTGGCGGTTGTCCGGGGTAGACGTTCATGCCGCCGGTGCGGCACCAGCAGAAGAAGGAAAATAGCGGGCCGGCATTTCTCCCTCGCGAGCGATTTGGTCCGAGCGGATGAGCAGCTTTGGCGAAGCCGAGGAGGGAGGGCGGGGCCGAGGACAGGAAGTCCGAGGCCGGCCTCTGAAGCAGGGATGCTGAATAGGCCGGGAACCCCGCCCGAGCCCGAGGCGTAAGCCTTAGGCTGCTCCGCGAGGACCACTTAGCGAGCGAGATCGGAAGAG
>DOLC01000029.1 GCA_003509545.1 Peptococcaceae bacterium
GCCCGAGGCTTTTGAGAGGCCAGAGGCCGGCAACTGAGGCAGGAAGCTTAAATCCTGCCGGGAAGCCTGCCGGAGCCTTGAGCCAAGCAAAAGTCCTGCCCGCGAGGGAGGCCTTTGCGAGCGAAAGCCAAGCAGGCCGGAATCAAAACTGGGGATGCGCCAGCATAAGTTTCCCTGGAGCAAGAAATTTTAAGTGTGCGCAGCCCGGGCCGGGAACCTTAGGCCGGCGTCGTCCCCGGCTTTCAGCGGGTGCTTTAGCCCGTTGGCGAGCAACTTGAGCCGGGCGATAGACCGGTCTTAGGCGCATTTGCGGGCGGAGGTAGTGCAGAGGCCGGAGGAGGCCGGGATCGGCCCCTGAGGTACGCAAGCCGAAGGGACCCAAGCCCCTCCGGGGCAGGAAAATTAGGGGCCGGTTTGATCTGCGGTGGCGGTGGTGGGAGCTTAAGCCTCATCCCGGCCCGCAAAAACCTGTGCTCGCCCAAGGCATGACGATTGAATCGGCGCGGGATAAAGGGTATAATTAAAACACTAGGTGGTCAGGCCAGACAAAATTAACAGAGCTTTCTAAACTATGTCCGGAGGAGGCGAAGCCCGTGGGGTCTACTGACCTGTTGACGAATTTTTGCCGCCGGGCGGAGGCCATGGGGGCCCGGACCCTATGCGTAGAGCAAGGGGAAAAGGCGGCGGACAGGATCCTTGCCTCGCTGGGGGCGGCGGGCAGCCGTGTTGCCCTTGTATCGTCGCCCCTGGTGGAGGAAATTGGCCTGGAGAAAGCCTTAAGGGGAGCCGGATTTGAGGTGGAGAAGGGGGGGCGGGATTTCGCCCGGTATGCCGACATCGGAATAGTGGAATTCGACCTGGGTATTGCGGAAACCGGTACTTTAGTCCACGACGCCACCGACCTGAAGAAGCGACTCGCCTCTATGCTTCCCTTGCACTGCGTGGCCCTGTTGCGGTCCGGACGGGTGGTACCTAACATGGCGGAGGCCCTGGGTTATTATCTTAAGGGAGGGCAATGGCCGGGATATTTGGCCATGGTGACCGGCCCCAGCCGCACGGCGGATATAGAGCGTAGCCTCACCATCGGCGTCCACGGACCCGAAGGATTACTTATTGTCTTGCTCGGCTAGCGGAGGTGGAATAATGGCAAGTAAGGATTTTCGAGAGAGGCTTCAAAAGGCCCTTCAGAACCCCAGCGTTCGCGGGGCTCTGAAGCGTTTCGCCGATTCCTATGTGGTTTCCCGGGAACAGGTTTTCGCCGGACGAGATTTTCAGGCCCTCCGGGAGAGGATAGCGGCCATTAAGGCGGACGCCGCCGGCCGGTACGAAGAACTGGCCCGGGAATTCGCCCGGCGGGTTACGGAGCGGGGCGGCAAAGTTTTCTTCGCCTCCGATGCGGCGGCGGCCAGGGATTATATTCTCAAGGTAGCCTTTGAACACGGAGTTACGGAGATAGTCAAGGCCAAGTCCTTCGCCACCGAAGAGATTCACCTAAACGAACACTTGGAGAAACACGGTATTCGGTGTTTTGAAACCGATTTGGCCGAGTGGATACTGCAGCTCATGCCGGGGGAGCGGCCTTCCCATATGGTCATGCCGGCCATCCACCTCACCAAGGAAGAGGTGGCCCGGGTGTTCAGCAATTATCTCGGGGAGCCCGTGGAGCCGGACATAAAGAATATGGTGCGCATCGCCCGCCGGGAACTACGGGAGAAATTCCTAAGGGCGGGCTTAGGTATAAGCGGCGCCAACATCGCGGTGGCAGAGACGGGGACCGTAATCATCTGCACCAATGAGGGCAACGGACGCCTGGCCACTACCGTACCGCCCGTCCATATAGCGGTTTTCGGATACGAAAAGCTGGTGCCCAGGATGATGGATGTGGTACCCATCCTGGAGGCCCTGCCCCGGAGTGGGACGGCCCAGCCTATCACCAGTTACATTACCATGATAACCGGCCCGGTGCCGGTAGAACGGGACGGCAGGGAGGGCCCTAAGGAATTCCACGTGGTCCTGCTGGACAACGGCCGGTTGAAGATGGCGGCGGACCCGGTGTTCAAGGAGGCCCTCCAGTGCATCCGCTGTGCGGCGTGCACCAACGTATGCCCCGTCTTCCAGCTGGTAAGCGGCCAGGTATACGGCTTTGTTTATTCCGGGGGAATCGGGAGCATCCTTACGGCCTTCTTCAATTCTTTGGCCGACGCCGCCGATCCGCAAAGCCTCTGCATAGGGTGCCGCCGGTGTGCGGAGGTCTGTCCGGGCAACATTAATATACCCGATCTGGTGCTGAGGTTGAGGGAAAGGGTGGTGGAGGCCCGGGGGCTGCCTTTGTCCTACCGCCTGGCCCTGGGTGGGGTGGTGTCCCACCCGCGGCGCCTGTATACCTTGGTCAGGGTCAGCTCTCGTCTCCAGGCCCCCCTCACCCGGGGAGGGACCTTTATCCGCCGCCTGCCCTTCTTCGATAAATTCACCCAGGGCAGGAGTCTGCCGGCCCTGTCTCGGGAGCCCCTGCGGGAACGCGCCGGGCGTTTGGCCCCGCCGCCGGAACGGCCGCGCCTGCGGGCCGCTTTCTACAGCGGCTGTGTAATCGATTTTATGTACCCTGAAATAGGGGAGGCCGTTTTTGCCGTCCTCCGGGAGGCCGGGGTAGAGGTAGTTTTTCCCGCCGACCAGGGATGTTGCGGCGCCCCTGCTTCCTACTCCGGCGATCCCGGCACCACCCTCAAACTTGCCCGCCTTAACATTGCCTCCCTTGAAAGGGCGGGAGCCGACGTGGTGGTTACGGCGTGTCCCACGTGCGCCGTGGTTCTGAAGTATGACTATCCCCGCCTCTTGGCCGGGGATGAAGTATGGTCCCGCCGCGCCCAGAGCTTGGCGGCTAAAGTCAAGGATTTCACCGAACTCGTCGCGGAGCTGGGGTTCCACCCGCGGCACGGGGAGGCGGCGGAAAGGCCGGTGAAAATTACCTATCACGACTCCTGCCACTATAAGCGCCACCTTCACCTGGACCGCGTGGCCCGGGACCTGTTGCGACAACAGCCGGGAGTGGAGCTGGTGGAGATGGCCGAGAGCGACCAGTGCTGCGGCTTCGGCGGGTCTTATGCCCTCAAGTACCCGGAAATCAGCTTGGCCCTCCTGGAGCACAAACTCCGGCGGATTCAGGAAAGCGGGGCTGAAGTAGTGGCCACGGATTGTCCCGGATGCCTTATTCAACTGCGCGGCGGCCTGGATCAGAAGGGTGGTTCCGTCCGGGTTATGCATACGGCGGAAATCTTGTACGGGGCAGGATTTAAGGCCCAGAGAGTCGAATAATTAGGGGGAATGTGCTTTAAGGCGGGGAGCTACTTTGGAGTTAAAGCCCATCCATACGAGAAAAATTTATGAAGAGATCGTCCGGCAGATCAAAGAACTGATCGGCGACGGAAACTTAAAACCGGGAGACAGGCTGCCCTCGGAGAGGGAGCTGGCGGAGCGGTTGGGCGTCAGCCGGGCTTCGGTGCGGGAAGCCCTAACTGCCCTGGCGGCCATGGGGGTAATTTCGGTGCGGCCGGGGGAAGGAACCTTTGTCCAAACAGTGCGCAACGGGGCCATTGTGGAACCCCTGGCCATGGCTTTGCTTATGGACCGGCAGGCCGCCGTGGATCTCCTCGAGGCCAGGCAGGTGTTGGAAAGCGAGACTGCGGCTTTGGCCGCCCGGCGCAGCAGTGGGGAAGATATAGAAAAGCTGGGGGAAATAATAAAAGACATGGAGCGGCAGTTGGAAGAAAGGGGACGACTGGAAGAGGAAACCGATGTCAGATTCCACCTGGCCATAGCCGAAGCCGCCCATAACAGCGTCCTGGCCCGTCTGATGTATACGGTTTCCGAAACCATGCGCCAGGTGTTGCGGGATAGCCGCCGGCGCCTGTATGAGGCCCCGGGCAACTCGGAAAAACTTCTTGAACACCACCGGCTAATTTACCAGGCCATAGCTTCCCGCGACGGCCGCGCGGCCCGGCGGGCTATGACCCGGCACCTTAATTTTGTAATCCGCGAGTTGAAGAAAAGGGAAAGGTAAAGGTAAAGAACTTGCCATGGATGTTTTCCGCCAAAGCTCCTTTTGGGTAAGGGCTTGGGAGGAGGCCCGCCGCAACTCCCTTTACGGGCGTGCCCTGCCGGGAAGGGAGGGCAGCGCATGGTGGGACCGCCGGGCGGCCGGCTTTGCCGCCCGGGGCAGGAGCGGTCAAACCCAGAAAAGGGTGGCCAAGGTGCTGCACCTGCTGGGCCACCACGGCGGTCTGGAACCGGAGGCCGAAGTGCTGGATATAGGCTGCGGGCCGGGGAATTATGCCCTGGCCCTGGCCCGCCGCGTAAAACGGGTGGTGGCCCTCGACCCCTCTCCCGCCATGCTGTCTCAGCTTCAGGCCCGGATGGAGGAAGAGGGTATCCACAATATTGAGCCGGTGCAGCTGCCCTGGGAAGAAGTGGATCTAGATGAGCTGGGCTGGCGGGGTCGCTTCCGGGCGGTGCTGGCCCTAATGACACCGGGGATTCACGATGTGCCAACCTTGAAGAAAATGATAGACGCCTCTGCGGGAATATGCCTGTTGGCGGGCCACCTGCGCCAGGAGGAAGAAGCCCGCCGGGAGCTGTGGCCAAAGGTGATGGGCGAGGCCCTACCCCCCCTTCCCGAGGACGTCCTTTACGTTTTTGCCCTCCTTTACTCCTGGGGGTACTTACCCTCCCTGGAGCTGGAGCGGCGGTCCGGCACCCGGGACATGACGGCGGAAGAGGCCGTGGAGGAACTCCTTAACTTCTTTTACCCGTACACCGAGCTAAGCGAGAAGGTGCGGCAGGCGGTTGAAGATTATGTAAAAGCTCGTTCCCGGGACGGAATTTACCGGGAGCAAAGGGAATTCGTAACCGCCTATGTGTGCTGGTCGGTGGGAACCCCGGGTGAACAAAGGGGCGAGCTCTTGACAGGAGCAAAGGGATGGGATAAAATAAAAGCGTGCGGGCGGAAGTAGCTCAGTGGTAGAGCATCGGCTTCCCAAGCCGAGGGTCGCGGGTTCGAATCCCGTTTTCCGCTCCAGTAAAATCAAGGGTTCCCGGCATCGGCATCGGTGCCGGGAATTGTTTTTGGTGCCGTTCTGGTGCGGCCGCTGACGAGGTTATTCACCGTTCAAACAGCCTGCCTATTTGATTCACCAATGATTCTGCGTTGGGAGAGGGGTCATACAATCTACCGGTTGCTCACCCTGGCGGAATCTGAAGGTGCAGGATTGGGTTGGGGTGCATTCTAATCTTCCTTGCATAACCTGGAACAACACGGGGAGGGATATTTTTGACACAGGATGAAAAGCAGTCAACTATGTTCGACATTGAGGAAGCTCCTGGCCGCCCTATGCTCCATTGGCTAGGGAAACGGCCTTTGCGAGCCGTGAAATATTATGAAGCTCAACTTAAGGAGCAATATGGCGAGCCGGCCGAGGACGGCTGGGTTAACCGCCTCTACTGGGGCGACAATCTGCAGGTAATGAGCCATTTGCTGAGGGAGTTCAGGGAGAAGATTAAACTCATCTATATAGACCCCCCTTTTGATTCCAGGGCAGATTACCGGAAAAAGATCAGGCTTAAGGGCCAGGAAATAGAAAGCTCTTTTTCAGTTATAGAAGAGAAACAATATACCGATCTCTGGGCCAACGACCAGTACCTGCAGTTCATATATGAAAGGCTGCAATTGATACGAGAACTTTTATCCCCTGACGGTTCCCTTTATGTCCACATGGATTATCGCCGCGGCCATTACGTTAAAGTGATTCTGGACGAAGTCTTTGGCAGCAACAATTTTCGCAATGAAATAGTGGTACGACGGGCTACCAAGAACTTGCAAAACCAGTTTGAGGAAGTGGCCATGCTCAATGTGGCCACCGATAGTATTTTCTGGTATTCCAAAACCCCTGGTGCTCGCTACCGGGCAGCCCTTAGAAGGGCTAGCGCCAGCCAGCGGCGCGGAAGGTGGGCCGGGTTTTTTAACGATGAAGACAGGCCCACTATGCGTTACGAGTTGTTCGGCCATACCCCTGTCAGGGGGCAATGGAAATGGAGCAAAGAAAGGGCTTACCGCGCGGCAGCCAATTATGAGGAATACCTGAAGAATTATGCCGACCGCATGAGCCTGGAAGAGTATTGGGAAAAGACGGGCAGGAAGTTGGAATTCCTCCGGCCCCACCCCGTCACAGGGAAACCCGAATATTGGGTGGAACCGCAAAAGCAGGTTCCCTGTGATACCAACTGGCTGGATATACCCGCCTATTCTCACAGCACCGATTACCCTACGGAAAAGAGCGAAGCCCTGTTGGAACGCATTATCCTGGCAGCCACAGACCCGGGCGATCTGGTGGCGGACTTTTTCTGCGGGTCCGGCACTACCCTGGCAGTAGCCCAGAAGCTGGGCCGCCGCTGGATCGGCAGCGACATCAATTTAGGGGCTATTCATACTACAGCACGAAGGGTTGCACAAATCCTCAAAGAACAGCAGAAAGAGAGACAACAACAAACCCTCCCGGACAAAAGGAAAAAGTTCTACCCCGCCTTTGCCGTTTATAACGTCAACCACTACGACCTTTTCAAGAATACCTTGGAGGCCAAAGAGATAGTAATGAAACTT
>DOLC01000041.1 GCA_003509545.1 Peptococcaceae bacterium
AAAACAATGCCGGCCCGGAGAGAAGTTATTTTCGGGGTAGAGCCCCTTCCGCAAAACGGAGGATACGGGGTTTTAGGCCCAGGCGGTCTAAAAGGGAGTTGTAGTCCTCGGGGCCCACTTCTTCCGGCCGCTTACCGCTCAATACCAGGAGGACCCCTTCCAACACGTTGGTGCCGAAGGACCGGCCGTTAATCTCAGGAGTGGTGGTAATGAGGGCCGCCACCCCCCGGGCCTTGAGCTCTTCGATATCGGCCTGGGTAACGGTGTTGGTGATGATAATCTTGCCGGCCATATCTTCCGGCATATAGCGACGGATGAAGTGGAAATCCCCGGCGACGATCTCGGTTTCCTGGTAAAACCTGGTGTAGCGGGGCTCTGTCCTCTCCTGTTCACGGCCCGTGGGATAAAGCATTTTAAAGGGCAAAAGACGTACGAGTGGGGCGGCCAGATAAGCCACCCGGCGGAAGGTGGGCAGGGAACGTAGAGGTATAGGCAGGCCCAGGCCGAAGATCAGATCGCCGCAGGTGAGGTCGGCACCGGCTTCCGCCAGGGCCTCGGCCATCCCGAAGCGGTCTACGGCGCAGACCATAAGTACCTTCTTACCCCGGAAGGGGAAGCCCTCCCGGGCCAGCTGGGCAATGACCCGGCGTTCTAAAGTATCCTTCAGGCCGCCGCCGTCCACGATTGGTGTTTTGCGGGCCGCCCGGACCACCCGGGCTGCATCTCGCAAAAGATATTTGCGGGAGCCCACCCTCAAATACAGGTCCATACCCCCCAGGCCGAAAGCATCCACCTCGCCGTCCATTTCCCGGATTAGTTTTATCATTTTATCCATGTCGCCGTCGGTGCCTATGCGGGAGAGCTCGAAGGGAACCCCCAGAAACTCCGCCCGGGCCACGTGGTTCCTCTTAGAGGAGCCCAGGCTGATGCTCACTACCCGTTTCACCTTTAACCTCGCTCCTTTGACGGCAACAACACCTGCCGCACCAGATGTCGCAGTCCTTCTACCTCCAAGGTCCTGTCCTCGCGCAGGGGCGATGAACCTATCTCCACACCGATAACCTCTCGGCCCAGGAGGGCCTCGCTCAGTCTAATGCGGTAGTCCGAGCCTATGATAATTACGGCATCGAATTCCCGCAGGCAGGCGACGGTTTCCATAAGGAAATTGAACACCTCCACGCCGCTCCTCTGCCGCAGGAATTCCCACCTTTCCTCTTCCGTGAGGAGGAGGATGTACTCCACCCCTTCCTCCTCCAGCATTTTTTCCAGCTCTTTCTTGTTGGCCAGGGGAAAACCGACGACCGCCACCCTCCGGCCCCGCCGGACTTCCCCCAAACTCTCCAGCCGGGACACAAAGGACCGGTCCACCCCCAGCCGCCGGGCCGCCTCGGCCTGGGAATAGCCCCGGCATCGCAAGGAGAGGATCTCATCCACGGCGGCCGCAATCTTGCGCCGGTCCAGCAGTTTGTCGCCCACGCGCACGAAATCCACGGCGGCTTCTCCTTTGTGCACAAATATGTGCACAGTAGATTATAACAAAAGCCCTGCGGAAAAGCAAGGTTCGACGGAGGCGAAAAAAGCCCCGAAGGGCGGGAAAAGCCCGCCCCCCGGGGCCTAAGGAACGATCAGCGTCCTATTTCAACATTTCTAGGAAGGCCTCTACCCGGGTTTTAATCTGCCCCGCATCCTCTTCGCTGTAATCGCTCTCCAGGGTGAGCACCGGTATGCCTTCTTCCTTTAAGGCCTTCTCCACCCTCCTGGCCTCCAGGGCATAAGTCTGGCAGAACTGCAGGGTGTAGTAAATAACCCCGTCCGCCCGCCATTCCCGGGCCAAGGTTATTATATCCTCCACCCGGCCGGGATTGGGGGTAAAGCAGGCGCAGTTGATGTCCAGTACCCGGCGGGCCAGGGCTTTTACTTGCTGCTCTAACGTCCCGCCCTCCTCTACATAGCCGGCAAAATAACGGGTGCCGGTACAGGTCTCTTCGGCCACTATGACCGCCCCTGCGGATTCCACCACATGGTGGAGCTTCCAGTAGGGTATGGGCATCGGGGTGCCGGCCACCACTATCCGCGGGGACCCTTTGGGGGCCACCCCTTCTCCCCTCGCCGCCCGGCCTTCTAATTCCTCGCACAGCTCCCCCAGCCTGGCGGCAAAGCGCTCGGGTTCGTCGAAGAAGGCCAACTGGGATATAAGCAGGGCATCTTTGCCGCTTATGGGGACGGGGTCCGCCTGGCGGGCCTTATACAGCCTCTTCAAGGCCTCCCGGCGGGCGTTGGCCGCCCTTATCCCCGCCGCCAGCCCGTCTTTATCCACCGCCCGGCCGGAGCGGCGCTCTATTTCCTCCTTCAGACGCCATATCTCCCCTTCCCAGAGGGCCAGATCGGCCTCGTCTTTTCTCTGGGGCAACTCCATCACGTAAGTGGGCACATATTCGTTGAGGATTTCCCAGGTCTTTTTCTTGCCGTCGCAGGTCGTCTCTCCGATCAAGAAGTCCACGGCCTGAAAATAGGGGCAGATCCCCTCCAGCTTGAAGCCCACCAGGGACTTAATCAACGGGCACAGGTTCCGGGGAAGGATTCGCTCCCCCGCAGGAACGGTAAACTGGGCGCCGCCGCATAACCCCACACTGACCCCGCCCACCGCAAAGATCAATTCCTCGGGGACGAAAACACAAAAGGTACCGACTACCGGCGCCCCTTCCCTTTTCCGTTCCAGGATCTCCTGAATGCGGCCTCCGTGGGCCTCCATGAGAAGATTATCGAAATAGCCCATTCCTTGAGGCCGGTTGGACTGGGACAGGTAAACCGCCCCGAAGGCCTCGGGTAAGGCGCCCAAGAAAAGGTCGTGCCGCTCCAGATCCATGTCCAGCTCCTGCCACATCCGGCGATAAGCTTCAACAGTCATTCTTGCCACTCCTCCGGTCCCTTGAAATTTATGGCCTGCCGCCGCCCTGGGTTTTGTCCTGCTATTGTATTTCTTCACGATATCTAAACTTCCTTCATTATATATATTCCTATTAGTTATAGCAACAGGCATTTAAAAACCCGGCCCGGGTTGACGGGGCCGGGAGCCGCCAATCTCCGCATACCCGCCAGCGGCGGTCCCTCACCAGGACAGATCCGCGGAGTTTAACCGCGCCAGATAATCCTCCAGGAGGGCCGTCACCCCCGCCTGGGTCCCCTCCTTGTTCACGACCTGCCGGACCCTGGCGGCACCGCTCAAACCTTTTAGGTACCACGCCAGGTGCTTGCGCATTTCCTTCACACCCTTCTCTTCCCCTTCGGCCTCCACCGCCATGCGGAGGTGCCGGAGGGCCATGCCCACCCGTTCCCGCGGGCCGGGAGGCGGGGGCATTTCCCCACCGGCGAGCAAAGCCCGGATGCGTGTAAAGATCCAGGGATTCCCCAGGCACCCCCGGCCTACCATAACTCCATCGCACCCCGTGGTTTCCATAAGGGCCAGGGCGTCCTCCGGCTGCCAAACATCCCCGTTACCGATGACGGGGACGGTCACCGCTTCTTTCACCTGCCGGATTATTTCCCAGTCAGCCCTCCCGCTGTAAAACTGGCTGCGGGTACGGCCGTGAACGGTGACGGCCCGGGCGCCGGCCTCCACCACGGTGCAGGCAGCCTCCACGGCATTGACCTCCCCTTCGTCCCATCCCTTGCGCATCTTGACGGTCACCGGTACGGGATGGACGGCCTCCGCCACCGCCGCCACTATGTCCCTGGCCCGGGGGAGATCCCGCATAAGGGCCGCCCCTTCTCCGTTGCGGGTTATTTTGGGGGTGGGGCAGCCCATGTTGATGTCCACCCAGGCCGCCCCGGCCGCCACCGCTTCCCTGGCCGCCCAGGCCATTATCTCGGGCTCGCGGCCGAAAAGCTGCACTACTACCCGGCCTTCCTCCCCCTTCAGGTCCATGAGTTCCCACGTGGCGGTATTGCGATAATAAAGGCCCTTGGCGCTTATCATTTCCGTGAAGGTAAGGGCCGCCCCTGCCTCCCGCAGGATAAGCCGGAAGGTCTTATCCGTTACCCCTGCCATGGGCGCCGCCACCACCGGCGCCTCCAACGATACCTCTCCGATCTGCAACTTCCCGTCACCGGCCTCCTATTTGTTCCGTTCGTAAATTATCCGCAGGCCCTCCAGGGTAAGCCAGGGATTGAGATGGTTTATGGCCTCCGTTTCCGGAGCTATGAGCCCGGCCAGCCCGCCCGTGGCCACCACTACGGCCCCCTCTCCCAGCTCCTTCTTCATGCGGCTTACGATGCCCTCCACCTGGCCGATGAAACCGTACATAATGCCGGCCTGCATGCAGGCCACCGTATTCTTGCCGATGACCGACCGGGGCCGCACCAGCTCGACCCGGGGGAGCTTGGCCGCATGATAGAACAGGGCTTCCGTGGATATGCCTATGCCCGGGGCAATGGCTCCGCCTATATATTCCCCTGCCGCCGAGATGGCGTCAAAGGTAGTGGCCGTCCCGAAATCCACCACGATGGCCGGACCGCCGTACAACTCGTACGCCGCAACGCCGTTTAAGATGCGGTCTGCGCCCACCTCCCGGGGATTCTCAAAGCGGATAGGCATGCCCGTCTTGACCCCCGGGCCCACCACCAGGGGATCTACTTTGAAAAGCTCCCTTACGGCCTCCGTCAAGACCGGCGTCAGGGGGGGGACTACCGAGGCCAGGGCCACCGCCCGCACGTCGGCCGCGGCCAGGCCGTAGAACCCGGTAAAGTGATACCACAGCAGGCTGTACTCCTCGGCGGTCTTCTGCCGGTCGGTGGCCGTCCTCCAGTGGCACACCAGTTGCCGGTCCCGGTAAACGCCGTAAACTATGTTAGTATTGCCTACATCAATTGCCAGCAGCATATTAGGCCGTTCCACCTTTCATAGAAAAATATCTACTCAAGGCTTCCCACTTCACAGACCGGGTACTCGTAAACCGTCGGATTAAACTCCAGCCTAAGTGTAAAGGACTCTCGGTTGAGTGGCAAGTATCATTTGTTGCTGTATAGGTCGTTTGGGCAAGACCATTATAGACACTACACGCCCTGTGCGGTAAAATGTGGATAGGGGGAAAGGGGGGTTAAGGTCGTGCTTGAGGAAGCGAGAAACGAATTGGGACGTACCACAAAGGAAGTTGCTGCCGGGACCGAAGAGAAGACTGTAGACTTCGGCGCCTATCTTCTGGCGGAAAGGATTAACGATTTAAAGGTTGACCTGCAGCGACAGTTGACGGAAGTGAAGCAAGACATAGGGAACCTGCGGCAGGAGACCAATAGCCTGAGGCAGGAGATGAATAGTCTGCGGCAGGAGACCAGTAGCCTGCGGCAGGAGATGAATAGTCTGCGGCAGGAGACCAGTAGCCTGCGGCAGGAGATGAACGGCCTGCGGCAAGAAATGAGACAGGAAATCGGCCGCCTGGACGGAAAAATAGACGGCCTGCGGCAGGAACTCAAGGAGGATATAAAGCATATCGACGGGAAGATAAACAACATTATCTGGGCTGCCGTAGGGACCTTTTTTGCGGTGCTGGTCGGTGCGGCGGCTATCGTTGTGGCGATATACTATACGGTTCCGAGATGAGTACGCTTTCTTCGGAGAAGGCATACTCTTATACTATTGCGGGTGCTACCCGCTATTTTATTCTTATACCCCACAATATGGTAGTAATAACAGACCTGTTGCCAAACCCATTGTATTAAGGAGCCTACTAGATCCTGTGGAATTTTCTTACGTAGAAAGTATTTTGAAAAACATATTGTCCGGCTGTGCCAGGAGGCAAGTCTAGTGGGAAGAATATCTCGACCGCACCAGACAACCGAATCAAGGCGAAGGGAAGAAAGTATGGCAGGCCTAGAATTAAAAGGGCGACCCGCCGTGGGCCGCCGTAGTTCATTACTTCTCGCCTGGCAAAGGCAACAGGCCGGCCTCCCCGAGGGCCCTCCGCACCCGGACGCCCACCAGGGCCGCCAGGACCAGTTTGGCCAGATCCAGAGGCACATAGGGCAGGACCCCCATGGCCAGGGCCTTGGACAGAGGAAGTTTCATGAGATAGGCCAGCTGGAGGACTCCAAGGCCGTAAACCGCCGCCAGGCAAACGACCATACCCCCGGCGGCCCGCAGGTAGCTAAGCCGCGGAGAGCTGCCGGTAATCCAGCCTTGTAAATATACCCCCGCGAGAAAGCCCCATAGGTAACCGCCCGTGGGGCCGAAGAACCTGGCTATCCCTGCCCCGCCCCGGGCGAAGACCGGCAGCCCTGCGGCCCCTAGGAGCAGATACACCAGGACCGCCATGGCCCCCAGCCTCCTCCCCAGGACCACCCCGGCCAGGAAGACCCCCAGAGTCTGTCCCGTAAGGGGTACCGGGGTAAAGGGTAAGGTGATGGATACCTGGGCCAGCACCGCTATCAGAGCGGCAAAAAGAGCCACCCAACTCATCTCTTTAGCCTTCATAAGTAAACCTCTCCTCAGCGTAGACTTATTTCCCCGTAATGGAAGCGCCGCAAGTTACCTCCTTCCTCCTCCACCAGAAGGGCTCCTTCCCCATCGATGTCCACGGCCCTGCCGGCGTAAACCCTTTCCGCGGCCACGACCCTCACCTGGTGGCCTAAAGTAATGCTGGCCTCCCTCCAGGCTTGGGCCACCGGGGCGAACCCCTCCTCCTGCCACCGCTCATACCAGGCCTCCAGGCGATACAGGAGGGCCTGCAACAGGGGCAGACGTTCCACCCTTCGCCCCAACTCCACCTCCAGGGAAGTGGCCAGAGGCCGAATGTCCGGCGTAAAGTCTTCCTGGGCTAGGTTGACATTAATGCCTATTCCCAAGACTACGTACTGGGTAGTATCCATCTCCGCCCGCATCTCGGTAAGGATGCCTGCCAGCTTGCGCTCCCGGAGGAGGAGATCGTTGGGCCACTTAATGCCCGGCCGCAGGCCCGTCGTTTCCTCTACGGCCTCGACGGCGGCCACGGCGGCCAGAAGGCTCAACTGGGGTAGCTGCACGGGCGGCACCCGCGGCCGTAAGACAACGGATACCCAGATGCCCTTGCTCCCGGGAGAAAACCACGACCTCCCCAGGCGGCCGCGGCCGCTCTTCTGGGTCTCGGCCACCACCACCGTACCCTCCGGCGCCCCACCGTCGGCCAAATCTTTAGCCACCTGGTTAGTGGAGCCCACTTCATCGTAGTAGTAAAAGGGCCGCCCCAACCAGGAGGTGCGGAGGCCGTTCACCACCTCCTCGGGGTAAAAGCAATCGGGGGTATCAAGGAGGGCGTATCCCCGCCTTGTGGAGGCGGCGACCCGGTAGCCTTCCCGGCGCAAGGCCTGGATGTGCTTCCAAACGGCCGTCCGCGACAGGCCCAATTTGCGGCTCAGCTCCTCGCCGGAAATATATTCTCCCTGTCGGCGCCGCAATTCCGCCAGCACCCGGTGCCGGCTCCCTAACCGGTCCATGTTTCCATTATACCCTCCTATACCCATAATGTCAACGTATAATTTCTTTAGGGTTAACAATTAGGCCACAGCCCGGGGCCTTACCGGGAGGACCAAGGAGGGCCTTACACCGTCGAAGAGGGCTCTTCTCCGTCCAAATACGCCTGGATCCTGTTGTTTTCGTCCACCAGGACGATTTTGGGGCGCAGCCTCCGGGCCTCCTCGTCGGTGAAGATGCCGTAGGAAATAATGATTATAATGTCCCCCGGCTGTACCAGGCGGGCCGCCGCGCCGTTGACGCAGATGACACCGCTGCCCCTTTCGCCTTCAATGGCGTAAGTCTCAAAACGCGCCCCGTTGTTATTATTAACCACCTGGACTTTTTCCTGGGGCAGGATACCCGCAGCATCCAGGAGCTCCCTATCAATGGTAATGCTTCCCACATAGTTCAAATCGGCCTCCGTCACCCTGGCCCGGTGGATCTTGGATTTCATCATGATCCGCCACATTAGTTTTGTTCCCCTCCCGCTTCCACCACCAGATTATCGATAAGCCTGGTCTTACCGATCCAAACGGCTACCGCCAGCAGCACCCGTCCGCCGATTTCCTCCAGGGGCTTCAGGGTCTCAGCATCGTTCACGCTAACATAATCTATGCGCGCCAGGGGATGTCGGGATATCTCCTCGGCCATGGCGTGCCGCACCGCTTCCGCCCGCCTCTCCCCGGCAAGGATCATCTCCTCTCCCAGCTTAAGAGCCCGGTAAAGGCATACGGCCTGTCGGCGCTCCTCCTCGCTCAAATACTCGTTGCGGGAGCTCAAGGCCAGGCCGTCCGGCTCCCTCACCGTGGGCACGGTTATGATCTTCACCGGAATATTCAGATCCGCTACCATGCGCCTCACGACCACCGACTGCTGGTAGTCCTTTTGGCCGAAAAAGGCCTCATCGGGCTGGACGATGTTAAACAGTTTGGTAACTACCGTGGCCACTCCCCGGAAATGGCCGGGCCGCGAGGCGCCGCACAGCACATCCGTTACCCCTTCCACCTCCACATATGTAGAGTAGCCGGGCGGGTACATTTCCTCCACCTCCGGAGCAAAGACGGCATCCACCCCCACTTCCCCGGCCAGGCGGAGGTCCCGCTCCAGGTCCCGCGGATAGCTGGCAAAATCCTCCCGGGGACCGAACTGAGTAGGATTGACAAAAATGCTCATGATGACCGCATCGCATCTTTCCCTGGCCCGGCGCGCCAGGGAGAGATGCCCCTCATGCAGGTACCCCATAGTGGGCACCAATCCTATGCGCTGTTTCTGCTCCCGCCTTTCCCGGGTCCACCGCCGGACTTCGTCCACGGTCTTAAGCAGCTCCATGTTCCGTTTCCCCCTTGTTACCAGCGATACCGGAGAACCATTCCCCGGAGGCAAGCGCCGGAAGCCGGGCGGCGCTTCGTAGGGCTTCTCCCAACGCTCCGGGTTAGGGTTCCGATCCCTCCAGCCCCGCTCCCGTCCCGGCCCGCTGCCGGGGCACCGGGTGGCAGCCCCAAACACCCTCCCGGCCCGCCCCCTCCAGGGGCCAACCGGCATCCCCCGGCGCTAAGCTTCCCAAGCGGCGATACTTTATCCTCCTCCGAAATATTAATAGT
>DOLC01000077.1:0-6753 GCA_003509545.1 Peptococcaceae bacterium
GAAGCCTGCCGGAGCCTTGAGCCATGCGGTAGTTTGGCCCGCGAGGGAGGCCTTTGCGAGCGAAAGCCAAGCAGGCCGGAATAAAAACTGGGGATGCGCCAGCGGGTTGCCCCTTGACAGGAGGGGCTTTTTTTGTTATGCCTTGCGATTTACCGTGATAAGTTGTACAATGCTTGGTAGCTGCGAAGGGGAAGGAGTTGTTTTTATGGGTTTCATGAGCTCCCTACGGAGCTTCGGGCGCCGGCGGCCGGCGTGGGGGATAGCCTTAACCGCCGTCCTGGTGCTGGGCTTGGTGGCCGGGTATGCCGTCTGGACGCCCCTCGCCGGTGTGTCCTCCCAGCAGCCGGGGCAGGTAGATGCGGCTAAAGAGCTGGAGGAGTGGCAGAAGGCAGTTCGGGACCAGATAAGCCAACGGGAAGCCGAAATTGCGGAGTTAGAAAAACAACTGGAAGATAAGCCCCAGGATGCCGACCTATGGCTTAAGCTGGGAGATACCCGCTATGCGTTGGGTTACCTCTACCTGATGAGCGAAAACGACGGGGCCAAGGCCGAAGGGGTCTTTAAGGAGGCCCTGGAGAGTTACGAGAAGGTTCGGGAACTCAATCCGGCCGAGAAGGGTGTATTTCTGCGTATAGCCAATACGGCGGTATTTTTGGGAGACAACGAGCGGGCGGAGGCCGGCTACCGGGAAGCTGTAGCCGCCGATCCGGCCGACAACAATGCACGCATGTCCTATGCCCTGTTCTTGGCCATGGCCAAGGAGGACTATGACGGAGCCATTGCCCAGTGGCAGAAGATTCTAGAAAACAGCCCCGAGCCCGATCTGGCCGACCAGGTGCGGCAGTTTATCGAGCAGGCCGAGGAAATGAAGAAAACGGCAAGCACCCCCGCCCAGTAAAGCTCATTGTTTCAGCGGAGAAGGGGAGGGGAAAGACAAGCCCGCGCCGCGGAGGCGTTCGGCGAAATGATTGAAGCGCTTGCGGATGTTTAAGTTCAGGGCCCAAAGGATGGAAGCGTGCTTCTTCACCAGGCCCAGGCGGCGGGATATGGAGCCCAGGGAGTAGAACTCCTGCCATGCCCAGTTGAAACCTTCCTGTAGGGTGCGGGGACTCATCTTTTTGGGCTCGAAGACCACCTTGTTGATGGTGTACTCCCGCCAATCGTTGTTGAAAATACGGCCCTCCTTTTCCAGTTGGGTGCGCAGGGGGGTTCCCGGAAAGGGAGTCAGGATGCCGAACTGGGCCGCCTCCAGGCGGTTTTCCTGGGCGAATTTTACCGTGCGCTCGAAGATGCTTTCATCGTCGTCATCAAAGCCGAAAATGAAGGCGCCTTCGATGGCGATGCCGAAATCGTGGATTTTTTTGATGGCCGCTTTGTATTCTTCTACCCGGTTGACGGATTTGCCGACGGCCTTGAGGTTAGAAGGAGAGAGGGACTCAAAGCCGATGAAGAGGCCGATGCAGCCACTGGCAGCGGCCAGGCGCAGGAGTTCTTCGTCCCGGGCGATGTTCAGGGAACCCTGGCTGAACCATTTTATTTTGAGGGGGACCAGGGCCTGGAAGAGCCGCTTGGCATAGGCGGGATTGCCGATAATGTTATCGTCTACAAAGGCAACGACTTTCCCCTCCAAGGACCGGACTTCCTGCACCACCTCTTCAACCGGTCGGAAGCGGAACTTGTGCCCGAAGAACTGGCTGACGGTGCAGAAGGAACATGCAAAAGGACAGCCCCGGGTGGTCTGGACGGTGTCAGGTACCAGATAGCGGCTGCGGGAGAGGAGATCGCGGCGGGGAACGACTATATTCTCCAGGGAAGGGACCTCGGTATGGCGATAGAAGGCTTGCAGGTTGCCCCTTTCCAAGTCTCTTAGGACCCGGGGCCACTGGCCTTCGGCCTCGCCGATTACCACGGCGTCGGCATGGGCTTTGGCTTCTTCGGGTAAAGTTGAAGGATGCATACCGCCCAGGACCACCGGCACCCCGCGGCGGCGGAAGGCATCGGCTATCTCATAGGCCCGCGGCGCCAGGGCGGTCATGGCCGAAATTCCCACCAGATCGTATTTTTCGTCGAAATCGATGCTGGTCAGGCTCTCATCCAGGATTACTACTTCGTGCTCCGGCGGGGTTAGAGCGGCGAGGGTAATGAGATTTAAGGGCGGGAAAATGGACTTCTCCTGCTCGCTTTCCCACAGGGGATCGTGCCACGCCGGGGCTACCAAGGCGATCTTCATGGGGTTCCTCCTCCCATACGGGCCGTTTTGGAATAATATTCTCCCCCCTAACGGGAGCTTTCATGTAGACTCGATATTAACTTCGCGATGGTACTACAAAATTCCTGCCCCTCTGGAAAGGAGAAGCAAAGTTGGGTCTTTTGGGCATCGACATAGGGGGTACTAGTATTAAGGCCGGCATTGTAAGCAGGGAGGGCCGGATCTTGGCCAAGTCCCGAATTCCCACTGCCCGGGAGGCGGGAGTGGCGGGGGTACTGGAGGGTATTAAGAAATTGGTGGAGGACCTCCGGGAACGTGCCGGGCCGGGTGGAGAATCTCCGGCCGTTGCCGGGGTCGGCGTTCCGGGCTCGGTGGAAGCGGAACAGGGTCTTGTGCGCCTGGCACCAAATTTAGGGTGGCAGAATGTTGCCCTGCGAGAACAACTGCAGGAACTCCTAAAGCTGCCGGTAACCGTCGACAACGATGCCCATATGGCCGCGCTGGGGGAAATGTGGCAGGGGGCCGGCCGGGAATACGGGGATCTCTTGATGATTACCCTTGGAACAGGTATCGGATCGGCCCTAATCCTGGGTGGCGCGGTTCACCGCGGCGCCTTCGGCTACGGTGCGGAAATGGGGCATGTAAAAGTCCTACCCGACGGGCCCCCGTGCCGCTGCGGCGGACGCGGTTGCCTCGAAACCCTGGCCTCGGCCACGGCCATGGTGCGCATGGCAGAACGGGAGCTGGCAGCGGGATGTCCCTCCCTTTTGTCCGGCCGGAGGCCCCTGGAGGCCAGGGACATTGTGGAAGGGGCGGCCCGGGGAGATGAAGTGAGCCGTAAGGTGTTAAACACGGCCGCTCGGTACTTGGGGACGGCCCTGGCCAACGCCGCCCTGGTGGCAGGACCGGCCGTTATTATAATAGGAGGCGGCGTGGCCCAGGCCGGCGACATCGTACTGGAACCGGTGCGAAGGGCCTTTGCCGAAGCCCTGGGGGCCTGGCAGGTTAAAGCCGTACCCGTCGTGGCGGCCCAACTGGGCAACGATGCCGGGTTTATAGGAGCTGCCTATGCGGCCCAAAACCTTTTAGGAGGCTGATCCCGGCCCGGATGTTTTCGGCCGGTACCCTTTGAATATCTACCGGAGAGGAGTTGGAACGGTGACGGGAGACCGCGCTAAAACACAGTTTCCTGGCAACTTCTGGGCGTGCGGCATCGGCAGTCTGCCCCACATAGACCCGCAACCCGCCTTGGAGCTCATTGCCGCCACACTTCCCCAGATACCCCACTGGCCCCAGCTGCCCCGGCGGGGACATGTGGAGCACTTTCTCTATCAGAGCCTGCTTCCCCTGATAAAGCTGGGGCTTATCCACGAACCACCCGGTGGTACGGCCTATTTTACCACCGGAGCGGCGGACTGGGCGGATAAGCTGACCGCCTTTTATGAGCTGTTTCTGCGGGCGGCGGAGGGCGAAGGGGAAGCCTTGGAATATTTTGCTATAACCCCTGAAGCCGGCCGCGGCTTTTACGCCTTTATAGATTGGCTCGAAGGGGGAGGCGCGGCCGAGGCCCGTTTTTTAAAGGGGCAGGTGGCAGGACCCTTGTCCGCCGGCCTCTATTTGACGGATTCGGCCGGACATTATGCCTTCTACGAACCCCAGTTGAGGGATTTAATCGTAAAAACCACGGCCTTGCAGGCCCGCTGGCAAGCCCGGGTTTTGGGGAGGTTCGGCCTTCCGGCGGTGATTTTCGTTGACGACCCGGCGGCGGCCGCCTACGGGAGTTCCACCCATGTGGCCCTCCGGCGGGAAGAAGCCGTCGAGGCCCTGGCCGCGGTGGCCGAGGAGATCAAGGAAGAAGGCGGCATCCCCGGAGCCCACTCCTGCAGCGGGGTGGAATGGCCCATATTCTTCGAGGCGGGTTTCCGGGTGGTCAGCTTCGACGCCTACAATTATTTTACTTCCCTCCAGGTATTTCCCCGGGAGGTGGGTGAATTCCTGGCCGGAGGGGGAGTGCTGGCGTGGGGCATTGTTCCGACCCACGAGGGAGCGTGGCAGGAGACGGCCCGCAGCTTGCAGGAACGGTTGCAGGGCTGCCTGGAGGAGATGGCCAGGAGGGGAGTAAATAGGGAGCGGCTTTACCGCCAGGGCCTGGTGACCCCCTCCTGCGGCACCGGTGTCCTGGCCGAACCCCTGGCGGAGCACATATACGGCCTTACGGCCGAAGTGGCCGCAGCCATGCAGCAGGCGGTCTGAAGTGCCGGCCGGTTAACCCCGGAGGAAACTCCTACCCCAAAAGGGAGGAGTTTCTTTTTTATGTAGCAGGAATTTTTTCTCTCGCGGAGAATATATGGTGGTAGGAAGTGGTGAATAGTGGTATATAAGGGGTAGAAAGTGGGGGCCGGGCCCGTTGTTTATCGGCGAATACCATCATGTTATCGATGATAAAGGGCGCCTGATTATGCCGGCCCGCTTCCGGGAGGAACTGGGAGAAAGGTTTATCGTTACCAGGGGCCTGGACAACTGCCTCTTTGTCTACCCCTTGTCCGGTTGGCAAGAGATGGAACAAAAGCTGAAGGCCCTGCCCTTTACCCGGGCCGATGTACGCGCCTTCGTGCGCTTTTTCTTTTCCGGGGCTACGGAATGTGAGCTGGACCGCCAGGGGAGAATACTGGTACCGGCCAATTTAAGGGAGTATGCCCGGCTGGAAAAGGATGTGGTTATTGCCGGTGTTTCTTCCAGGGTGGAGATCTGGAGTCGGGAACTCTGGGACGAGTACTTGGCCGCAACGGCCGCGGAATACGAGGCCCTGGCCGAGAAAATGGTGGATCTCAATATTTAGACCGAGGTGCCTCCTTTGGAATTCCGACACGAACCGGTCCTTTTGTCCCAGGTAGTGGAGTTCCTGGATCCCCAACCGGGGGAGATTTTTGTCGACGGCACCGTGGGCGGGGGAGGGCATGCCTCGGCCCTTTTGGAAAGGTTGCAGCCGGGCGGGCTCCTGTTGGGTCTGGACCGGGACGAGGAGGCCCTGGCCGCCGCTTCCGAAAGGCTTCGGCCCTTCGGAGCTGCGGTAAGGCTGGTCCGGGCCCGTTTCAGCCAGCTTCCCGATGTCTTGGTGCAGGAGGGATTCCGGAGAATAGACGGGCTCCTCCTGGATTTGGGAGTGTCGTCTTACCAGCTGGAGAACCCTGAGCGCGGCTTCAGCTATCAGGTGGACGGGCCCCTGGACATGCGCTTCGATCGCGAGGACGGCCTGACGGCGGCCGACATCGTCAACACCTGGCCTGAAGGGGAACTGGCGCGCATTATACGCGAGTACGGGGAAGAGCGCTGGGCTTCCCGTATAGCCCGGTTTATAATAAGAGCCCGCAGGCGCGGGCCCATAACTTCCACGGGGGAGCTAGTCGAGATAATTAAAGATGCAATTCCGGCCAGGGCGAGGAGGTCCGGACCCCATCCCGCCAAGCGGACCTTCCAAGCCCTCCGGATTGCTATAAATGACGAACTCGGAGAGTTGCAGCGCCTCCTGTCCCGGCTGCCGGAGGTGCTAAGCCCTGGAGGGCGGGTGGCGGTTATCTCGTTTCATTCCCTGGAGGACCGGTTGGTTAAGAGGGCCTTTAAAGGTTTGAGTCCCCAGGTGTTGGAAATCCTTACGCCCAAACCGGTGGTGGCCACCCCGGAAGAGATAGCCCGGAATCCGCGGGCTAGGAGTGCACGGTTGCGGGCTGCCCGGCGGGTTCTAAAAGGAAGGGTGGGTGAATAAGCTGTGATAGTAGAAGCGAAGGAAAAGTTCTACTTGCCCCCTGAGCCTACGGCGCCGGCAACAAGGGCGGGAAGGAAAAAGGTTAGAGGGCGGGGCAGGCTGTTGGCCGTGCTCCTGGTTCTGGCGGCCTTCGGCCTAGGTCTTCTGTGGACGTACCAGTCTATCAGCCTGGTTCTTAAGGGATACGAGTTGAACCGGCTCAAAGCAGAGATAAGCACTTTGCAACAGGCCAACGAAAGATTACAATTAGAGGTAGCCCGGCTCAAGTCTCCGGAGCATGTGGCCCAAGTGGCCACTACCAGATTAGGGATGGTCAAGCCCACCCCTCAGGACATCCGGTTCTTGCCGTCTAGCGAGGAGGAGCCCGTGCGGGTAGCCCAGGAACTCGCGGTTCCTCCCGAACCCTCCATAGAAGAGCACCATCCCCTGTGGCGTGCAGTCGCCCAGGCCATCCAGAACTGGCTGGAAATAAACCCGGCCCAGGCCGCCCAGCGTTGAGGGAGCCGGAGTAAGCTCCCCCACGGTGTAAAAGGACTCCTTGCCTTACCGGGGAAGGGCTGCGACCTGGGAGACCCGGTTGCGTCCGGTGGAACGGAGGGATGGTTTAAGGCAAAGGGCTTGGAGGTTGGCGTATCCCCAGTTTTGAACCAGGCCTGCTTGGCTTTCGCTCGCGAAAGTTTCCCTCGCGGGCCAAACTAGCCCTTGGCTCAAGGCTCCGGCAGGCTTCCCGGCAGAATTTAAGCATCCCGCCTCAGTTGCCGGCCGCAAGGATACATGCCCT
>DOLC01000077.1:7015-9574 GCA_003509545.1 Peptococcaceae bacterium
GGCCGCAAGGATACATGCCCTCGGGCCTGCCTCCGCTCTTCGCCAAGTTTAAGTTTGGCTAGCCGCGAAGGCTTGCTCGCTCGCTTCCAAGCCCAAGCAGGCTTGCTTTGCAAAAAGTGGGGATAACTCAGGCTTGGAGGGGCCGGTTCCGGGACATAGCCGGGGTGCACCTACCGAGGGGCGGAGGGTATGTACGCTAATATCAATATTAAGAAGAGGCTGGTACTGATCTTTTTAATCTTATCGGCCGGGCTGGGCATTATTTTTTGCCGCCTGGTCTGGCTACAACTGGTACGAGGGGAGGAGCTGCAGCGGAAGGCTTTAGAAAACAGGTTGGCTCCGGTGCCGGTACCGGCCCAGCGGGGCATAATTTATGACCGCCAGAAACGGGAGCTGGCCGTCAACATAACGGCCGACTACATAGGAGCTTTTCCCCCCGAAGTGAGGGACTCGGGCCAACAGGAAGAGATTGCCCGAAAACTGGCTGCGGTCCTGGGTCTCTCGGTGGAAGAAATCCTAGAGAAGCTCAATCGTCCCACGGGTTTTGAATATATTGCCCGCAAGGTGGACTTTGCCCGGGCCCAGAAAATCAGGGAGCTGAAGCTGCCCGGGATAGTGGTAGTACCGGAAAACCGGCGTTATTATCCCCACGGTTTGCTGGCGGCCCACGTTTTGGGCTTTGCCGGGGTTGACAACCAGGGCCTTGAAGGGCTGGAGGCCATGTACGATAAAGAATTGAGCGGGGTTCGCGGCCAGATCGTCCGCGAGTTCGATGCTCTGGGCCATGAGATCCCCCAAGCCACTCACCGGTATGTACCGCCCCAAGACGGTCATAGCCTGGTTTTGACCATCGACCAGACCATCCAGTTCCTGGCCGAACGGGAACTGGACCAGCTGATGGCGAGTCCCACCAGCCCCCGCAAGGCAAGCATTTTGATTATGGACCCTCAGAGCGGGGAAATTCTGGCTATGGCCAGCCGCCCGGCCTTCGATCCCAACAATTTTGCGGCTTACCCCCAGGAGATGTGGGGCAACCCCTTGGTGCGGGACGCCTATGAACCGGGTTCCACCTTTAAAATCATTACGGCCGCCGCCGCCCTCGAGGAGGGGGTGGTGCGGACGGACGATAAGTTCTACGACCCCGGATATATCGAGGTGGGGCCGGACACGGTCCGGTGCTGGGCCTGGCCCCTGGGCCACGGCAGTGAAACTTTTGCGGAAGGGGTAAAAAATTCCTGTAACCCCGTCTTTGTGACCGTCGCCCTGCGCCTCGAGGAGAAGAAGCCGGGTACTTTTTATGATTATATAGAGGCCTTCGGCTTCGGTAGCCCGACGGGCATCGATCTTACGGGAGAGGCGACGGGGATTTTAATCCCCCGGGAGGAGCTAAAGCCCATCAACATTGCCACCATTAGCATGGGCCAGGGGATTGCCGTAACCCCTATCCAACTGGCCACCGCCGTGGCGGCCGTGGCCAACGGCGGCAAGCTGGTGCGGCCTTACCTGGTTAAGGAAGTCCTGGACACCGAAGGCAAGGTGATATGGCGTCGGGAGCCTAAGGTGGAGCGCCAGGTGCTCTCCCCAAATACGGCCGAGACCGTGAGGAGGCTTCTGGAGGAAGTAGTAAGCGAAGGTACCGGCCGCAATGCCTATATACCCGGCTACCGGGTGGCCGGCAAGACGGGGACGGCCCAGAAGGCGGGCCCCGGCGGTTATATGGAAGGGCGCTATGTGGCCTCCTTTGTGGGCTTCGCCCCGGCCGACAATCCGCGGGTCCTGGCGCTGGTGGTGGTAGACGAACCCCAGGGCTATCCTTACTACGGCGGCACGGTGGCCGCGCCTATCTTCCAGAGGGTAGTGGCCGATACTTTGCGTTATCTCGAGGTGCCCCCCCAGTATTCGCGTGGGGAGAAGGTGGAAGAAAAGAAAACCGTGGAAGTGCCCGAACTGGTGGGGCTGACCCTTGAAGAGGCCGAGGCCCGGCTGCAGGCCGCCGGACTGGCGAGCCGGATAGAAGGCGAGGGCGGGGTAGTGGTGGCCCAGGTCCCCAAGGCTGGGGTGGTAGTCTCCCAGGGGACCAGGGTGATCCTCTACCTTCAGGGAGATCCCAGCCGGCCCCGTGTTCCCGATGTGACGGGCCTCCGGATCCCCGAAGCGGCCGAAGTACTCGAGGCTTATGGGCTGGCGCTGGTACCCGAGGGTACCGGCCAGGCAGCCGAGCAAAACCCGGTCCCGGGGACGGAGGTAGCCCCCGACACCCGGGTACAGGTGAGGTTCTACGAACCTTCCCGGCCGGCCTTGGGACCGTAGACACCCATGCCGCCGAGCGGCACCCGCAGAAGGATGAAAACAGGCCGGCATTTCTCTTGAGCCGGCGATTTGGTCCGAGCGGATGAGCAGCCTTGGCGAAGCCGAGGAGGGAGGGCGGGGCCGAGGACAGGAAGTCCGAGGCCGGCCTCTGAAGCAAGGATGCTGAATAGGCCGGGAACCCCGCCCGAGCCCGAGGCTTAAGCCGTAGGCTGATCCGCGAGGACCACTTAGCGAGCGAAAACAATGCCG
>DOLC01000125.1 GCA_003509545.1 Peptococcaceae bacterium
CTGCCTTAAGCCTTTAAGCCAAGCGAAAGTCCTACCCGCGAGGGAGGTCTTTGCGAGCGGAAGCCAAGCAGGCCAGGATCAAAACTGGGGATGCGCCAGGTTAAAGAAGGATTAGCCCTTGAGATACATGGCAAGAATAGGGGGTGAGAATTCTTTAGGAGGTACCGTTTATGCGCGCACCTGGAGGGCCCTACAAGGTTAGAGCCCTGGTAGGCGGGCTCGTAATTCTGGGGGTGACCTGGGGCTGGCTTACCGCCTGGAGGCCGGCGGCTCCCCGAGAGGTGCCGCCTCTGCTCGTCCCCTTTACCGGCCCCGCCCCTCTGGTAGAGGTCAAGGGGGTGCCCGAACTCCTGGAAGAAGCCGCGGCGGCAGCGGGTGCGAAGTGCGTTGCCGGAGAGGTTGAAGCCTGGGCCCGGATTGGGGTGCCCGGGCAGGATGCGGAAGAGGTAGCAGCGGCTGCCGCCCGGGCGGCGCGGGCCCTGGGCTTAAGAGGAGAACTTCCCTGGAGGAGGGAAGAGGGACCCGGCTTCCGGTCGTGCTCCTGGGAGGGAGAACTGGAAGACGGCGGTATCCTCTACCTGGCAGTCCAGGGCCTGGGAGAACAGGAAGACGGGGATACCTACCTCTTGTTCGTCTGGCAAGGGGCGCCCGACGGGGCCGGCATGGCGGCCGCCCTTAAGGAATGGGAACGCCGGTCGGCCGGGGCCTTTGCCGAATTCGGGGCTCGGGCCCACCTGGCCTATGCCATGACCGGTGAGATCCCGGGCCGACTGCTCCCGGAGGAGGGCCGCCGGCGGGCGGAGGCCGTGCTGCAGGCCCTGCAGGCCGACGGCCGGGAAGGCTTAGAGGACGAAGAAAGCCTCAGCCTGACCGCCTACAGTCCCCTGCTGCCCGCCGTAGGGGAAGGAAGGGAGGGAGGCGCCAATCTCCAGGTGGCCCTGCGCTACCACGGCGGTACTGGAATGACTTACCTGCACATAGGATCTCCCCGTCTGGGTGGTGAATAGCAGGTAACGTGTGTTATAATCAATCTGGTTGTAAACAAGGCCGGATAAAGGAGTAAAGATAAACTTGGACACCATAAAGGTGAGAGGAGGAGCCCGGCTGGAGGGCCGGGTTACAGTTAGCGGGGCGAAGAATGCCGCCCTGCCTATTCTTGCCGCCTGCCTTTTGGCGGAAGGGGAGTGCCGTCTGGAAGAAGTACCCCACCTGGCGGATGTGGAAACCATGTGCGGGGTAGTAGGGGAGCTGGGGCTGCGCGTCCTTCCCGGCCGGCAAACCCTGACGGTTATCAACGAAGGCATAACCGGGGTGTCCCCGCCCTACGATTTCGTAAGGCGCATGCGGGCGTCCTTTTTGGTTTTAGGCCCCCTCCTGGCCCGGGCCGGAAAGGTCAAGGTAGCCCTGCCGGGCGGCTGTGCCATCGGTGCCCGCCCCATCGACCTGCACCTTAAAGGGCTGGCCGCCCTGGGGGCGGAAATCGAGGTGAAGAACGGCTGGGTCAAGGCCCGCGCCCGCCGCCTCCGGGGGGCTTCCGTTTATCTCGACTTTCCCAGTGTGGGGGCCACGGAAAACATCATGATGGCCGCGTCCCTGGCGGAAGGAACCACCACCATCGAGAATGCGGCCGGGGAGCCGGAGATCGTGGACCTGGCCAATTTTATAAACGCCATGGGCGGGCGGATAACAGGCGCCGGCACCCGGGTCATAAGAATCGAGGGCGTAAAACAACTCCGCGGGACTTCTCATGCCGTCATACCCGACCGCATTGAGGCCGGCACCTTTATGGTGGCGGCGGCGGCCACGGGGGGCGACGTCCTGGTGGAGAACGTCATCCCCACCCACCTCAAGGCCGTCATGGCCAAATTGCGGGAGGCGGGGGCCGAGCTGGAAGAGATCAACGGCGGGGTTCGGGTCCGGTCCGAGCTGCCGCCGAAGGCGGTGGATTTGAAAACCATGCCCTATCCTGGGTTCCCGACGGACATGCAGGCCCAGTTCATGGCCCTCTTAACCGTGGCCCGGGGCAGCAGCGTCATTACGGAAACCGTCTTTGAAAACCGCTTCATGCACGTCAACGAACTCAAGCGCATGGGGGCCCAGATTGTCATCGAAGGCCATTGCGCCGTGGTTAAGGGCGTAGACAGACTCACCGGAGCCCGCGTCAAGGCCACCGACCTGCGGGCCGGGGCCGCCCTGGTCATCGCCGGCCTCATGGCCGAAGGGGAGACGGAGATAAGCTGCGTCCACCACATCCGGCGGGGATACGAGGACCTGGTGGGCAAGCTGCAAGCCCTGGGGGCGGACATCACCGAGCATTGAGAACCATCGGTGCCTTCCTTGACCTCTTGACCGAAGCAGACGCAGAAGAATAGGGTGGTGCAAACTTACTATGCCTGGTTATACCAGGAAAGATTTGGCCGAACTGAGGGCCTATCTGCTAAAGAGGCGTAAGGAGCGGGAGCAAGAGCTGGCTAAAAGAAAAGAGGCTGCCCTAGCCGCCGCCCAGCGAGCGGCAGGAGTGGTCTACAGGTACGGCCCTTGCCGGGTTTGGCTTTTCGGTTCCCTGGCCGGGGATGGTACCTTCGGCGAACATTCCGACATCGACCTGGCGGTAGAAGGGCTCCCGCCTAAGATAGATTTCTGGCGCCTGTACTCCGAGATACTGGCCACTGCCCGGCCTTTTGATGTAGACCTGATAGCCCTTGACACGGCCCCGCCCGAGCTGAAAGAGAGTATACACCGTTTGAGTGCAGAAATACGCCCGCTACTCTTGTTTCCGGCCCATGAAGGTGGACCAAGAGAAAATAGATAAGGTACAATATTAATAAAGAAATGATGGATTCGGTGGAAGGGGATCGGACGATGAGTATTCGGGAAGAAATTATAAGAGCTATCGAAACTTTGACTGAGGAAGAGCTGGAAGCCGTTAGGGATTATATTAGTTTCCTGCGTGAGCCTGAAGAGGTAATACCTACGGAAGAAGAACGTGAGGCATTGGTTAGAGGCAGAGAAGAATATAAGCGCGGCGAATATGTTAAGTGGCGCGACCTCAAAGGGGCCGAGAATGGTTGATGTACGAGGTAATACTTACCAAGACAGCACTGAAAACCTATAATTAGGTTGACCGAAAAGCTACGGCGTGGCATTGATCGATGCCTGGCTTACCTAGAAGTCGGTCCTACCCGAGGCCCAAATATTAAGAAACTTGAGGGCGAGCCAGGATGCTACAGGTACCAAGTCGGCGGTTGGCGCATTCTTTACGAAGTTGATGAGAACAATTTCACGGTTAAAGTTTACCAGATCCGGCCGAGGGGCGACGTCTACAAGCACTGAACCTACGCCAGTCTACAAAGGGAATGGATATGCTAAGTTCTAAGGTAAACGGACCTGCCTCTCAATAGCGCTCTGTTCCTTAGACTCCTTGAGCACCGCCCCGCCGGGGTAAGTTTTAGGGTCCATGAGAGTGGTAATGAGGACACCTGCTATGCCTTGCAAGAATCGTTCTTAAGGAAAATCTAACCGCTAATCTCTAAAAGGTTTCTGAACCGTACAGGTGGGGTCTCATCCGGAGAAATTCTTCCTGAACGTACCTACTATATCTTGACACGGACCGAATTAAGCACGGCTATTGACAATTTTCGCACCCCTTGCATATAATGATATCATCGCATCCATATTTTATTATTTAGGGGGCATATTGCTTTTATGACCATTGAAGTGGGCAGTATCCTGGAAGGGGTGGTCACGGGGGTTACCAAATTCGGGGCCTTTGTGGAACTGCCCGGGGGGGCTACCGGTCTGGTGCACATTTCCGAAGTGGCCCACACCTATGTTAAGGATGTAGGCGATTATGTTAAGGTGCAGGACCGCGTACGCGTAAAAGTAATCCGCATCGACGAGGGGGGAAAAATAGGCCTCTCCATCAAGCGGGCGCTACCGGAACCGGAGAGAACGGGCAAGAGGGCCTCGTCCAAACCCCGGGCCCACGTTTCCTTCGAGGAAAAGCTGGCCCGCTTCCTGAAGGAAAGCGACGAGCGGCTGCAGGACCTGCGGCGCCACACCGAAGCCAGGCGCAAAGGCCGCGGGGCCCGCAGCTACTAGGCAAAAGACCACACGGCAACCGAAAACCAAAGGGCTGCATGCCGGGCACCTCAGGGGGTGCCCGTAATTATGTGAGCCCAAGACAGGGCTTGCTCCACACCTTCGCCATGGCAGGATGCCCATAACAGGGTGCCCATAATTTGCCCATAATTATTCCGCTTAAAAGGAGCAGAGGGGACATGCCTGTTTACGCCGCCTTGGACATAGGCTCCAACTCCGTTCGCCTGCTGGTGGGACAAGTGGAAGAAGGACGGGTGCATCCCCTGCGCCAAAGCTTAAGGAGCACCCGTCTAATGGCCGGCTTTGGGGAGGGCAGGCTCCACCCCGACGCCGTGGAGAGGACCGTAGAGGGGGCCCGGGAGCTGGTGGCCGAAGCGCGGGCCTTCCCCCTGGCCGGCATGGCCGCCGTGGCCACCTCGGCTGCCAGGGAGGCCGAGAACGCCGGCCACCTGCTGGAGGGCCTGCGGCGGGCCACCGGGTTGGCCGCGAGGATCATCACCGGCGAGGAAGAGGCCCTTCTGAACTACCGGGGCGTCCGGGCAGGCCTCAAGGCCGGCGAAGGAGAGCGCATCGTGGTAGTAGACGTCGGGGGCGGCAGCACGGAACTTAGCTGGGAAGACCGGGGACGCCTGGAGTTGCGGAGCGTTCCCTTGGGCGCCGTTCGCTGTACCGAGGTCGGTACCCCGGAGGCCGCCATGGCGGAAATACTGGCGCCGGCCCTCCGGGAAGCGGGCCGAGAGGCCCCCTTCCGGGTGGTGGCCACCGGCGGCACGGCCACCACCCTGGCGGCCGTGGAGCAGGGGCTCAGGGAGTACCGGCCCGAACGGGTCCACGGGTTTGTATTGGCGCGAGAGAAAATCCGTTACTGGCGGGACACCTTAAGAGCCCTGCCCGTGGAAGAGAGAAAGAAGATCCCCGGCCTTCAGCCGGAGCGGGCCGACATCATCGTGGCGGGAACAAGCCTCTTGCTGGAGATACTTACGGGATTGAACGCCGAGGAGACCACCGTAAGCGAGGCAGACCTCCTATGGGGCCTGCTCCTTCACGCGGCGGGTGAGGTGAGAATTGGTGCGCATTGTTGTAGCCATAACCGGGGCCACCGGGGCCCCTTACGGCATAAGGCTGCTCCAGGTACTCCGTGATCTGGAGGCAGAAACCCACCTGATCTTGAGCCGGTGGGGGGAAAAGACCATAGAGAGCGAGACCCCTTGGAAAGCAGAGGAGGTCAGGGCCCTGGCGGCGGTGAACTACGGCGAGGACCAACTGGACGCCGCGGTGGCCAGCGGCTCCTTCAAGTACGATGCCATGGTAATCGTACCCTGCAGCATGAAGACCCTGGCCAACATAGCCCACGGGCTCGCCTCCAACCTCATCGGCCGCGCGGCGGACGTGGCCCTCAAGGAAGGCCGCAAGCTCATCCTCGTACCCCGGGAAACCCCCTTAAACGCCATCCACCTGGAGAATATGCTGCGGCTGGCCCGCCTGGGCGCTGTCATCCTGCCGCCCATGCCGGCCTTTTACCACCGGCCGCAGAAGATCGATGATTTAATAGACCATCTGGTGGGCCGTATCCTGGATCAGCTAGGTATAGAACATAATTTATACTGGCGCTGGGGCGGTGATGGACGGTGATCACCTACCGTGCAGGTCGGGGGAGGCTGGGCGTCTTCTGCCGCCTGATACCCCTGGGGGAGGGTCTGGTGCTCTACATCGGAGGGGGAGAAAAACCCCACATAGGGGCCGTGGCTTTGGCCGTGCCCCGGCCCAGCCTGCGGGATCCGGAGATGACCAGCGCCACCGCCTCTGTTCTGGCCGTCGTGGGCCACAAAGACGATGAGCTGGCGCGGCCGGCAGCCCTGTTGGCCGCCTCCCGAAGCGGGGTTCCGGTGGTAGTCGTGGCCGGAGTACATATTGAAGGTGCCAAGGAAGACGAAATCAAAGGGCTGGTGCACCGCAGCCGCCGTGCCGTGGCCGGGGCCCTGGCCGCCTGGCGGCGGTATCGCCGCCGCAGCCGGTAACCAAGACGTAAGAAAGGCGGTGGACATCTCGAGGGGGATGCCCACCGCCTTCTTTTTGGCAGCCCGCCGGAGAAATCAGAAGAAGTGCCGCAGCAACAGGATTACGGTCAGCACCCACAGGGTGGGAGTTATTTTCCGGGCGTTGCCGGTTACCACGTGCAACAGTACATAGGCCAGTATACCCCAGATGATACCCTCGGCTATGTTGTACGTGAAGGGCATCATCACTACGGCGAAAAAGGCCGGGGCAGCCTCCAGGAAATTGCTGAAGTCTATTTTCATAATGGGCTCCATCATAAAGATGCCCACAATAATGAGCACCGGCGCCGTGGCCGCCGCGGGCACTATACCCACCAGCGGGGATATGAATAAGGCTGCCAAGAACAGGAGGGCTACCACCGCGCTCGTAAGGCCCGTGCGGCCTCCCTCCGTTATGCCGGAAGCACTTTCGATGTAAGAAGTGGCGGTACTGCTGCCCAGAACACCGGCCGTAACGGTGGCCAGGGCATCGGCCAAAAGGGCGCGGCCTCCCCGCGGCAGGTGGCCCTTTTCATCGAGAAAGCCCGCCTTGCTGCTCACCCCTATCAGGGTTCCCATAGTATCGAAGAGGTCGACAAAGGTTAAAGTAAACAGCACGGTTATTATGCCGGCACCCACGAGCTCGCCGAAACCTACGGTAAAGGCGCCGAAGGTGGGGGCCAGGCTGGGCGGCAGGCTTACCAACTTCAGCCCCTCCACCTTAGTCACACCCATAGGTATGCCGATTACGGTGGTAATAATAATCCCCAGCAGCAGAGCACCCTTAATCCTCAGAGCCACCAGGCCCAGGGTAATAACGAGGCCCAGGATGGCCAGGATGACCGAAGGCTGGTGCAGGTCCCCGAACTGGACCAGAGTATTGGGATTGGACACCACGATCCCCGCGTTGGCAAGACCGATGAGGGCGATGAAAAGACCTATGCCGGCGCTTATGGCCATTTTAAGGGAGACGGGGATGGCATTAACAAGGGCCTCCCGCACCTTGGTCAAGGTAAGAAGGACGAAAATGCAACCGCTTACAAACACCGCAGCCAGGGCCGCCTGCCACGAGAATCCCATCTGCGTCACGACCGTATAGGCGAAAAAGGCGTTCAGTCCCATACCGGGGGCGATGGCTATAGGATAATTGGCCAGGAAGGCCATAAGGAGAGACCCGACCGCGCTTACCAGACAGGTGGCCACGAGGACCGCCCCGAAGTCCATACCTGCGGCGCTCAAGATGGCGGGATTCACGAATATAATGTAGCCCATGGTCATAAAGGTGGTGATACCGGCCAGCACCTCGGTACGGACGGTGGTATTGTTTTCCCTGAGCTTAAAAGTTCTCTCCAGGAATCCTTCTGGGGTGGACATACTCGAACCTCCTTTAGCAAAAGTTTACCCCTGAGCATCCTGCAATTATCCTAGGCCCTCACAACAAGCTATCACCCGCCTTTCCCTTTAGCTCCCAAAAACTAACCCGGCTCTGCGGCGGACCATAAAGGGCCGCCTTCGTAGCCGGGCAATTTACGGTTGCCTGGTAGAAACCCCCAGACCCTATTTCTGGGGATATACGAAGACAGGCATAGAGAATATGCTGTTGGACTTTAATACTATAATTATATATTTGCCGTTTTTACAGAAATTCCTGCCGGCAAATTAAAACAAAAATTAAATTTAAGGAGCAATCTACAACCACGTTGACACGCCTTAAGCCCGTACCTTAAGCTTTAATTGACCGGACACAATAATAAAAATTGCCCCGGAAGGAGATGGATACGGTGTATAGTCCCCTTTCGGCCGTCACCCGGGAACTGGTGGCTGTAGCCACCGGCCGGATCCCTGCCGATGTAGTCATCCGAGGCGGGAAAGTCATCAACGTATTCACACGGGAGATACTATCCTGGGATATTGCCGTCAAGAACGGCCGCATCGCTACTGTCGGAGATGTGGCCCACTGCATCGGGCCCCAGACCCGGGTAGTGGACGCCACAAACTTTTACCTGGCCCCCGGTTTTCTGGACGGCCACCTGCACGTGGAAAGCAGCATGGTAAGCGTAACCCAGTTTGCCCGGGCGGTCCTGCCCCGGGGCACTACCGCCATTTTTATGGACCCCCACGAAATCGCCAATGTTTTGGGCCTGGAGGGTGTAAGACTGATGGTGGAAGAAGGCCGGAACCTGCCCTTGAAGGTCTATGCCACCATGCCCTCCTGCGTGCCGGCCGCCCCCGGCCTGGAGGATGCCGGGGCAGCCTTCGGTCCCCAAGAGGTGGCCCTGGCCATGGAGTGGGAAAATATAATCGGACTGGGAGAGATGATGAATTTCCCCGGCGTGCTTAACGGCGACGAGAAGGTACACGGGGAAATCAGGGCCACCCTGGAGGCCGGCAAGCCGGTTACCGGCCACTACGCCCTCCTGGAGACCGAAAAGGGATTGCCCGCCTACGCGGCGGCCGGCATATGCTGCTGCCACGAGGCCACCAGGGCTGTCGATGCCCTGGCCCGCCTGCGGCTAGGCATGTACGCCATGCTGCGGGAGGGTTCGGCCGCCCGGGACGTGCGGGAAACCGTCAAAAGCCTTACGGAGAACTGCGTAGACCCCCGCAGAGCCGTCCTGGTGACCGACGATACCCATCCGGAAACCCTCCTCTCCCAGGGCCACATGGACCACGTTCTCCGGCGGGCCATCGGCGAAGGCCTAAATCCCCTGACCGCCATCCAGGCCGTCACCCTAAACACCGCCGAGTGTTTCGGCCTCTCCCAGGACCTGGGCAGTATCGCCCCCGGGAGGTGGGCGGACATTGTCTTCCTCTCCGACCTGGCGGCCGTCAGGGTAGAAAAGGTCATGGTAGCCGGCCGGGAAGTGGCGGAGGGAGGCAGGCTGTTAATCGAGCTCCCGGAGCCTGCTTACCCGGACGAGGTCAGAAATTCGGTCCAACTCAAGGAACCCCTGACGGCGGACCACTTTGCCATCCCCGCTCCTCCGGGGAGGAGCTCGGTAAAGGCCCGCATAATCCAGGTCCTGGAGGGAAGCATCCTCACGAAACACCTTATCCAGGAGGTGCCGGTGGAGGACGGGCAGGTGAAGGCCTCTTCCGAGGCCGATATCGCCAAAGTGGCGGTGGTGGAACGCCACCGCGGTACGGGAACCAGAGGCGTGGGCCTGGTAAAAGGTTTCGGCTTTAAGGCCGGGGCCCTGGCCTCCACAGTGGCCCACGACAGCCACAACCTCATTATCGTGGGCACCGACGAGGCCGATATGGCCTTGGCCGGCAACACCCTGGCCCGGTGCGGTGGAGGTATGGCCGTGGTAAGGGGAGGCCGGATACTGGCCCTGCTTCCCTTACCCCTTGCAGGGCTCATGTCCGACCAGCCGGTGGAAACAGTGGCCAAACAGGTGGAGGAAGTACTGAAGGCCTCCCGGGAGCTGGGGTGCCAGATGACTTCTCCCTTTATGACCATGGCCTTCGTGGCCCTGCCGGTCATCCCGGAGCTGCGCCTCACCAACCGAGGACTCGTCGACGTCCTGCGTTTTGAGTTGGTCCCGGTAATAGCGGAATAGACCTTCATGCCGCCTGCGCGGCACCGGCAGGACGAAAACAAAGGGCCGGCATACAAACAAGAACAATGCCGGGTTAAGGCGAGGCAACGGCTTCCGGGGCTACCTCAAACCCCAGGGCCTGCAGGGTCTTACGGTCGGCCACTCCGGTGGGTTCCAGGCCTTCCATTATTTGAAAGGCCTTAACGGCCAGGACGGTCATGGGGCCGTAGTCGCCGTCCGTCGGACCGAAGAGGTAAAACCCCTTTTCCCGCAGCCTGGCCTGTAAAGTCACCACTTCCGGCGATACGGTTCCCGGTCTTAAGGGCTCCCTTGGCGGCCAAAGGGGGCCCTTTACGGTAACCGGAGTTCCTAAGGGTATCCAGGGAAAAATCTCTTCTATATGTTCGTTCAGCATGCGGAAGCAGCCGGCGGAAGCCGGCCAGCCTACGGACCAGGGACGGTTGGTCCCGTGGATGCCGTAGTTTCCCCACGGTACGTTAAGGCCCATCCAGCGGGTGCCGAAGGGCCCGCCGCTCTCGTAAGATTTATTCACAATTTTCCATTCCCCCACCGGCGATGGCGAAGTATACTTGCCTATGGCCACGGGGTACTGGCGGAATACACGGCCGTCTACCAGGAGATAAAGGTACAATTGGTCGGTGTCCACCAGGACCTGGATTTTGCTGCCCGGCGGAGGACCCTCCCGGGGCTCCCGGGTTACAGGTTGCACCCTGCTACTCAAGGCCCTGCAGGTGGCAGTATCTACCTCTCCGGAAGGTAAGAGGCCGTGGGCCCGCTGGAGATTGACCACCGCCCGCCGGGTAATACGGTCGTATACGCCGCTGGGCGGTCCAAAGTAAAAACCCATCCGGGCCAGCACGTACTGGAGTTCGGTTACGTCCTGGCCTTTTAGGGGTGGGTTTGTTAACCGGAGGGTGCGGTTCTCGCCTTCACAGCCGCATGGGGAATGGGCCTGGGCAGCCTGGGGGACAGAAAGGGTAAAGGCTAAGAGCAGAGCGGCCAAGAGGGATAAGACCTGCACCTTGCTTCTCCTTCCCACGGGATTGTGCCACCCGCGACTTCCTCCTGCCTGCCGGAGGCGCGGCCCCAAGGTCCTGACTCATAGTTTACCCGGCGACCTTCCTTTGCTATGTATACGGCCCGCAACCCGTCCCCAGGCCGCCCTTTTACGCAAGGTTGCCACCGGGCGGGGCATACTAAGATAAGGTTATACAAGCCTCAAGGCCAATCTTTACGGCAAAAACACCCATGCCGCCGACGCGGCACCCTCAGAAGGATGAAAACACTAGGCCGGCATGCAAACAAAAACAATGCCGGCCCGGAGAAAAGTTATTTTCGGAGTAGCCGCTCATGAAAGCTGGCGCCCTCTCCACGAACCATGAAAACGAGAAGGCTATTTTCGGAGGAAAAGTAAGGAAATGTTCCTAGCCCTTATAATTGCTCTGGTGGCCGGGGTGGCCATGGCCGTCCAAGGTTCCCTGAATGCAGCCCTGGCCAAAATCACCGGCCTCCTCCAGGCCACCCTGGTGGTCCACCTTACGGCTACCACAGCCACTGCCTTGTTGCTTCTCCTGCCCGTCAGCCCCGGCAGCCTGGGCAAACTCACCCAGGCCCCCTGGTATTTGCTCCTCGGAGGCGTAATCGGCGTCCTTATCACCTACGGCGTCATGGCGAGCATACCCCGGGTGGGGGTGGCCCTGGCCACCACCGCCATCATCGTGGGCCAGGTAACCATGGCCCTCATCATCGACCACCTGGGCCTCTTCGGTCTGAACAAGATCCCTTTTACCTGGTGGAAGGCCCTGGGCCTGGTTCTATTGGCGGCCGGAGCGCGGCTCATGCTCAACTAAGCTGGGCCTCTTTCTACCAGGCGGGGACTGGCCTGGTAGCGGCTGATGCCCAGGTCTTTGCGCACAATTTTACCGTCAGGGTACTCAATGGTAATCCAGGAGTGGACCGTGATTCCGTCCTGGCCGGGGAAAATTACTTTTTGGGTCCCCGGCGGTAAGGAAGGATTATATGTATATTCCGTCCAGGTTTTAACTCGCTCCAGGACTTCATGATGCCAGGTAACCTTGGGGGGCTTTTGGCGGCCATAAAAAGCAATATAGAGGGTATCGCCCACGGTGTCCGCCCAGATGACCAGGGGAGCGCCGGTGTTGTTGCGAAAACGAAAATCATAAAAGCCATAGGCCACCGTAGCATCCTGGCCCGGGGGTACATAGGGAACCGTGAGAGAATGGGGGTGGCGCTCGATGATTTCCAGGTTAGCCAGGATGGCTGCGTTATATAACCCCGAGGCAATTTTACATACCCCGCCGCCTTCGCTGGGAACGATTTTATTGCCGGAAAACATGGGGCCGTCGCGATAACCCCGAGCTTTGGTATAAGGACCCAGGAGTTTATTTTGCGAGAAAATTTCTCCGGGCTGAAGAACGGTGCCGGCCAATCTTTTCGCTGCCAGGGTTACATTATAGGACTCCCAGAGGATGGGATCGGGCAGGCGGGCGTGGTAATAAGCCATGAGGATGGGGGTATTATGCCTTTGCAAAAATTCCTGCACCCTTGGGTCTCCGGCCCAGGGCAGGGCCTTGTCCCCGGATATTCCCTCCTCGGTTTGCCGGGGAACAGTGCTCGACGGCAGGAAAAAGGTTCCCTGCCAGACCTTGGGCCAGCTAATCCAGGTTAAGGCTAGCAACAATCCTGCCATAATCAAGACAGCCAGGCCGATGCGTAGAAGGCGCAAACCCTTACTCTCCTCCCAGACTTATGAGGACAATTCCCAGACAGATGAATATCCCGCCTACCATTTTGTTCCAGCTAATTTTTTCGGCGAAAAAAAGGGCAGACAGCAGAAGGGTAACGAAAGGGGCAAGAGCCACAATTAAATTAACTTCACCTGGCTGGCCGCGTTTTAAGGCCGTGTAATAGGCCAGGTCGCCGGCCACGGCGGTGAAGAAAGCCTCCGCCGTCAGGAAAACCCAGGATTTAAGGGGTATAGACTCCAGGTATGACAGGCCGCCCTGGTAAATTACCCAGGGGGTTACCAACCCTCCGGCCAGGAAAGTACGGGCCACCAACCCGGTTACGGCCGATACCTCCAGTAGAGCCAGTTTGCCAAAAACAGGAGCTATACCCCAGCAAAAAGCTCCCAGCAAGGCGAAGAAACGGGGACTCATGCCCAACAAACACCCCCTAGGAGAGACTATTCCCTTTTTCCTTTTGTTAGAACTGATTAATGCACTCCTTGTAGCCCATGAATCCCCAAGGAGAGTAAAATGCATAAAACTTCCTGCTTTCTTAGGGAAATCTATTTTATTTTTAGGGAAAAAATCGTTCAGGAAAATATTTTGAGGGGGGCTATGTAGTGAAGAACAAATGGGGTGCTTATGCCTGCCATTCTATTTCTCGGGGGGTTGCTATTTATAAGCCAGTTTACAGGTAATAAGTAAAGTGTTCAAGCGCAAGGAACAAGCAACGTTGTGCCATATCATATCTTCTCCTTCTAATTTCCCCCTTTATTCCAAAGGCAGAGTATAATGAAATTACAACTCCCCTGCCTTCGGGTTTGGGGTAGTTGCCTGTCTTAGAATGAGGCTCTACTTGGCGGTGGGCTCGTCCAGGACAAAATATTTCTTAAGCCTGTTCAACGCTCGCACTTTCATCCGGTGTACTGCCGGTTGGGAAATCCCCAATTCTTTAGCTACCTCTTGTTCCGTGGCTCCGTTTAAGATTGTGGCGATAATAACTTTCTGTTGTTGGGGCGTCAGCAACGAAAGGGCTTCCTCGAGGAATAGGGCGTCCTCTACTTCGGCAAGAGTGTCGCTGGGGGAAGCGATGGTATCAACCATTTCCCTTTCCTCATCTTCAGCTTCTTGACTTAACAATTCATTGAGGATTAACAACTCGTGCTCCTTTAGCCGCTTCTGCTTTTTTGCCAGTCTAGCGGCTTCATGGAGAAGACCGGTCAAAAACCAAGCTGCAACTTGAGCATCTTCAAGGTCGAGGGGGCAGTATTCAGGTGTAGGGGACCATAATTAGGCACCTCCTTTCAGCTTCTCTATACCCCTTACTTATAATAAAGAGAAAGCAAGGGGGCTTTTTAATACCCCCAGATGCAAACTCTCAATATGACTTTTGGTGATTACGCTTTTCTGACAAGTACCGCTCTAGTTCATCCCTCCCCCAGGTGGTATTCGGTTTATAGCGATGAACAGCGTCCACTATCCAGGCCACCAAATCAGATCCTGCTTCTTCATAACCTAACCGGCGACTGTACTTCTTGATTACCGGGTTAAAGCGCTGAACCAGTTCAGCGAGGGCTTCTTGGTCACCAGCCTGGGCTTTAACAATTAACTCTTGGAGCTTGGCCTTTTTGGGCATGGAGTGTCACCTTCCCCAGAAGATAAAAAACCTGCCTCACATATGTATCTATTTTAAAAGACGGCAGAACATGGCAATTGGTTCCTTATTTGGAATAACTAATCATCTCGTTTTTCCGACAACATTCGAAAAAGATGGGCGTTAAGGTCATGGCTTTAAGGGGAGGACCCTCCTTAGAATAGGGGTTATTAAAAAGGCCCCTATTTTCTTTTTATGTAGTAGGGGGCACAGAGCCTTTGGAGTGTCAATTAAAAGATGCGAGGTCAGTCCATCTGGAAGGGAGGGGAAGCCATGCAGGACTTTTTCACCTATACCTTTCTCGCTACGCTAACCGGCGCCGTTACTGCCACCATGCTGGTGGTGGAGTTTCTCAAAAATCTTGGACCGCTAAAAAGATTGCCTACCCGCTGGCTTGTTCTGGCCGTCGCTGAAACAATTGTCATAATAACGAACATTGCTACAGATGCTCTCTCTTTAAAAGATATTCCACTCTACTTGCTAAACGGGCTATTGGTAACTGCTTCCGCCATCGGAAGCTGGCAAATGTTCGGGGAGAATCTATTCAGCACTTTAAACAGAAAAAGGGGGGCACTTGGGTGTATAACAAGCACTCGGTCTCGGCGAGTTAATTGCTAGAGCCTAGGCCGGCGATCAGGAGGCCATGGCTCAAGGAGTTCAGCCGTTCATCCCGGGAATAAAGGAATATAGCTATCCTTTGGTTTGCGAGGCAGACTATTCTGATTTAATCGCTGGGCATAGTTACTGCTGTTTACCGCTACCAGCCCTGCAGGAGGCTCCCTAAAAACAAAGCCCTGGACACCCTATGGGAGTGTCCAGGGCCTGGGGCCCAGGCTAGACTAAATTCCACCACTTTAAACCTTCCCAGATGCCTGCCGCATGAGCTGCCCGGGCACGATAGACGCTAGGCGGCAAAGGATGGTTTTTGATTTCGGCCGAAGCATTTCCCACCAGGACGGCAGGAAAGCCCAGGGTGAGCATATCCATATCATTTCCGCTGTCACCACATACTACTATTAACCGCGGGGGCCAGTTGAATTTGCGGCGAAGATAGGACAGGGCAGTGCCTTTTCCAGCCGGTGGGGGCAGGACGTCGAGGCAAATCTGTCTGCTGATAATTACTTTAGCGTTAAGGCCTGCTTCCTTCAAGCGGTTCCGGACCTGAGTTATCCCCACTTTTTGCAGGGGGGGCCTGCTTGGGCTTGGAAGCGAGCGACTAAAC
>DOLC01000111.1 GCA_003509545.1 Peptococcaceae bacterium
CTAAGGAAGGATGGAAGCCCTTTAGCCTATGGGGCAAGCTCTTCGGGCTCGTATATCCTTGCGCAGAAGCAACGCTTCCTCCTGCCGTCCGCGCCGGATAACCACAGGCTTGAGGGCGTTATAGATGCTGTCGTAAAGGGCGCTGAACTGGCGGCGAGCTTCGGAAAATTGGTGTTCTTGAAGCATCAGATATCACCCCGGCTTTTGTTATACACAAATTGCTCAAAATGTACAATGTATTTGACATGGAAACAATAAAGGCCAGAGAGGGAACAATATTCCGCCTGGCCTTGAATGCTTACTCCGCGGTAGAACGCACTGCTTGTGGTTAGGATATTGAGCAGGGGGCCTGCTTGAAGCGTTTTTAATTTCAATCCAGCAGGTGGATAAACAAGCCGCTCCTCAGTTTGGGCTCAAACCAGGTGGATTTGGGGGGCATTACTTCCCCGGCGTCGGCTATGCTCATTACCTCCTCAACCGTGGTGGGAAACAGGGCGAAGGCGACGGCCATCCCTTCTTGTACCCGGCGTTCGAGCTCTTCCGGCCCACGGATGCCTCCGACAAAATCAATCCTTCTGTCGGACCGCGGGTCTTTAATACCCAGGATGGGCCCCAGGATATTATTTTGGAGGATCGAAACGTCCAAGCTATCTACGGACTTCAGTTCTTTAGTGATTTCTTCCCTGGCGACCAGTTTATACCACCTGTTCTGCAGATACATGCCGAAGGTATTCTTTTGCCGGGGCTTGAAGGGTGCAGATCCCGGGCAGGCCTCGACATCAAATTTTTCCGCTACTTTCTTAAGAAATTCTTCAGGAGTAAGTCCGTTTAAGTCTTTTACTACCCGGTTGTAATCCATGATTTTCAGCTGCGCGTCGGGGAAAATCCCGGCCAGGAAATAATTGAATTCTTCCCCACCGCTATAGCTCCCCTTTGCTTCCCGGCGCAGCAGAGCTACCCTGGCCGCAGCCGCGCAGCGGTGGTGGCCGTCGGCGATGTAAAAGCTGTCCACATGAGCAAAAGAGGCGATGAGTTCTTTTATCACCCGGCTGTCATCCACCAGCCACACCGTATGGCCGACCCCATCGTCGGCGATAAAATCGTAAACAGGTAAGTTTTCTTCCACCCAGCGCGCGATAACGGCATCGATTTCTTTCCTTGACCTGTAGGCGAGCAAAACGGGCCCGGTATTGGCATTGCAGTAATCTATGTGCTTGGCCCGGTCCAGCTCTTTATCCGGGCGGGTGTGTTCGTGTTTTTTAATTTTATTGTTTAAATAATCGTCTACGGCTGCGGTGGCGACCAGGCCGGTCTGGCTGTGTTCGCCCATCTTTAACCGGTAAATGTAGAGGCATTCTTTTTCGTCCTGGATAAGGGTGCCCTCGCGTATCATTCTATCCAGGTTGTCCCTGGCTTTTTCGTATACCCTGCGGTCGTAAAGGTCGATTCCGGGTTCCAGGTCTATTTCCGCTTTTTCAACGTGCAGAAAGGAATAAGGGTTGCCGCCGGCTATTTTCCGGGCTTCCTCAGTATCCAGCACGTCATAGGGGAGGGCGGCCACCCTGGCCGCCAGGTGTCTTGCCGGCCTCACAGCGCGAAAAGGTTTTACTACGGGCATGTCCATTCTTACCTTCCTGTGCCGGGGAACACAAAGCAGGCCCCCGAAGTCTTAAAGGTTAGCAGGCGGCATGGATGCCTACCTTAGTTATACCACACGAGGGAGAGGGGCCGCCACCTTCATTTTTCCGAGATTTTGGGGACAACGCCCTTTAATTTGGCTAAATGACAGGTCATTTTTCCTGCCGGTTAATTCGGGGCTTTGGATAATCCTGCAGCACTTTCAGGTTCTCTTTAATTTCTTCATCCGACAGGTGGTATTCTACCAGCTCGCCGTTCAAGAATTTGTCGTAGGCCGCCAGGTCCAGGATGCCGTGCCCGCTGAGGCAGAAAAGTATTACCCTTGGCCTGCCTTCTTCCTTGGCTTTGAGGGCTTCTTCAATGACCGCGGCGATGGCGTGGTTTGTCTCCGGGGCCGGGATGATCCCTTCGGTACGGGCAAAGAGAACACCGGCTTCATAAGTTTTTATTTGATCGATTGCTTTGGGTTCTACCAGCTTATCGAGCACGAGCTGGCTGACCAGGGGGGCCATGCCGTGATAGCGCAGGCCGCCGGCGTGGATGGGTTTGGGCACGAAATTGTGGCCCAGGGTAAACATGGGAAGCAGAGGCGTGGTGGCTGCCGTGTCGCCGAAATCATAGGCAAAAGAACCTTTCGTCATGCTGGGGCAGGCCGTCGGTTCCACGGCAACAATACGTACGTCTTTGCCGTAAATCTTATCTCGGACAAAGGGGAAGGAAAGACCGGCAAAATTGCTGCCGCCCCCGGCACAGCCGATGACTACGTCGGGGTAGACGCCCGCTTTTTCCATCTGCCGCTGAGCTTCCAGCCCTATCACCGTCTGGTGCAGCATGACGTGGTTTAACACGCTTCCCAGGGAATATTTGGTATTCTCTGAGATCACGGCGTCTTCGATGGCCTCGCTGATGGCAATGCCCAGGCTGCCCGGGGTGTCCGGGTTTTCGGCCAGTATTTTCCGACCGAAGTTGGTATCCATGCTGGGACTGGCCACGCACGTGGCGCCCCAGGTTTTCATCATAAGGCGGCGGTATGGTTTTTGCTCGTAGCTCACCTTTACCATATACACCTTGCACTCCAGGCCAAACATGGCGCAGCCGAGGCTCAAAGCGCTTCCCCACTGGCCGGCGCCCGTTTCGGTGGTGAGCCTTTTTACTCCTTCCCGCTTGTTGTAATACGCCTGGGCAATGGCTGTATTGGGCTTGTGGCTGCCGGCCGGGCTTACGCTCTCGTTCTTGTAAAAAATTTTCGCCGGGGTGTCAAGGTATTTTTCCAAATTGTATGCCCGCTGTAGGGGGGTGGGGCGGTATAGCAGCAGCTTTTCCAAAACTGCTTCGGGTATTTCAATGAAGCGTTCTTGGCTCATTTCCTGCTCAATGAGACTCATGGGAAAGATGGCTGCCAGGTCCTCGGGCTTTACCGGCTCACCGGTAGCCGGGTGAAGGGGGGGCTGGAGAGGATTGGGCATGTCGGCCTGGATATTGTACCACCTGCGGGGCATCTCGCTGTCAGCCAGGAATATTTTTGTCATACATCCTTCCTCCCTTTGAAATAATAAACTTCGGTCCCAGACGAAAGCTTTTATAAAAAATCAAACAGCCGGAAGAAAACTACCGGCTGCCGTTCACCTTGAATTACCCGCCAGCCTCGTCTCCCCTGACCTCTGCTCGTTCTAATCTCCGCTTGGCTTTTCTTTTTTGGCTTTTGCGTCTCCCGGTTTCCAGCTTATCAGGGCGCTTGGTTCTTGTCAAGCTATAATCTGGTCCGGGGCCACCGTATCCAAAAAGCATTCAACTATCTCGGGGTCGAACTGTTTGCCGGTATTTTCTTTAAGTTCTACAACTGCTGCGTTAACGCTTATGGCCTTACGGTAGGGCCGGTCGTTGGTCATAGAATCGAAGGCGTCCGCCACCGCCAGAATACGGCACAAAAGGGGTATTGCCTCGCCTTTTAATCCGACGGGATAACCCCTGCCGTCCCAGCGCTCGTGATGATATAAAATGTAATCGGCAATGCCGGCCAACTCGGCCGTGTTTTGGGCTATCCGCCAGCCGATTTCCGGGTGTTTTTTTAGTTCTTCCCATTCTTCGGCCGTAAGCGGTCCGTTTTTCTGCAAGATGCTTTCTCTAACTGTTCCGACCTCCCCATGGCCAGGCAATACTTCTGCAGGCGTTCGGCGTGTTCTTTTGTCTCTGCGCTCTTAGCATACAGGGTTGCCAGCAGGGCTGTTATGATTGCGTTACGGTACGCCTACTAGTTTTCATCATTTCTGTTGATGCAGCACCGGCGGCATAAACGTCTTAGTCAGTTAATTACCGAATAACAGGGGGTCTGTACCCATGCTGAGGGTGCTCGGCCCAATGGAGGCTCGCCATAAGCTCGGCCAGATTATCGAAGAAGCCTGCTGGACTGGCGAACAGTTTATAATCACCCGGCGCGGGAAGCCGATGAGTCGTCCGGACTACCGGAGGGCCGCGGAAAAGAGTGAACGCTTACTCCTGTGGCAGGCAAGGAGTAGATTGGACTTTTTTACAGAATGTAGTATCATGTATTTGAGGTGGGCTTCCCCATAGCTACGGGCAGAGGCTACCACGGCGGAGAAAGGTCGATGTCAAGGGTGTTGCCGGAAGTCAGGGAATGGACATAACAGGCCGAATATGACTTTTCTACGGCTAAGGCTATATTCCACGCCAGGAAAAACCTTTAAAAGGTCCAAGAAAATTCCGGCCAGTACTAAAGAGGTAGGCCGACAAAAAGCAGAATACTTAACACTTTTATCCTTAAGCTCAGAACCACGGGTAAACTATATCAGCCAGGCGAGTACCACGAGGTAGATGAGCCCTCTTGGCGATGAGGGCTTTTTTTCAAGTGCTAAGTGTCGGAAGCCTGCTGCTGGCCCGGCACTCCGGGGCTTTTCTTTTCCCAGCTCTCTTTCAGGGAGGCTTCGGCGTAGGCGAAGAGCTCTTCCCCGTCCTTTCCGTTGTCGGGGTATACCGCAACCCCGTAACTCCACGTCCCGGGCAGCAATCTCGCCAGTTTTGTTACTACCACATGGGCGCCTTCTTTTCCCGTAAGGGGGAGGACCAGGGCTAGCGTGCTTCTGCTTAGCTCTAAGACCGTATCTATTTCACGCAGGCGCCGCCGCGCCTGCCTCGCGTATTCCATTATTTTTTCTTTGCCCTGCCCATCAGACCTGGCCAAGACGAGGGACAGGTTGAGGTTTCCCCTGCTCGCGCGGTTGATTTCGTTTCTGAGAACTCGGCGGAGCAGCTCTGCGGGGGTAGCCTTTTCTTTGGCGCCTCCGCCTATGAGCTTCTCTACCCGGCGCACCAGCTCCTCTACCGCAAAGGGCTTGCACAAGTAGTCTACCGCTCCGAGCTCTATGGCCCGCCTGACTACGGATGCATTGCTGTCGATGGTCATTACCATGACCGGTACGTATTTGTACTCCGGAAGGCCTTTAAGGGCGCTCAAAACCGCCAAGCCGTCCATTCCTGGTAGGTGGATGTCGAGGATCACCAGGTCGTAGGGCTCTTCTCTAGCCTTGGCCTTGGCCAGTGCCTCCTGCCCGCTGGCCGCTTCGTCTACCAGGTAGCCCTTTTCTTCGAGGGTCCTCCTGGAGGAGAATCTGGTAAGGGTTGAATCTTCCACCAGTAATATACTCTTTTCGGGAAAATCTAACAAGGAGCCCGCCCCCCTTTAGCGTAACAGCCTTGGGGATCACATTCGACACAAGCTTTCAATATCCTTCAAAGCTGACTTATCCCCGCTCTTGGTCCAGGCCTGCTTGGCTTTCGCTCGCTTCGGAAACTTTCGCGGGCCAGACTGGCGCTTGGCTCAAGGCTCCGGCAGGCTACCAAAAATTTTCGGTTCATGCTTAAAAATAATGAGCTGCTAATGGAGTTCCCTTAGCCTTCTTACCGGACGATGGTTTAGAGCTTATTTCTTCCCCTCTTCCTTCAGGCGGGCCTTCAGGGTTTCGATGTCTTGTTGGCGGCCTCGTAAGAGGACCTCTACTCCCTGGGGAGTATATCTCTCTTCCACTACTTCTACTCTATCCCTGGCCCGGGCCAGTTCCCCCAGGTGGGTAAAGGGCACCCGGAGGGCGGCCTCCGTCAAGGGGAAAAGTTCTTCTTCCAGGCGCTCCAAAAGGAGGGGCAAATTTGTGCCGTGGAGGGCCGAGATGACCACGCCGTCCAGGGGGACGACGCCGGTGAACTTGTCGGCTTTGTTGTAGACTTTAAGGAGGGGGCGGTGGGCCAGGTCCAATTCCTTCAATATGACTTCTACGGCGGCCACCTGGCGTTCCATGTATGGGCTGGTTAGGTCGATGACGTGGAGGAGGAGATCGGCTGAAGCCAGCTCTTCGAGGGTGGCCTTGAAGGCTTCCTTTAGCCTGGCCGGCATGTGGTGGATGAAGCCTACGGTATCGGTCAGCAACACTTGGCGGCCGGAGGGAAGACCGATGCGCCTGCTTACCGGGTCTAGGGTGGCAAAGAGGCGGTCCTCGGTCAGGACCTTGTTTTCGCTCAAGGAGAGGGCGTTGAGGAGAGTGGATTTGCCCGCGTTGGTATAGCCTACAAGGGCTACTACGGGAATCTCGTTCTTTATCCGCCGGCGGCGTAATACTTCGCGGTTCAGGCGTATTTCTTCCAGTTCCCGGCGCAGCCGGTATATGCGGCTGCGGACGGAACGGCGGAGAACCTCCAGTTTGGTTTCCCCGGGACCCCGGGTGCCGATGCCCCCTCCCAGGCGGGATAGGACCTCTCCTAGGCCGACCATGCGTGGATAGAGGTAGGTAAGGCGGGCCAGCTCCACCTGGATCTTTCCTTCGCGGGAATGGGCCCGCCGGCGGAAGATCTCCAGAATTACTTGAGTGCGGTCCCATATTTCTTTTTTGCCCAGTTTTTCCTCCCAGTTGAGTATCTGGCGGGGAGAAAGCTCCAGGTTGAAGACGACGGCTTCAATGTTTTCTTTTTCCACCCGTTCCTTAAGTTCTTCGACCTTGCCGGCTCCCAAGAGGTAGTTGGGGTCTGGGCGTCGGTGTTGCAGGATGAAGCCTTGAGGTTCTATATCTATGTTGCGGGCGAGTTCCGCCAGTTCGGCGAGGTTGTAGGAAATTTCCTCGTCATTTTCGCCCTGGGCCAGGTAAACGAGAATGCCTCTTTTCACAACCGCCCCCTCCTCCGGGATTGGAGTTGCCGGTTAATAGGCCTGGTACTTACCAGTGTTTAGTTAGTTTGACGAAGCCTGGATATTTCCTTCTTACTCTCTGTATTTTTGTTTGTATTAAGGACTATAGTCGGGATCTCTTCTGTCTTTGGAAAACAGCACTAAAGCGGCCTTTATGAACGATGGGTTAGAAATTAGAAAAAGGAAAAAGGCGGTTCTGCCGGACGGCGAATCCGCCTTTTTAGTAGCTACCGAGGGGCCCGGGAAAGGCCGGCCCCCGGAACTCCGGTCGGACGGAGCCCTTAGGCCGGGTTTTGGGCTTCGGGCCGGAAGTTGCCCCACCGCAACAGGAGGGATACGGTCAGTAGGATCACGGCGAAGGGTAAAAGGGTGACGGCTATTTCCACGGCCGAAGGGGCGTAGGACCAAAAGTCCACGAATACGGTCCCGTCCGGGGTGTATTCCCCGAGGGCGACGGGGTAGTTCCACCCTTCCACCTCCACTCCCGGGAGGGACAGGTGAAGGGGGAAGAGGTTGTAGGCGGGGGGCATTAACAGGAAGCGGTTGGCCAGGATGCCGGGGAAGACGAGGAAGCTTCCCAGGAGTAAGGAGCCCGGGGAGGCCTTCCCCCTGGCGGTAAAGAAGTAGAACATGGTGAAGGCCGGGAGGGCCAATTCCATGACGTAGAGCCAGCCGTAGCCTGCAAAGATGAGGCGCAGGGGCTCCAGCTCTTCGGGGGAAGCCCACCAACCGCGGATTAAGAGCTCGTTCAGGAGGAAGAAGAAATGGACGGCTAGGGCGCCGGCTGTGATGTGGGCCAGGCTGCGAAAGGCCCTGTTATGTTGGGCAAAGTTCTCCTTTCCCACCACCAGGATGGAGACCACCAGCACCAGGGCCGTGCCCGAAGCCACGGCTTTGGCTATGAAATCCGGCGCTAACAGGGCCGAGTTCCACCAACTGCGGGAGGCCTGGGTGGCAAAGATCCAGGCGGTCACTGTATGGATGAGGACCGCCACCGGCAGGCCCACCAGGGATATCCGCCGGGACCACTTCCTGGAGGTAAAAAACAGTTTCTTTGATGTTAATAATCGAGTGATACTTCTATTGCTAAATGGCATTATCTGATATAAACTAATATCAGGTGGTGCCTTATGAAGCTATATACTATCAGGGAATTCGCTGAGAAACTGGGGGTAAGCGTATCCACACTTCGTGCATGGGACAAGGAAGGCAAGTTGGTGGCCCTAAGGACGCCTACTGGCAAGCGTCGGTACACCGAAGAGATGCTGTACCGCGCCCTGGGTTTAAAGAACCGGGAAGAACCCAAAAAGGTTGTGCTTTACGCCAGGGTTTCTTCGGCGGGGCAGAAGTCCGACCTGGAGAACCAGCTGAACTACCTTAAGGAATTTGCCGCCGGCAGGGGTATGCCAGTCGATGAGATACTTACAGATGTCGGTTCTGCTCTTAATTACCGGCGCAAAAATTTTTTAAAGCTTTGCGGGATGGTGACCCGGGGAGAAGTCAGGACCGTTATCGTTGCCTATAAGGATCGCTTGGTGCGTTTTGGGTTTGAGTTTTTCGAGGACCTGTTTGCCAAGTTCGGCTGTGAGATACTGGTAGTCAACCGGGCAGAGGACGCATCCCCGGCACAGGAGCTGGCTGAAGACCTTATAAGCACCGTGCAGCACTTTGCAGCCAAGCTCTACGGCCAGCGGACATACAAGGCACGCAAGCTGGTAAAAAAGGTGCGGGAGGCGATAGCTGGTGCAACGGACAGTAAGGCAGAAGAGCCTGCCGCTGAACAGCGGGAAGTGGGCGGAGCTGGCGGAGACCGCTGAGGCATATGCCCGGCAGAAGGACGCCTTCCTGGTAGAGTACGCGCATATCAAATGCCTGCACTATCTCGGGGACAAGCGTTCCCTCCGCAACGAATTAGTTTCCCGGCGTTTCGCCAGCCCGTTTGGGCTGCAGGCCCGTATGTGGAAGCTCGCGCTGGAGGACGCCCTCTACACACTCGAAAGGCAGTGGGAGGCGGCCATAGAGGCGGTAAAGGACCTGGTCGCGCGTCATGAAGGGTTCGTGGAAGAAGAGAAGCACTATGCGTTTTGGTTACTGTACAGGCCGCGGAAGGGGAGCCGGGACTGGAGAAGGATACAGGCCATCTTCACCGGGGAGGACGTAAAGGGACAGAACATAGACCTGGACGCCTCCGGGAGGAGCAGGGTACGGAAATACCTCAAGCGCGTTTTCCGGCGTGTTTTGGGCGGGAGGCCCCGGGTGAGGCAGGCCCGGAGCTTCGCCCTTGACCCGCAGATGTACCGGGTCTTCAGCACGGGAAAGCGGCAGTACATAGCCGTGGCCACCCTTACTCCCGGGGAGCGGGCGGTCATCCCCTTGGCGGGGGTACATGCGATAAGCGGCAACCTGAGGATAGTGCTTTTGCCGGATGAGCGGGCGGTGGAGATCCACATAAGTCTGGACCCGCAGGTCTACCCTCCCGGGGAGGGAGAAGTGGGCATAGACTTGGGCGTTACGGAAGTTTTTACCGACGACACCGGCCGGAAGTACCGGTCGGAGTACGGCGAAGCCCTGCGGGAGATGTCGGACTACATACTGGACAAGGGCAGGAAGCGGCAGAAACTGTGGGCACTCTACCGGAGGAACCGTGAAGAAGACCCGGCAAGGGCGCGGCGCATAAGGAGGCACAACCTTGGCTTTGCCAAACAGCACAGGAAGCACGGGAAGTACAGGCGCAGGTGCGAGAACGAGATCAACCGCGCCTTCAATGAGCTTTTTAAGACCCGCAGGCCCGGGGTGATAGCATATGAAGACCTGTCGCACTTGCGGGGCAAGGCGAAAAGCAGGGGGCTTTCCAGGAAGGTCAGCCTGTGGATGCGCCGCATAACTAAGGAGCGGCTTGAATACAAGAGCTGCATTTACTCCGTGGCCGACCTGGGTCCGGTGAATGCGGCCTACGCCAGCCAGGAATGCCCGGTCTGCCACTGGGTGGACCCGCAGAACCGCAACGGAGACGTTTTTAAGTGCCGCAAATGCGGCTTTACTGGTGATGCGGATCAGGTTAATGCCGTAAATGTGAAGGGCAGGTTACACGATGAAGAAATAACGAGGTATACGCCCTACAGAAAAGTTAAAGAAATCCTCCTGCGGCGGTATTACGAAAAGGACGCGGTTTAAGTATAGCAGTTCTGCCCCGGGTGTCCCCGGGGCGCGGGAGGCAGGGGAGGCCCGGCGGGAGAAAGTGCTGGTGGGACGTGTGCCGGCTGGCGGCGGGCACATGCGAAGGCAGGCTTTAACGATGATGGGCCTTTTAGGATCCTGAGCACCGCCGGGTGCCCTGCTGGGAGTGCATGCGTAGCGGCACGCTGGCAGCGGTGCCAACCTTCCCTGTCCTCTCCGGGTGGGAGCCCGGCAGGCCGGGCACTTGTACCACTCCGCCGTTTGGAAGCCACGTGTCCACTGGGGGGGGACGGTGGCCTCCGGGCTACCGGGCGGTGCCCCTGGGGGGCACGTGTGTGACTGTTTCGGGCGGGACTCCAGAAGCCGGGGCCACCTGCCCCGCCAGCCGGGCAGGTGGGGGGAATCCGGCCTCTCGGAGAGCGTGAACTTCAGGCCTGCTTTGCTGTCAGGTTGCTATCTTTTGATAGAACTTGGTAGCAAAAATGAAACAGTTGATGAGGGTAACGGTATCCACAGGCTGCACGCTCTGGTTTACACCTTGGCAGAAGACGGTAACCGCCGTGTCGGCCCGGCCGAAGAGGCGGGCGGCGGCTACGATGTCCGCGGCCGGGACGCCCGTTAGTTCTTCGGCTACTTCCGGGGAATAATGCGGGGCGGCTTCCGCCAACTCGTCGAATCCGGCCGTGGCTCTGGCGATGAAGACTTTGTCTATTAGGTCTTCTTTTATTATTAAGACATGTATGATGCCGTACAGCCTCGGCAAAGGGCGACCGGTTCTGCTGCAGCGTCTCCAGTTCGTGCTTGTACAAAAGGAGTTTATTTTCCAGGATCTCAAAGCGGCGGCGAAAATCCCTTATGCTTTCCGAAGCCACGGTGTCCTGGGACACGACCCGGCCCACGCCCCCCAGGATTTCGCCGCCTTTCTTCAGGGGAACCTCGGCCACGAGGAGCTTTTGCCCCTGGAACTCAAGGTCGGCATCGAGGTAAGGCCGGCCCGTGGAGAGGACTTCGGGCAAGCGCGTAAAGGGGATGACTTTCCCTACCGGCCGGTTCTCCACCTGGCGGTTATCCAGTCCCAGGAGGGTGCGGTAGTTATCGTTGCAGTAGACAACGCGCGCTTCTTTGTCCACTACCACCAGGCCCAGGGGCAGTTCGGCCAGAAGGGCCTCATAGAGGTCGATAAGGTCTTGCCGGGAGGGCAGTTCCTCTTCGCAGGGTGGAGGTGAACCGGCCGGCTCTAAAACGACGACGGCTCCCCCTTCGCCCTCCCCCAGGGGGAAATAGCTGATGCGCAAGGTGCGGTTTAAGCCGCGGTAGGTGGTACCCACCAGAGGGCGGCCGCCGGTGAAGACCTCGGCCAGGCGCGTGGAGGGAAATATTTCCGTTAATCTTCTTCCCCTTACCTCCTGTTCCGGAAGGCCAAGGAAGGATAAGGCCTGGGGATTTATCCGGGTAATCCGGCCTGCGCCGTCCACTATGATAAAACCGTGGTTCAGGGAGGCCAGGACCTCGGCCAGTAAATCTACCCGACCGGACACCAAAGGCTCATCACCGCCTCAAGACCTCCAGAGTCCCTGCCGGAACTTATTATAATACAAAAGGCCCGGCCTTTACAGCCGGGCCCCCCCGGACCCCAGGATTTGCGAGATATTATTCGCCGCGGTTCTGACCCTTTCCGCCAGTCTGCCGTACAACAGCTCATCTGTTACACGGCTGCTGGGGCCGGAAACGCTAAGGGCAGCCACTACCCGTTGTTCGTGGTTTTTGATGGGGGCCGCGACACACCGCACCCCTTCTTCGAGTTCGCCCTTGTCCACGGCAAAACCCTGTTCTCTGATTTTTTCCAGTTCCCGCTCCAACTCTTCAGGATCGGTAATGGTGGCCGGGGTGAAGGCCTTTAAAGGGGTAGCGGCCAGAAATCTTTCCCATTGGTATGGGCTGAGGAATGCCAGCAGTACCTTGCCTGTGCCCGTGCAGTAGGCGGGGGTACGGGTGCCGGGGCGGGCGAGCATTTTGATTATGTTTCTGGATTCCACTTGATCGATATACACTACTTCGAAACCGTCCAGCACGGCCAGGTTGGCCGTCTCGTTGAATTCCTCCACCAGCTCCCGCAGGTACGGACGGGCCACGGCGCGTATGTCCAGGGAATACAGGGCCCGGTTGCCGATTTCAAAGGCCTTCAGGCCCAGGCGGTATCTGCCCTGGTAGGGTTCCTGCTCCACAAAACCCCTGCGGGCCAGGGTGCCTAGGAGCCGGTGGACGGTGCTGACATGAAGCCCCAGCTCCGCGCTCAAAGCAGAAAGCATGACCGGCCCCTCAGCCCGGGCCAGCGCCTCCAGGATGGCCAAGGCCCGGTCCACGGCCTGGACCCCCTGGATTTTAGAGTTCTTTCCCCCTCGTCCCTGCTGCCGCGGCACCCTTTTTCCCCTCAATTTAAGATTCTAAAATACGTTCCGCTTCTTCCGCATCTAAATCGGTGATATAAGGTATACCGCTGATTTCAGCAGCCTCCCGTGTAAGGGCTGCCAGGTCATCGCGGCTAATATATTGCAATGCAAACTTGCGGGCTCCACACATAAGCTGCTGCAGGCCCACTCCGAGGCGATCAAAGTAACTGTACACTCCGATGGCTGCCGGCGGAATATCGGCAAAGGCTTTACCGTACTTGGCCTTTAGTTGAGCGGCAGCTACGAAAACCTGTTCCACTGTAGTGCCATATTTGTTGGCGATTTCCGCCGGGAGCTTGCCTTTCTTAATATTTTCACCCAGGGTTTTACCCACCATGGCGGCTGTCAGGGGAGCCCGAGCCATGCCCACCGCCTTAACGTAGGGCGCTCCCAGGGCCAGGCCCTTGAAGACCTGATCTTCCAGCACAAAGCCGCCGGCTATGGCTACACTGGGAATGAAGGCGCCTTGTGCGGCCAGCTTTTGTAAATATTTGTAAAGCAGGCATTCCAGGTAAACGGTGGGAACACCCCATTCATTCATCATGCGCCAGGGGCTCATTCCGGTACCTCCGCCGGCGCCATCCACAGTAAGGAGGTCTATCCGGGCTTCGGAAGCAAATTTTACAGCCCTGGCCAGATCGGCCGGCCGGTAAGCGCCCGTCTTTAAAAAGATATATTTAGCGCCATGGCGGCGCAGCTCTTCCACCCGGGCCAGGAAAGCGTCGCGCTCGACCATGCCCAGGCGGGAATGCCGTTCGAATTCTTTAAAAGCACTTTGCCGGAAGGCTTCCTGCACCGCAGGATCTTCCGGATCGGGATAAACAACGTAACCCAGGCGTTTGAGTTCTAAGGCGCGTTCTAGGGACGCCAGTTTAACCTCCCCGCCGATATCTTTGGCACCCTGACCCCATTTTATTTCAACCGCTTCCACTCCCAGTTTCTCAATAACATATTCTAGCACACCCAGGCGCGTATCTTCAACGTTGCTTTGTACTACAATAGTACCGTACCCGTCGTACCACTTTTGAAACAGCTTTACCCGTTTTTCCATATCAGGGGATCGCACTACACGGCCTCCCGAAATTTCCACCTGGGGGTCCATGGCGCATACATTTTCGCCAATGGTTAGAATAACCCCGCTGATCGCCGCACCTATAGCGAGGCCTTCCCAATTCTCTTTAGCTACCTTGGTAGAACCCAATCCGGGTATAACAACAGGAAGCCTTAGTTTAATTTGGCTGCTGGCACCCACCGAGGTTTCGATCTTAACCGCGGGAAAGACTGCTTTATCGCTGTCGGCCTCTATGCCGGAGGCTCCGACTGCCGTTCCCATAATATTGAAATGGGAGAAATCGATGGGATAGTCCTTTTCCGAGGCTGCTGTTATGGTTCCAAAGGGCTGGGGATAGATTACCTCCCGGCCGCGGTAGGCCGACTTGCCTACTTCACATAGACCAGGACACCCCTCCAGGCATGTAGCGCACATGCCGCTGAAAGGGCAGACGCTACCCGGCGTACGGTTTTTGGTAAGGGTAGCGGCACTGGCGTTAATACCTTTGCTGAAACTCATTTCTGGTCCCCCTCTTAAGAATTTGGGGTTCTCCTTGCAGGAGAACCCTGCCTTAACCCCGGCAATTATTTTAATAAAATCGCCGAACCGGTGTCAATGAAAGGGTATTTCGCTATATGAAAACATGAGCCCCCAAAAAAGCCCGCCGTTGGCGGGGACTTCATGCTTTCTTTTTCAAGTCGCACTGGACGAGGCCTTCGTAGCATTCGTCGCATAGGAATTGGCCGCAAACCGGACAGATCCGCATATCGCCTGGATTTACGTCCAGGCAGTCGTAGCAGTAGGCCGTATCGCAGTGACGGCATATAACGCCCTCCACCTTCTGGGCCTTACAGCGGTCGCAGACGGGTATCTTCACGGTTTTGCCCTCCTCTGGAGTTAGGAGTTTCATTAAATATTACATTCGCCCCTAAGTCCAAAAGTTCCTCTTGCCGCCGCCTAAAGAAAAAGACTCCCTTGCGGGAGTCCTTCAGGCGAGTATTCCTGCCGGCCTGCAGCCCGGGTCATCCGGTAAGCCCGAGGGCTACGGCCCGGACCGTTCTCTTGGCCGCCTCCGGAACTATTGCTTTGACCTTATTGCCGTTGGTCAGGAGACAGGCATTGGCTTCGTCGGTATCGATATGGAATTCCAGCCGGAAGTTGGAGTGGACCCGTACCAGCACGTTCTTAAAGACCAGGCCCCTCTCCCCTTCGACGACAACATCCACGGTGTCCTTGTCCTTAAGGCCGTACCTCCTGGCTTCCTCGGAGGGCATATGGATGTGGCGCAGGGGTATAATAACCCCCCCTTCGAGGGTGACCACTCCGGCCGGCCCCACCAGGACGCACCCCGGAGTGTCCTCCAGGTGGCCCGAATCCCTAACGGGCGGGTTGACCCCCAGACGAAAACAGTCGGTGCGAGACACTTCCACCTGGGTGTACGGGCGGAGGGGGCCGATGATGCGCACGTTCTCCAGAACCCCCTTGGGCCCCACTACGGTTACGGTTTCGCGGGCGGCAAATTCGCCCGGCTGGACCAGATCCTTGATTTTGGTCAGGGTTGCCTCGGGACCGAAGAGGATGCGGAAATGTTCGGGTGTAAGATGCACGTGGCGGCCGGAAACGCCTACCGGCACTTCTAACAGGGTTTTATCCATTGAGGCCCTCCTCCCCCTTGTTCACCGTTCGGCCTTTTAAACCAACCATTCGGCGTTAAATTTCTACCGTTCACCCCCATTATATTACCATTCGGCCCGGAAGGCAAGGGGGAGAAATGAAATTCTCTAACAAAATTACCAATGTTTAATCTGTACTGGACGTCTTAGAGTTTCTTTAACTTAGACTTAAGGCATTTCTCACAGCTCCCGCCGAATGTGGGACAGAGGGCGGCACGGCAGCGGGGACACCGCCCGAGGCTCTGTGTGGCCACGGGGTATCCGCAGCGGGGACACTTTACTAGGCGACAGACAGTCATTTTCCCGCGCCTCCTATATGATGACTTGGGATATTATACCCCCCAGGAGGAAGGCCAGCACCAGGATACTAGCCCAGATGGTGACGGCCTGGCGCAAACCCCTCTCCTTCAAGATGACCAGGGCCGAGGCGATGCAGGGGACGAACAGGGTGATGGTCACCAGGGCCACCAGCGTCTGCGGGGGTGTAAGGGGTAGAGAGTACAGGCCTGCGGCGCCGAAGTCGCGGCGGATAAAGCCCATAATGAAGGCCGTGGCCGCTTCCCGGGGCAGCTGCAGCCAGTTGACCGTCAGGGGAGCGAGGAAAGTCTGGATGAGGGATAGGAGCCCGCTCAGTTGCAGTATCCCTATGAGGAGGGCGCCGGCGGCGAAGAGGGGAGTGGCCTCCCGGAGAAACACGAAGGTCTTGGTATAGGTTTTTTTCAATACGTTTTGCGGCTGCGGCCAGCGTAGCGGGGGAAGGTCTATAAAGAGATCGCTGGGCTGCCCCGGAAGGAGGTGGTTAAGGACGGTACCGGCAATTGCCAACACGCTCAAAAGGATGAGGACATAGGCCAGGACGTATTCGGCCCCCAGGGGGACCAGCATACTGGTAATTACCGCCAATTGGGCCGAACAGGGTATGGTGAAGGCCAAGAGAAAGGTGGCAATTAATTTTTCTCGGGGATTTCCCAGAAGCCGAGTGGTAATGGTGGCCGCGGTCACGCAACCCGCTCCTAGGATGAGGGGAATGATCCCCCGGCCGTTCATACCCAGGTGCATCAGTACGCGGTCCACCAGGACAGCGATGCGAGGCAGATAGCCCGAATCCTCCAGCAGGGAAAGGCAAAGGTAGAAGCCCACTACCAGGGGGAGCAGGAGGCCCAAGAGGTAGGTCACTGTCATGGTGAGGAGGCCGAATTCCCCAATTAAAATGGTACCCAGCGCACCGTCTCCCAGGACGGGCGTCAGCAATCCCCGGATGAAGGGTTCGTAGTAGCCCTGCATGATCTCTTCTTCCGTGATGGCTACCACGGTCTGGGCGATAAACACGCCGATGAACTCGTAGAGAAGGTAAAGGGTGAGGAGTAACAGGGGAATGCCCGTGAGGGGACGGAGCATCCATTGCCCCAGGTGGGTCTTAAAGGAGGCCCGGGACATGTCCCCCCGGACTACGGCGGCTACTATCTCGTCCACCCGCTGCCGCCGCAGGAGGTACACTTCCTCCCGTTTGTCCATGGGCTTGACCCGGTGGCGGGCGGCCACGACGGGATCCCCTTCGAGGATTAACAGGGCCTCGGCCCTGTTATGGACCTTGGGCAGGAGGGGCCGGAGCATTTCCTCCAGGCCGGGCAAGGCCCTGCCCGGCCTGGCGCAGGCCACCGCCTTTTTAAGTTCCTCCAACCCCTGCCTTTTGGTGGCCACGGTGGGAACCACCGGTACCCCCAACAGTTCGGATAATTTAGCATGGTCGACCTTGAGGCCTTCCCTGGCGGCTTCATCCACCATGTTGAGGGCCACCACCACGGGAAAGCCCATATCTATCAACTGCTGGGTGAGGAATAGGTCCCGGTCAAGGTGGACGGCATCCACCACGTTAATGACCACATCCGCCTCCAGAATAATATCCCGGGCGACTTTTTCTTCGTCGTTGAAGGAAGAAACCCCGTAAATGCCGGGGGTATCGATGATGAGGTCGTTGCCCACTCTACCCCGGTGGATCTCAAGGGTGGTACCGGGAAAGTTGGAAACGTCGGCGTACATGCCGGTGAGGGCGTTGAAAAATACGGATTTGCCCACGTTGGGATTGCCTACCAAGACTATGCGACGCCCTGCCGGAGGCAAATTTAAGGCCGATTTAAGGGTATGGCAGCTCACTGCTTTTCCCTCTTTTCTTTTAAGACGCCTTCTGGTGGGCCGCTACGGGCTCTATGTGGATGCGCCGGGCCAATCCCCGGCCGATGGCGATCTCCTGGTGGTTGCGCCCCGCGATAACCGGCCCTCCGGGAATAACTTCTTTGCAAGTAATTAATGCGCCTTCCCAAAGGCCAAACCGCACGGCCTGGCTCCGTATTTCCTTGCCGGGAAGTCGGGTAATGCGATAAAGATGCCCCTTTTTGGCCTGGTCTAAGGTCATGGCTCTCCCTCCCGCCTAGATGAGAATAATTTTCACCAACCTGTCTTTATTATAAGGTAATTGAAAACTATTGTCAATATGTTTGCGGGCTGAGGCATTTGCGTTGTGG
>DOLC01000004.1 GCA_003509545.1 Peptococcaceae bacterium
GGAGTTCCAGACGTGTGCTCTTCCGATCTGGCCCAGGGAACCGTATTGACCAATAAGTATGCGGAAGGTTATCCCGGGAGACGCTACTATGGTGGCTGCGAGTACGTTGACCAGGTGGAAGACCTGGCCCGGGAGAGGGCGAAGCTGCTCTTCGGCGCAGAGCACGTTAACGTGCAGCCCCATTCCGGTGCCCAGGCCAATACGGCGGTTTACTTTGCCGCCCTGAAGCCGGGGGATACGGTCTTGGGAATGGATCTGGCTCACGGCGGGCACCTGACCCACGGGAGCCCGGTGAACATCTCCGGGAAGTACTTCAATTTTATACCCTACGGCGTGAGTCGGGAAACGGGGACCATTGACTATGAAGAGGTGAGAGAGCTGGCCCTTCGGCATCAGCCGAAGATGATCGTGGCCGGGGCCAGCGCCTACCCCAGGATCATCGATTTCGCGGCCTTCCGGCAGATAGCCGATGAAGTGGGAGCCCTCCTTATGGTGGACATGGCCCACATCGCCGGCCTGGTGGCCGCCGGGGTACATCCCAGCCCCGTCCCCTATGCCCAGTTTGTTACTTCCACCACCCATAAAACCCTGCGGGGTCCCCGGGGCGGCCTCATCCTATGCTGCTCCGAGTATGCGTCCGCCATCGACAAAGCGGTCTTCCCCGGCATCCAGGGCGGCCCCCTGATGCACGTTATAGCGGCCAAGGCTGTGGCCTTCAAGGAGGCCATGGAGCCCTCCTTCAAGGAGTACCAGCAGCAGATCGTCAAGAACGCCCGCGCCCTGGCCGAGGCCCTGATGGGTTACGGCTTCAACTTGGTCTCCGGCGGAACCGACAACCACATCGTCCTGGTGGACCTGCGCAACAAAGGTATCACCGGGCGGGATGCGGAGGAAATCCTCGGTTCGGTCAACATAACCGTGAATAAGAACGCCGTGCCCTTCGATCCCCAGAAGCCCAATATCACCAGCGGTATCCGGCTGGGCACGGCGGCCCTCACCACTCGCGGTATGGACGAGGCTGCCATGAAACTGGTGGCCGAGGCCATCCACCTGGCCCTTTCCCACCGCGGAGATGAAGATAAGCTGGCCCGGGCCCGCGGCATTGTGGCCGAGCTTTGCCGGCAGTACCCCCTTTATCCCGGCCTCGGCTACCTGGGTTAGGGAATAACAGGTGGGCGGCGGAGCCCGGCCACGGGACGTTCTGGCCACGGCGGCAAGAGGACCGGTTCCGCTCCCCCGGAAGGCACCACCTTCCGGGGTTTTCTTATACCTAAGTTTGAAGGCGACCGCGGAAAGGATTGATACTTCTAGATTTTTCCCATGGCACTTTTTGAAGGGTCTAAAAGTTAGAAGTGGCTCCAGCCCAATAGCCACAAGGCTTTCTAAATCTTGGGCTTCAAACGCGGGTTATACCCGGGAGCGGGCCCGGGAGCGGCGGCCGGCGGGAGCGGTTCAAGGTCGTAGGTTTGGCCAAAGCCCAACAGATCCGGGCCTGCAGCCGGGGATAACCCGGTCTTTTCGTCTGTTGCCTCGCTGGCGCAACAATGGTACACTTTTGCTGGACGGAAGCCGCCAGGGGAGGGGGAAAACCCGTGCGGCGTTTGCCCTGGCACCAGTATTTTATGGCCCAGGCCAAACTCTTGGCCCTTCGTTCCACCTGTCCCCGCCTGCAGGTCGGGTGTGTCATAACCCGGGACAAGCGGGTGGTGGCCACGGGGTATAACGGCTCCGTTTCCGGCGAAGTGCATTGCGTCGACGCGGGGTGTAAGATGGAAAACGGGCACTGCATCCGGGCGGTCCATGCCGAGGCCAACGCCCTAATCCAGTGCGCCCGCTTCGGTATAGCCACCGAAGGGGCCGAACTTTATGTAACCCATTTTCCCTGCCTTCACTGCGTTAAGCTCATCCTTCAGGCCGGCATCCGTCACATCTACTACGAAACCGACTACCGCCCCCACCCTTATGCCCTGGAGCTGCTGGAAAACAGCCGGGTAGGGGTGACCCGGGTAACGGTTTCCCTGCGGGAATGGCTGGCCGGGCTGGAGGAGCCGGGGGCTTTTCCCGGAACGGGGGAGGGATAAAACCCGTGGAGCAGAAAATCATCGCCCTTCCGCGGCTGAATAAACTCACCCCTACCGTGGAATCCACCGCTCTGAAGCTTATGGAGGAGGCCGGAGAGCTGGCCCAGGCTATAGGGAAGCTGAGGGGCATGAGCGGTGAAGAAGTGCAGGTAGAAGAACAGGAGGTTATGCGGGCCATCACCCGGGAACTCCTGGATGTGGCCCAGACCGCCGTTTCCCTTATGTTCGTCCTGGAGGAACACTACGGCGTGGATATTCAGCAGGCCCTGGAGGAGCACGTGGATAAGCTCCGGCGCAAGGGTTACCTGGACTGATACGGGGAGGATGCTTTCCTTGCCGCCCATCAAAATACTGGTGGTCTTCGGGACCCGGCCCGAAGCCATAAAAATGGCACCCGTTGTACAGGAGCTGAAGAAGCACCCGGAAGAGTTTACCTGTTCGGTGGCGGTTACCGCCCAACACAGGGAAATGCTGGACCAGGTATTGAAGCTCTTTGCCATAGAGCCCCAGTACGATCTAAATATCATGCGGCCCCGGCAGACTTTGGAGGAGGTAACCATCCGGGCTCTGGAGGGGCTGGCCCGGGTCCTAGATCGGGAACGGCCGGACATGGTTTTGGTCCACGGCGATACCACCACCACCTTTGCTGCCGCCCTGGCCGCCTTTTATCGACAGGTGGCCGTGGGCCATGTAGAGGCGGGGCTGCGTACCCGGGATAAATATGCCCCTTACCCGGAGGAGATGAACCGGCGGCTCACCGGTGCCCTGGCCGACCTACATTTCGCCCCTACGGCCCGGGCCAGGCAGAATCTCCTGGAGGAAGGGGTGCCGGAGGACCGCGTCTATGTAACCGGCAATACGGTCATAGACGCCCTTAAGGCCACGGTGCGGGAGGACTACCGGTTTGCCGATCCCCGCCTTTCGGGGCTGGACCCCGCAAAGCGGCTGCTTCTGGTTACGGCCCACCGCCGGGAGAACTGGGGCCAGCCGCTGGAGGACGTCTTTTGGGCCCTGCGGGAGATAAAAGAGCTTTATGCCGACGTAGAGATCGTGTTCCCGGTGCACAAGAATCCCCGGGTGCGGAGCCGGGCTCGGGAGATCCTGGAGGGGTGCCAGGGCATCCACCTCATAGAACCCTTGGATTACGAGCCCTTTGTCAATCTCATGGCCCGCTGTTATCTGGTGCTGACGGACTCCGGGGGTCTGCAGGAAGAAGCCCCGGCTCTGGGCAAGCCGGTGCTGGTGCTCCGGGAGGTCACCGAGAGGCCCGAGGCTGTGGAGGCGGGAACGGTCTGCCTGGTGGGGACGGACCGGGAGCAGATTGTGGCCAAGGTGCGGGAACTCCTGGACGACCGGCGCCGGTATTTAAAGATGGCCCAGGCGGTTAACCCCTATGGAGACGGCCTGGCCTCCAGGCGCATACGGGGCTTCCTGCGGTACTATTTCGGCCTGAGCATTGTCCGGCCCGCGGAGTTCCTTCCGCCGGGGTAGACGTTCATGCCGCCGACGCGGCACCGGTAGAAGGATGAAAACAACGGGCCGGCATACAAACAAAAACAATGTCGGCCTGGAGAGAAGTTATTTTCGGGGCAGACGTCCATGCCGCTGAGCGGCACTGGCAGAAGAAAGAAAATAGCTAAGGTGTATTTTCGGAGGAGAACGGAAAAGTATCCCTTTAGCCGGTGCATCCCGGGCTGTGGGACCTCGTGGTTTACAAGGGTTTCCTTGGACCGGCGCAGGAGACCGTCTTCCGGGAAGTCGGGGACCGGGGGCCGCCCGGGGCCTGCGGCCGTTGAGACGGGGGGCCGAGGGGCCCGGCAAACCTCCCGGAGGCCGCCGGTTGGACACCGGTACCGGCCGGCGAGGTTTCTGACACTGGGGGGAGCCAAATCACGCCCGGCTAAAAAGTGGGGGCGATACATCAAATTTACAGCCTGACAAAGAGGATTCCGGCTAGAAAAGGCGAATACCTACTATTTGTGGAAGTATAAACGGCAGGCCGGGGAAAGAAACTTTTAGAGGAACCATTTTTTGCCCTGGGCCCATACTTATGCCTAGAGACCTGTGGAATTACGCCAAGTATGCCAACCTGGCCCTCTCCCTGGGCATTACCATGGGAGCCAGTATCTTTTTGGGCTTGGGGCTGGGCCGGTGGCTGGACCGGCGCCTAGGTACTTATCCCTGGTTGATGGTTGTGGGGGCCCTGTTAGGCGTAGCCCTGGGCTTTTACAGCTTGATCAAGGAGATCGGCGCCCTGGAAAATGAGGCTAAAAAGAAACAAGAGAAATGACGGGCCGGGCCGGAGGGAGGGTAGTTCCTCCGCCTCTCCCCGGGATCCCGCCCCGGAGGAAGGGCGTACTACTGCGCGGCGGATGGTGGCCTTGGGGGCAGCCCTGGCCGCGGGGGGATTCCTGGCCCGCCAGCCCCTCTACAGCGCGGGGGTGCTGGCCGCCCTGCCCGTAAGCTTGGGGCTCTATCTGTGGTTGCTGCGGTCGGTTAGGGGCGCGGAGGGTTTGACGCCCGGGGAGGCCCAAAGGGTGTTTATGCGCCGGGCCCTTATCCGTATGGGCCTGTTCTGGGCCGTTCTCTTGGTTTCCGCGGCCGGGGGGCCGGCCTTCCTGCTTGGCGTTTTGAGCGGCCTGCTGCTGCAGATGCTAAGCTATTTAGTAGAGGCTTTTTTCCTGGCCTGGCGCAAAAGTTGAAGTCGAGTCCCGTTGCGCCTTGCCGAGGCCCCAAAGGCAGGCTGATGGGGTAGGCGGCCATGCCGCCGGGCGGCACCGGCAGAAGAAGGAAAAGGACGGGCCGGCACTTCTCCCTCGCGAGGGATTTGGTCCGAGGGGATGAGCACTGAGTTATCTCCACTTCTTGCAGGCCAGGCCTGCTTGGGCTTGGAAGCGAGCGAACAAGCTTTCGCGGCCACCCAAACTTAAGCTTGGCGAAGGGCTTAAAGCTTGGCCCGAGGCCACGTATCCTTGCGGCCGGCAACTGAGGCAGGAAGCTTAAATTCTGCTGGCAAGCCTGCCGGAGCCTTGAGCCAAGCAAAAGTCCTGCCCGCGAGGGAGGCCTTTGCGAGCGAAAGCCAAGCAGGCCGGAATCAAAACTGGGGATACGCCAGCACGGCGCCGGGTTCCCCGGCGGGCGGGCAGCCCAAAGGTTTACCCCGTAGGGAGGGATACTTCTTTATGGAAGCCAAGCTCCACGAGCTGGCCACCATTATGGAGCATATTAAGCCCCACGTGGTATTTCACCTGGGGCCCATTCCCGTATACACCACAGTTGTTAACACTTGGATCGTCATGGCTCTCCTCTTCTTGGGGGTATTCATAGCCACCAGGAGACTCCAGTTTATACCCCGGGGTGTCCAGCACCTCCTGGAGATGGTCTTGGAATTCATCCTGGGGCTGTTGGAGGAAGTGGCGGGCAAGGAGGGGAGGAAACAGCTTCCCCTGGTAGCCACCCTCTTCATTTTCATTCTCGCCCTCAACCTTTCGTGGTTTATCCCCGGCATGAAGCCGCCCACCATGGATTTGAGTACCACCGCGGCCTTCGGGGTTACCACCATTATTCTTGTCCAGCTCATGGCCATACGCAAAAAGGGTTTGAAGGGATATATCAAACATTTCTTCTCCCCTGCTCCCTTCATGTTTCCCCTTAACGTCCTCGAAGAGCTGGTTAAGCCCGTGTCCCTTTCCCTCCGTCTTTTCGGCAACATGTTTGGAGAAAAGATGGTGGTAACAATCCTGCTCATTTTAGTACCCTTTTTCCTGCCTGTACCTGTTATGTTCCTGGGCATAATTATGGGTCTTATCCAGGCGTTCATATTTACCCTATTAACCATTACGTATATAGCCAATTTCCTTCACGGCCACTAATTATGAGGCCGCAAATAATGCAGCAAGGGAGGGAAAATCATGACGGCTCTTGGCTTCATAGGTGTTGCCCTGGCCATCAGCTTGCCGGCCCTGGGCTCTGCCCTGGGACAAGGCAATGCTTCGGCCCGGGCCATGGAGGGCATCGCCCGCCAGCCGGAGGCCGCGGGGAACATCCGTACCACCCTGCTTTTGGCCCTGGCCTTCATGGAAGCCCTGACGCTCTTCTCCTTTGTTATTGCCATCCTGATGTGGACCAAACTTTAAGGAGGAAAAGAGGGCGGACGGGCACCGGACAGGCCGGCCCGTTCGCCCCTCCCATCAGGTGTTCGCTGAAGGGGGTCTAACCTTTGGAAGCCATTTTCCAAGCCCTTAATTTTAATTTTTGGACTTTCCTGTGGCAAGTCTTGGATCTCCTGATCGTCATGGGGGTCCTTTATGTTCTGCTATACAAACCCCTGGGCAAGATTTTGACCGAGCGGGAGGCCAAAATAGAAGGCTCCCTCCAGGAGGCGGCTCTGGCCAAAGAGAAGGCCGAGAAGATGCTTAAGGAGTACGAGAGCCGGCTGGCGGGTGCCCGGGAAGAAGCCCAGGCCATCATCGACCGCGCCACCCGCCTGGGAGAGGAAATGCGGGAAGATATCGTAAGACGGGCCCAGGAGGAGGCCAGCCGGACCCTGGAACAGGCGCGGGCCGAGATCGCCGGGGAGAAGGCCAAAGCCCTGGCCGCCATCCGGGACGAGGCCGCCGGCCTGGCGATCCTGGTGGCGGAGAAAATCATTAATAAATCTCTGACCGCCGAGGACCAGAAGCGGCTCCTGGAGGAATCCCTAGTCGAGGTGGAGAGACTGCAATGAGCCGGAAGGTTGCCAGGCGCTACGCCCAGGCCCTCTTTGCCCTGGCCGGGGAAAGGGGTGTGCTGGCGGCGGTCAAGGAGGAGCTGGAGCGGGTGGTCTCCACCGTGGAGTCGGAGCCCGAGGTAGGCCGGATCTTTTACCACCATCTGATACCGGCCCGGGAGAAAAAGAAGCTGCTGGCCGCCCTCTTTCCTGACCTCCGGGAGGAAACGCGGAATTTCCTGTACACAGTGCTGGACAAGAGGCGCGAGCGCCTCCTGCCTCAAATGGTGAGGCAACTGCAGGAACTGGCCGACCTGGCGGAAGGGATCCTGGAGGCCGAGGTGGTCACCAGGGTGCCGCTGCCGGAGGAGGTGTTTTCCCGCCTTCAAGAACGCTTGGGCCGCCTTACAGGGCGGCGGGTCCGCCTTCGCACCCGGTTGAGCGACGAGATAATGGGGGGCATGGTGCTGAGGGTGGGGGACCGGGTCCTGGACGCCAGCGTGAAGAAACGCCTGGAACTTTTGAAAAACCGCCTACAGCGCGTAGAGGTTCAGTGACAGAGAGGTGAAGAAGCCCTTGAGCATACGTCCCGATGAAATCACCAGCATTTTGAAAAGACAGATCGAGCAGTACCAGGCCGAGGTGGAGGTCGCCGAGGTCGGCATAGTTACCCAGGTAGGGGACGGTATCGCCCGCGTCTACGGCCTGGACCAGGCCATGGCCGGCGAGCTGCTGGAATTTCCCGGCGGCATCTACGGCATGGCCCTCAACCTGGAAGAGGACAACGTAGGCTGCGTTATTTTGGGTCCCTACAGCCACATCAAAGAAGGAGACCGGGTCAAGCGCACGGGGCGCATAACCGAGGTGCCGGTGGGCCAGGCCCTCATAGGCCGGGTGGTGAATCCCTTGGGGCAGCCTCTGGACGGCAAGGGCCCCATTAAGGCCGAGCGCTTCCGGCCGGTGGAATCCCCGGCGCCGGGGGTCATCCACCGCCGCCCCGTAAATACCCCCCTGCAGACGGGGATCAAAGCCATCGACTCCATGATCCCCATCGGCCGCGGCCAGCGGGAGCTTATCATAGGCGACCGCCAGACGGGGAAAACGGCCATCGCCGTCGACACCATCATCAATCAAAAGGGCCAGGACGTCATCTGCATCTACGTGGCCATCGGCCAGAAGGCCTCCACGGTAGCGGGCGTGGTGCGCCGCCTGGAGGAGGCCGGGGCCATGGATTACACCATCGTGGTATCGGCGACGGCCAGCGAGCCGGCACCCCTGTTGTACCTCGCTCCCTATGCGGGCTGCGCCATGGGCGAGTACTTCATGTATGAGGAGCACAGGGATGTCCTATGTATCTACGACGACCTCTCCAAGCACGCCGCGGCGTACCGGGAACTCTCCCTCCTCCTGCGCCGGCCTCCCGGCCGGGAAGCCTATCCCGGCGACGTCTTTTACCTCCATTCCAGGCTGCTGGAGAGGGCGGCCCGCCTGTCGGAAGAAAGGGGCGGGGGCTCCCTCACCGCCCTGCCCATCATCGAAACCCAGGCGGGGGACGTTTCCGCCTACATTCCCACCAACGTGATCTCCATAACCGACGGCCAGATATACCTGGAGTCCGATCTCTTCTACGCCGGGGTGAGGCCGGCCATTAACGTGGGCCTCTCCGTCTCCCGGGTAGGCGGAGCGGCGCAGATAAAGGCCATGAAGCAGGTCGCCGGCAGGCTGCGCCTGGATCTGGCCCAATACCGGGAGCTGGCGGCCTTCGCCCAGTTCGGATCGGACCTGGACAAAGCCACCCAGGCCCGCCTGGCCCGCGGCGAGCGCATGGTGGAAATCCTCAAGCAGGACCAGTACCAGCCCATGCCGGTGGAGGAACAGGTGGTGGTCATCTACGCCGCCGTCAACGGCTACCTGGACGATCTGCCGGTAGAGAGGGTGCGCGCCTTTGAGGCCGAATTCCTCCGCTACCTGCGCTCCCAGCACCCGGAAATCCTGGCCGCCATCCGGGAAAAGAAGGAGCTGGCCCCGGACGTCGAGGAAAGTTTAAAGCAAGCCCTCCGAGAGTTTAAGGGGACCTTCAGCCCGGCGGCATAAGGGCGAAAGGCCTACCGGGCACCGCCTAAGGGGGTGAGATATCGTGCCGAGTATGCGAGACCTCAAACGCCGTATAAAAAGCATCCGCAACACCCAGCAGATCACCCGGGCCATGAAAATGGTGGCGGCGGCCAAACTGCGCAAGATCCAGGATCGGGTGATCTCCGGACGCCCCTACGGGGACAAGATGGCCGAGGTCATCGGGCGCCTGGTAGCCTCCGCGGACCTCGGGGATCAGCCCCTGGCGGCGGCGCGGGAAGTCCGTAAGGCGGGGTACGTCCTCATTACCGCCGACCGGGGCTTGGCCGGCGGTTATAACGCCAACCTCATACGCCTGGCCCAGGAGAGGCTGGCCCGGGAAGACCGCCCGGCGGCCCTCATCACCATAGGCCGCAAGGGGCGGGACTACTTCCGCCGGCGTCCGGTAGAAATCCTGGAGGAGTACACAAATTTGGGCGACGCCCCGGACCCGGCCCTGGCCCGCCGGATCGCCCGGCGGCTGATGCAGCTCTTCCTGGACGGCGCGGTGGACGAGGTGTACCTCATCTACAGCCGGTTCTACTCCGCCCTTCGACAGTTGCCCCGGGTGGATAAGCTTCTGCCCATTACCCCTCCGCCGGGGGAAAAGAAGGAAGCCCAGGAGTATATCTATGAGCCGGGGCAGAAGGAGGTCCTGGGGGCCCTGTTACCCCGGTACTGCGAGATCCAGGTGTACCGGGCCCTCCTGGAAGCCAAGGCCAGCGAACACGGAGCCCGCATGACGGCCATGGATCATGCCACTGAAAACGCGGCGGAGATGATCGAGAAACTCACCCTTTCCTTCAACCGGGCCCGCCAGGCGGCCATTACAGGCGAGATCCTGGAGGTGGTGGCCGGTGCCGAGGCCTTGCAATAGAGGTTTATTACCAACTGCCACCAAAAGGGTGCGGGGTAACAAGCGAGGTGACACAACTTGAACCTAGGAAGGGTAGTTCAGGTTATAGGTCCGGTGGTGGACGTGGAATTTCCCCACCAGCTACCGGATCTGTTAAACGCCATAACCATCAAATCTGAAGACGGCCGCATTAACATCACCATGGAGGCCATGCAGCACCTGGGCAACAACACCGTGCGCTGCGTGGCCCTGGCCTCCACCGACGGCCTGCGGCGGGGCATGGAGGCGGTGGACACCGGTCGGCCCATTTCCGTCCCCGTAGGCCGGGAGACCCTGGGCCGGATTTTCAACGTTTTGGGAGAGCCCATTGACGACGGAGACCCGGTGCAGGCCAAGGAGCGCCTCCCCATACACCGGCCGGCTCCCTCCTTCGAGGAACAGGAACCCTCCACCGAGATCCTGGAGACGGGGATTAAGGTGGTGGACCTCCTGGCCCCCTACGCCAAGGGCGGCAAGATCGGCCTCTTCGGGGGCGCGGGCGTAGGCAAGACGGTAATCATCATGGAACTCATCCGCAATATCGCCTACGAGCACGGCGGCTTCTCCGTGTTCGCGGGGGTAGGCGAAAGGACCCGTGAGGGGAACGATTTGTGGCTGGAAATGAAAGAAGCCGGCGTGTTAGATAAAACCGTCCTGGTGTTCGGGCAGATGAACGAGCCCCCGGGTGCCCGCCTGCGGGTGGGCCTTACCGGACTTACCATGGCGGAGTATTTCCGGGATGTGGAAGGCCAGGACGTTCTCCTCTTTATCGACAACATTTTCCGCTTCGTCCAGGCCGGTTCGGAAGTATCGGCCCTGCTGGGGCGTATGCCCTCTGCCGTGGGCTACCAGCCCACCTTGGCCACGGAGATGGGCGCCCTCCAGGAGCGCATCACCTCCACCAAAAAGGGCTCCATTACCTCCGTCCAGGCCATCTACGTGCCGGCCGACGACCTGACCGACCCGGCACCGGCCACTACCTTCGCCCACCTGGACGCCACCACGGTGCTGTCGCGCCAGATAGCCGAGCTGGGCATTTACCCGGCGGTAGACCCCTTGGATTCCACCTCCCGCATCCTGGATCCCCGCATCGTGGGAGAGGAGCATTACCGGGTGGCCCGGGGAGTGCAGCAGGTCCTCCAGCGGTATAAAGAGCTGCAGGATATCATCGCCATCCTGGGTATGGATGAGCTTTCGGAGGAGGATAAACTGGTGGTGGCCCGGGCCAGGAAGATCCAGCGGTTCCTTTCCCAGCCCTTCCACGTGGCCGAAGCCTTTACGGGCCGGCCCGGGGTCTACGTACCCCTCAAGGAGACCATTCGCGGCTTCAAAGAAATCCTGGAGGGCCGCCACGACGACCTGCCTGAACACGCCTTCTACATGGTAGGCACTATCGACGAAGCCGTAAAGAAGGCCAAGGAAACGGCCTAGTCGGGGGGCAGGGTGATGGCTGAAAAGGAAAAAGCAGTCGCCCGCGGACCCTTCACCATGGAAGTCGTGACACCGGAAAGGGTGCTATTGAGGACCGAGGCTACCAGCCTCATAGCCCCGGGCCTGGAGGGCTATCTGGGCATCCTGCCCGGCCACGCCCCCCTGGTAACCCTCCTGGGTCCTGGGGTGGTTACCTACCGGGAAGGCGGGCAGGAGAAAAAGCTGGCGGTCAGCGGGGGCCTTCTGGAAGTGGCGGGCGACCGGGTGATAATCCTGGCCGATGCCGCCGAAAGGTCCGAAGAGATAGATGTAGAGCGGGCCAGAAGGGCTAAGGAAAGGGCCGAAAGGCGCCTTAAGGAGAGGACGCCGGGGCTGGACCTGGAGCGGGCGGAGGCCGCCTTAAGGCGGGCGGTGGCCAGGCTCCGGGCGGCAGGCGCGGAGGGATGAACGGTTTTCCCGGCAAGACGTTAAGGAACTGAGTTATCCCCACTTTTT
>DOLC01000017.1 GCA_003509545.1 Peptococcaceae bacterium
TCCGATCTGCATTGTTTTCCCTCGCTAAGTGGTCCTCGCGGGTCAGCCTACGGCTCAGCCTCGGGCTCGGGCGGGGTTCCCGGCCTATTCAGCATCCTTGCTTCAGAGGCCGGCCTCGGACTTCCTGTCCTCGGCCCCGCCTTCCCTCCTCGGCTTCGCCAAGGCTGCTCATCCGCTCGGACCAAATCGCTCGCAGGGGAGAAATGCCGGCCTGTTGTTTTCATCCTTCTGCCGGTGCAGCACCGGCGGCATGAACGTCTTCCGACAGGAGAAGAGTATTTTCTCCTAATTTCTTTTCTGTTATAATGTTCCCGTAGTCGGCAACCGTTCTTTATAATATTTTCAGCAGTGGGGAAGAGAGGTAAGGCCCGTGGTCCTACGCCTCATAGAAGGGGAGGATGTATCCTGGCAGGGCTTGTGGGAGGGGAGGCTGGCCGCCCAGGAAGAGGCCGCCCGCCAGGTACGCTCCATTGTGGAGGCAGTTCGCAGCCGAGGACAGGCTGCGGTCTTTGCTTACACCCAGGAGTTAGACCGTGTTTCCTTAACCGAAGAAACCTTCCGCGTAAAGCCGGAAGAGATCGAGGCGGCCTACGACGAGGCGGAACCTTTGCTGTTGGCCGCCATCAGGCGGGCCGCGTCCAACATTGTAAATTACCACCGGCGCCAGCTGGACAACTCCTGGCTCACCACCGATGAGGACGGTAATGTCTTGGGACAGCTCTGCCGGCCGTTAAGGCGGGTGGGGGTTTACATACCCGGAGGGACGGCAGCTTACCCTTCTTCGGTGCTCATGACAGCTTTGCCGGCAAAGGTGGCCGGTGTTAAGGAGGTGGCCCTGGCCACACCTCCCCAACCGGACGGCAGTGTGCATCCCCTGATCTTGGTAGCGGCCCGCGAATGCGGGATAGAGGAAATATATAAAATGGGCGGGGCCCAGGCCGTGGCCGCCCTGGCTTACGGTACGGAATTGGTCCCGCGGGTGGACAAGATCGTGGGCCCGGGCAACCTTTACGTCACCCTGGCCAAGAAGGAAGTGTACGGACGGGTGGATATTGATATGCTGGCCGGGCCGAGCGAAATTGTGGTGGTGGCGGATGCCACGGCTCGACCGGATTGGGTGGCAGCCGACCTTCTTTCCCAGGCCGAACATGATCCTTTGGCCGGTGCCGTGCTTATAACTCCGGATAGGGATCTGGCCCGGGCAGTGATTGTTGAGGTGGAAAGGCAGCTGACAGGCCTACCCCGCCGCGTTATAGCTGCCCAAGCCTTGGAAAACTACGGGGCCGTCATACTGGTGGATGATATGCGTCAGGCCCTGGAAGTGGCCAATAGCCTGGCCCCCGAACACCTGGAGCTCTATGTGGCCGATCCGTGGCGGTGGCTGGGGATGGTGACCAACGCCGGGGCTATATTCCTGGGTCCTTATTCACCCGAACCCCTGGGCGATTACCTGGCCGGTCCCAGCCATGTGTTGCCCACCGGGAGTACGGCCCGTTTTTATTCCCCCTTGAGTGTGGATACTTTCCTTAAGAAGAGCAGCCTTATTGCTTATAGCGGTGAAGGCTTAATTAAAGCAGCTCGGGACGTGGAGAAACTGGCCGAGGCCGAGGGCCTGACGGCCCACGCCCGGGCAGTAGTTCTGCGACGGGAAGAACTGGAAAGGAGTAACGTTGGTGGGAGAGACGCAGGGGATTAGCCGGCGGGGAGCGGTGGCCAGGCGGACCGGGGAGACCGACATTAGGGTGGAGCTGAGCCTGGAGGGCCGGGGCAAGTTCGAAGGCAGCAGTGGTATTGCCTTCTTGGATCACCTTCTGGCCCAGCTGGCCAAGCACGGCCTTCTGGACCTAAAGGTGGAGGCCAAGGGCGACCTGGAGGTGGACGGTCACCATACGGTAGAAGACCTGGGTATCTGCTTGGGGCAGGCCCTGAGCCAGGCCTTGGGGCCTAAAGAGGGTATACACCGCTACGGCAGCGCGTTTATTCCAATGGATGAGGCGCTCGTTGTGGTGGCCCTGGACGTGAGCGGGCGACCCTACCTGGCTTATGAACTGGAATTGGCTTCCGAACGCCTGGGAGGCTTGGACACCGAGCTGGTGGAGGAGTTTTTGCGCGCTTTGGTAAACAACAGCGGTTTAACCCTCCATGTAAGGAAGCTGGCCGGCCGCAATAGCCATCACCTGGCAGAGGCCCTTTTTAAAGCCTTGGGTCGTGCCTTGCGCCAGGCGGTAAGCCTGGATCCCGGAGTTTTGGGAATCCCTTCCACTAAAGGAGTATTGTAGGCATCAATTGGTTAAGAGGAAGTGAAATGGTTTGCAACCCATCAGCATCATTGACTACCGCATGGGTAACCTCTTAAGCGTACAAAAAGCTCTAGAGGCAGTAGGTTTCCCCGTACGAGTTACGGACAGGCCGGACGAGGTGCTGGCTGCGCCCGGGGTTGTCCTTCCGGGGGTAGGAGCCTTTGGGGATGCCATGGAGGCTTTAAAACAGAAGGGCTTGCAGGAAGCCATCGTAGAAGTCTGCCGGCGTGGTACTCCTTTTTTAGGGATTTGTCTGGGAATGCAGCTTCTTTTTGAGGCCAGCGAGGAAGGCGGCAGGGTTGAAGGGTTGAACCTACTACCCGGAGTGGTAAAACGCCTGCCCGATGGAGTGAAAATTCCCCATATGGGCTGGAACCAGGTGGATTTTTGCCGGACCAGTCCCTTGTTTAAGGATATACCTTCCGGGGCCTTTTTTTATTTCGTACATTCCTATCACGTCGAACCCGCAGATCCCGGCGTCACCGTGGGTCTAACGGAGTACGGCGGCCAGCTAGTAGCCGCCGTCCAGGCCGGCAATATTTTCGGCGTCCAGTTCCACCCGGAAAAAAGCAGTACCCTGGGGCTGAAAGTGCTGGCCAACTTTGGGGAGCTGGTCTATCAATGATCGTTTTTCCGGCCATTGACTTGCGCCGCGGTCGCTGCGTCCGCCTGTACCAGGGAAGGCCTGAAGAGGAAACGGTTTATTCTGATGATCCGGTGGCCATAGCCCGGAAATGGGTAGAAGAGGGCGCCTCCTGGCTGCACGTAGTGGACCTGGACGGCGCCTTTGAAGGAAGGATACAGAATTTGGGTGTTATTCGGGAGATCATCAGGGACGCCGGCGTTCCCGTCCAGGTAGGGGGAGGAGTGCGTACCCCCGCGGACATAGACGCTTTGCTCAAGGCCGGAGCGGCCCGTGTAGTCTTGGGCACCGCGGCGGTGGCCGATCCCGACCTGGTGGCCGGGGCCTGCCGGGTTTACGGAGAAGCGATAGCCGTAGGTATTGATAGCCGGGACGGGTTGGTGGCCATTAAAGGCTGGGTCACTACCTCCCCGCGTCGGGCGGTGGACCTCGGCCGGGAGATGGCCGACCTGGGAGTTCGGAGGCTCATCTACACCGATATAAGCCGGGACGGTACCCTTAAAGGTCCGAACTTGGAAGCCATCCGGGAGATGGCTTTGAGCTCCGGCTTGCCGGTTATAGCCTCCGGAGGGATAGCCGATTTGCAGGACATAGCCGTCCTGCGGGAACTGGAACCCTTGGGGGTGGAGGGAGTAATTGTGGGCCGCGCCCTTTATAACCGCCGGTTCAGTTTGGCAGAGGCATTGGCCGCGGCCGGAGAGGCTAAGGTGGCCTTCAAGGCTGGAGGTGAGAGGCGGTGTTGACAAAGCGAATTATTCCCTGTCTGGATGTGAACCACGGCAGGGTGGTAAAGGGTGTAAATTTCTTAAACTTGCGCGATGCAGGGGACCCGGTAGAGCTGGCGGCCGCGTATGATCGCGCCGGCGCAGATGAACTCGTGTTTCTGGACATAACGGCTTCGGTTGAGGGGCGAGACATCATGTTGGAGGTGGCCCGCAAGACCGCCGAGCAAGTGTTTATCCCCTTTACGGTAGGGGGAGGTCTGAGGAGTCTGGAAGACATCCGGCGTATGCTGGCGGCAGGGGCGGACAAGGTATCCATCAACACGGCGGCAGTGGAAAATCCTCGCCTTGTAGAGGAGGCGGCCCGCCGCTTCGGCAGCCAGTGCATTGTGGTGGCCATCGACGCCAAGAAGCGCGAACCCGGCCGCTGGGAAGTGGTGACCTACGGCGGCAGGCGACCTACAGGTAAGGACGTCGTTGCCTGGGCCCGGGAGGTGGCTGCCCTAGGGGCAGGAGAGATCCTGCTTACCAGTATGGATGCTGATGGTACGCAGGATGGCTATGACCTGGAACTCACGGCAGCGGTGAGCAGCAGCGTAAATATCCCCGTGATAGCGTCCGGTGGAGTGGGTAACCTGAAGCACCTGCTGGACGGTTTAACTTTGGGAGGGGCCGATGCCGTGCTGGCGGCTTCCATTTTCCACTTCGGCACCTATACCATTGCTCAGGCTAAGTCATACCTGGCGGCACGGGGCGTACCGGTACGTCCGGTATATAACGCAGATTAAAACGAGGTGACCTTCCCATGGAGATTTGCCTTCCCGCAGAGCTCAAATTCAACCAAGAGGGCCTCATCCCGGCCATCGTCCAGGATGTAGAGACGGGGGAGGTCTTAATGCTGGCCTACATGAACCGCGAAGCTCTTGAGCGTTCCCTGGCCACCGGCCAGATGTGGTTTTACAGCCGCAGCAGGCAGGAACTGTGGCATAAAGGGGCTACCTCCGGTCATTATCAGCACATCGTAAGCGTTTCCTATGACTGTGACGGCGACGCCCTGCTCTTCAAAGTGCGGCAGGAAGGAGTGGCGTGTCATAAAGGCCGTTTTTCCTGCTTCCATAACCCCATACCCCGCTGGGGCGAGCCTTCGGCGCCGGAGCCGCCCGCCAAGCTGGGAGCCGTGCTGGAAGGGCTTTACGCGGTGATCAAGGAGCGCCAGGCTTTGCGGCCCGAGGGTTCCTATACAGCCTATCTTTTTAAAGAGGGTCAGGATAAAATTTTAAAGAAGGTGGCCGAGGAGGCGGGAGAGGTGATCATCGCCTCCAAGAACCGGAGTGAGGCTGAAGTTCTCTACGAACTGGCAGACCTCTACTATCATACCCTCGTTCTCCTCGCCTATCATGGCCTGGGACCGGACCGGCTGGCCGGGGAGCTGAAGGGCCGCCGCAAGTAATAAGTTCTCACCCCGCCTACACCTCGGCAACCGGAAGTTTTTCCACAAGGGAGGGTAAGGCATGAAACTTTTTCTGGGCGGACACAAAAAGGCGTTGCTGGCATACTTTTTGTACCTTCTAATCTTAACTCTGCTACCCACCACTGCCGGCGCCCTGCTCACCGCCGGGCAGGGCGTAAGCCTGGAGCAGTTTGGGCTGGCCGCCCTAGCAGCGGTACTGCTGGCAATCATCCTCAGCTTATTAACCCTCTTTCTTCTCTGGCAGAAGTGGATCCGCCCCCTGGATAGCCTGGAAACCTTTCTCCAGATTTTAGGGGGAGGGGACCCGGTTAGGGCAGAACAGTTCTTTTCCCAGGCGGGTTCCTGTGGGGCCTTCAGGGAGATGGGGGAGGCCGTTCTGGACAGTTTTTTCCGAATTATAGGCCATATGCAGCGTAGCTCGGATCAATTGAATCACTTTGTAGGCGTACTCCACAAGGGAACGGTGGATAGCCAGCGGAGCTTCCGGGAAATCAGCGGTGCCATGCAGGAAATTGCCGGCGGGGCCGATGAACAGGCTGCTGCTGCCCAGCGGGTTGCGGAAAACGTGGGGGTGCTGACCAACCTGGCCGAGGAAATTGCCGAACAGGCGCGCTCCGGTACCCTACTGGCGGCCGAAGTCCGGCAAAAGGAACAAGAAGGAAGGCAGCTCTTAGAACAGCTCCTGCAGGAGATCCGGGAGGCGGCCGATTCTAACGAGCTGGCGGCCCGGCAAATGCACCGGCTGGAAGAGCAGATGTCCCAGATCGGTGAATTCGTCCGGGTGGTAACGGACATAGCCGAGCAGACCAACTTGCTTTCCCTCAACGCAGCCATTGAGGCCGCACGGGCCGGGGAGCAGGGACGGGGGTTTGCCGTTGTGGCCGAAGAGGTGCGGAAGCTGGCAGAGCAGTCGGCCCAGGCGGCCCAGAATATTACCCGATTGGCCGAGGCCATCCAGGCGGAGGCCAAGGAAACCGCTCACCAGGTGGAGAGAAACGTCCAATTAGTTAAGGGGAATATCGAACGGGGGCAAAATGCCAAAGTATCCTTCCTGGCCATTGGACAGGCTATTGGGCAGGCGGTTAAGGCCATGGAGGAGATAAATAGCCGCGCCCAGCAGCAAGTGGAGCGCGTACGGGCCGTCAATGAGGATGCTAACCGAATGGCGGCGGTAGCCGAGGAGACAGCGGCCAGCATTGAAGAAGTCACGGCTGCAACCAGCGAGCAACAGGCCATCATGGCCGAGGTACAGGAGAGCATGGAACAACTGGCCAATATGGCGCGGAATTTTGCCTCGCTGGCCGCCGATTATACCCGGAGCGGCTGGGATGAGGCTACCTGCAAAGAGTTAATCGCCCGGGGGCATAAAGTGCTGGAGGAGCTGGCTTTAAAACCGGAAGTACAGGGAATGGAGTTAAAGGAAATGGCCCCTTTATTGGATAGCACCTTTGACCGACATCCTTTTATTCAGACTTTTATAGCCGCGTTGCCGGACGGTACGACGGTTTACAACCGACCTTCTGCCGGTGTTACTAACTGGGCCTTCCGGCCGTGGTTTCGGGAGGCCATGGAAGGCAGGTATTTTGCCACCGAACCTTACATAACCCAGTCCACCAACCGCCTGGCCATTACCGTTTCCGTACCTGTCAAGAAGGACGGTGAAATTGTAGGGGTGCTGGCCGCCAACGTAGTACCGGCCCGAGATTAAAAACTGGAGAAAAGTGGACCGCGGGTTCTCCCGCGGTCTTGATTTTTTTAGGTAGATATCCATGCCGCCGAGCGGCACCAGCAGAAGGATGAAAAGGACGAGCCGGCATTTGTTCCGAGCGAGCGATTTGGTCCGAGGGGGTGAGCACTGAGTTATCCCCACTTTTTGCAGACCAGGCCTGCTTGGGCTTGGAAGCGAGCGAACAAGCTTTCGCGGCCACCCACACTTAAGCTTGGCGAAGGGCTTAAAGCTTGGCCC
>DOLC01000090.1 GCA_003509545.1 Peptococcaceae bacterium
TTGCAGAGCAGGCCTGCTTGGGCTTGGAAGCGAGCGAACAAGCTTTCGCGGCTAGCCCAGGCTTTAAGCTTGGCGAAAGGCTTAAAGCTTGGCCCGAGGGCATGTATCCTTGCGGCCGGCAACTGAGGCAGGATGCTTAAATTCTGCCGGGAAGCCCGCCTTAAGCCTTTAAGCCAAGCAAAAGTCCTGCCCGCGAGGGAGGCCTTTGCGAGCGAAAGCCAAGCAGGCCGGGATCAAAATTGGGGATAACTCAGGGTTGCTACTGAAAAGGCCACAACGTATGCTGCCAAAAAATCGTAAAGAATTTCCATTAAAGCGCTGCCGGCGAACCAGAATATACCATAGATGGTGTTAAACAACCCATAGGCTGTGCCCTGCCTGTCAATGGAGATCATATTGGCCACGGCGGCGCGTAGGACAGATTCCTGGGCTCCCATGCCTATGCCCCATATCACCTCCCAACCAGGGCCATAGTGAAGCCTCCTAAAAACACCAGCGGGGCAAACATAGAGGAAACCAAGGCGGCTATAGCCAGGACGTAAATACCTATACGGTCATATAAATACCCGAAAATCAAGGCTGCCGGGCATCCGCCCCCATGGCAACGGCCTAAAATAGGGGAACCCATTCACCTGCTGCCAGCGTTCCCTTGCCTAAATGATAGGCAATTAAGGGATAATCAACGTAACCTGCCGCTATAAAAAGGCAACCCCTGCAAGATATAACCAGAATGTTACTTAAAATTTCTCCCTAAAGAGGTATAATAGATTTATGAGTAGTATCTACGAAGAAGGGGCGCTGATTGCCGCTGCCGCAGGAGCGAGGGAAAGGGCCTATGCTCCTTACTCCCGTTTTCCGGTGGGAGCTGCTCTGTTGACGGCTTCGGGCAGGGTTTATACAGGCGTCAATATCGAGAATGCTTCCTACGGCCTGACGGTTTGTGCCGAAAGGGTGGCCCTCTGGAAGGCGGTTTCCGAGGGGGAACGGGAATTTGTAGCCCTGGCGGTAGTGGGGGGCGACAGGGCCTTTACGTTTCCCTGCGGGGCTTGCCTCCAGGTGCTGGCGGAATTCGGCCCGGATCTGGAGATCATAACGGGCCGGCCCCAGGGGCAGATCCTTAAAGAGCGGTTAAAGAATCTTTTGCCGCAGGCCTTCGGCTTAAGGAGTAGACGTCCATGGCGCTGAGCGGCACCAGCAAAAGGAAGAAAACAACGGGCCGGCATGCAAGCAAAAACAATGCCGGCCTGGAGAGAAATTATTTTCGGGGTAGTAGCGTATGGCGGAAGTGAAGGATCATCGTTCGGGTTTCGCCGGACTTATCGGGCGTCCCAACGCGGGTAAATCTACCCTCCTTAACGCCCTGGTAGGCCAAAAGGTGGCCATCATCTCGGATAAACCCCAGACCACCCGCAACAGGATTTTAGGGGTCTACACCGCTCAAGACGCCCAGATCGTATTTTTGGATACGCCGGGAATACATAAACCCCACCATCGCCTGGGCGAATACATGGTAACCCTGGCCCGTCAGACTCTGAAGGAAGTGGACGTGGTCGTCTACGTGGTAGACTCCTCGGCAGACCCCGGCCCGGGGGAAGAATATATCCTGGGTTTCCTTAAGGAAATAACCACTCCCGTGGTCCTGGTCTTTAACAAGATAGATTTAATCGACGGCCGGCAACTGGAGAAGATAAGAGAATTCTTCTATGCCCGCTTTCAACCGGCCGAGACCGTGGCGGTTTCCGCCTTGGAGGGTACCAACGTGGAGCTGTTGCCCCCTCTGATAATCCGGCACCTGCCGCCGGGCCCCCGGTATTACCCGCCCGATCAAGTTACGGATCAGCCGGAGAATCTCCTCATAGGGGAGCTCATCCGGGAAAAGGTCTTGCTTTTGACGGAGGAAGAGGTGCCCCATGCTGTAGCCGTGGTGGTGGAAGAGGTAACCATCCGGCCCAATAACATGTTGTACGTGGCCGCTACCATTTATGTAGAGAGGGATTCTCAGAAAGGAATCATGATCGGAAAAGGAGGGCGTATGCTAAAAAAGATCGGGACCCTTGCCCGCCAGGAGCTGGAAGGTCTTCTGGGTAATAAAATGTACCTGGATCTGCGGGTAAAGGTCAAGAAAAATTGGCGGAAGCACGAGACGGCTTTGAAACAGCTGGGTTACGGGCTGGCAAAAGGGGACTAGTATAGGCTGTTCGATTTAGGCAAGGATATAGGTTAGCAGGGCCCTTTTAGGAGGGGAAGACGTGTGAAACCCAGCGAAGCTCTTTGGCAGCTTTTTGCTGCTACGGGACACGCCCACATTTATTTGCTCTACAAACAACAAGAAAGATATGAGGCGGAGGCCGGGCTGCAGGGAAATACGGAGGCCGCAGGGCACGGAGAGGTTGAAACTCCGGTATTAGGCGAAATAACGGGCTGAACTAAGGTTTGCAAGAAAATACAAAAATATAACGGGCAGGTTAAAGGGAAGTGTCAGGCCTTTATCAAGTGCAGGGCATCGTGCTTTCCACCTGGGATTTCCGGGAAACGGATCGCCTTTTGCACATCTTAACCCCCAGCCGGGGGAAGATTACCGCCATTGCCAAGGGGGTGCGCAAGGCCCACAGCAGCCTGCGGAGCGGCACCCAGCGACTCTGCTTGGCCCGTTTTCTCCTTTACGACGGCCGTAGTATAGCTACGGTAACCCAGTGTCAAGTAGAAGAATTCTTTGCTCCCTTGAGGTCCAACCTTGAAAGGTTGTTGACCGCCTGCTATCTTGCCGAGATAGCTGAGGTTTCGGTGCCGGCCGGCCAGGCCAGCCCGGAGATGTTCGACCTGTTGCGCAGAAGTCTCGACCTTTTGACTAGGGAGAATCCCCCCATGGTGGCCCGGGCTTTCGAAGCCCGCGCCCTCAGGGTGCTGGGCTTTGCCCCGCGGCTCGAGGCCTGCTCCGCCTGCGGAGGTCCCCTGGCGGAAGGGCTTATACCCTTCGCCCCGGGGGCCGGGGGTGCCCTCTGCGGCCGCTGCGGGAGCCAGTACGGGGCGGAGTACCGCGTGTCCCGGGAGGCCTTGGCCGTTTGGCGCAATCTGGCGTCCGCGGGGGGTTCTCACCTGGGCCGCCTAAAAATATCAGCCCGGTGCCGGAGGGAGCTCGCGGAAATTCTGCCTGCTTATTTGGAATACTATTTAGACAGGAGGTTGAAGTCCCGTATCCTAATGGAACAAATTGGGGAGGATGCCTATGAGTACGGAACTCGAAAAAATTGACATCCTGCGAAAGCGGGCGGGGCTGTCTTACCGAGAGGCCAAACAAGCCCTGGACGAAGCCGGGGGGGATGTGATCGAGGCCCTCATCCGGTTGGAAGAGGGCAAAAAGGAAGAAACAGTTCACGCCTTAGAGACGTGGGGAGAAAAGCTCCTAACCCGTATTAAGGAGATCCTCCATAAGGGCAAGGTGACCAGAATCAAGATTAAAAAAGACGGGAAAACCGTGGCCGAAATCCCTGCCACGGCCGGGGCTTTAGGTGTTCTCGGCGTACTGGCAAGCACCGAACTGGCCATCCTAGCCGGGATAAGCAGCGTGGCGGCCCTCTTCAACCGCTATACCCTGGAAATAGAGCGCCCCGGCGGACAGGTGGAGGAACACGCCTTAAACCTACAGGACAAGGACGGGGGAAGCGGCTCTTGAGCTGAAAGGGGCCGTAGAAGAGTCTTTAACCCGCCGGTGGGGCAGTAGAAACCGTCAGAGGAATATTGGCCGGGCAAGGGGGAGAGCGGAAACACCAGAACGCCGGGGGGCGTCCCAAGGCAGGGGGTAACTTTGAGAGCGTGGCTTTCCTGTGGCGAGCGGAAGCCAGGCAGGCCTAGAATCAAACTGAGCATGCGCCAGGTGGGGCCTGAATTATCCCCAGTTTTGATCCCAGCCTGCTTGGCTTTCGCTCGCAAAGGCCTCCTCCGCGGGCAGGACTTTTGCTTGGCTTAAAGGCTTAAGGCAGGCTTCCCGGCAGAATTTAAGCATCCTGCTTCAGTTGCCGGCCGCAAGGATACATGCCCTCGGGAGATCGGAAGAGCGTCGTGTAGGGAAAGCGGGTAGATCTCGGTGG
>DOLC01000092.1 GCA_003509545.1 Peptococcaceae bacterium
GATACATGCCCTCGGGCCAAGCTTTAAGCCTTTCGCCAAGCTTAAAGCCTGGGCTAGCCGCGAAAGCTTGTTCACTCGCTTCCAAGTCCAAGCAGGCCTGCCCTGCAAAAATGTGGGGATAACTCAGCCGGCAAGAACAATAAAGTATTCGACACAGGCTCCCCCTTTACCTGCCCCTAACCCCTTCCCATCCTTCGGCAGGCCGCGAATTTACCTCTCCCTCCCGCCGCGGACCCGCTCCCAAAAGCAGGTCCTAACTGCCCAGGAAGGCCCCGTAGGCCCGGTAGGCCATGTATACATCCACCTTGCTGCTTATTTCCAGGGGAGCATGCATAGATAGGAGGGCCGGGCCGCAGTCCGCCACTTCCAACCCGAAATAGGCCAAGTACTTGGCAATGGTTCCGCCGCCCCCCAGGTCCACCTTGCCGAGTTCCCCGCTCTGCCAGATTACCCCGGCGTTGTTGAAAATGGCCCGGAGTTCGGCCATAAATTCCGCGCTGGCATCATTGGCCTCGTACTTGCCCCGGGAGCCGGAATATTTATTGAGGACCACTCCGTACCCCAGGCGAGAAGCGTTGCGCTTATCGAAGACGCCCTCATAGGTAGGGTCCAGGCCGGCCGTCACATCCGCCGAAATGGCCTTGGAGGCCGCCAGAATACGCCCCACACTTAGAAGGTCCGGATAGCCGGCCCGGGCGGCCAGCTCGGCCACCACGTGCTCCAGAAGCCGGGACTGGGCGCCGGTACTACCGGTACTTCCGATCTCTTCCTTGTCTACCAGGAGCACAACGGCCGTATGCTGCGGGTAAGGCAGGTCCATGAGGGCCTGGAGGGCGCTATAGGCGCACACCCGGTCGTCCTGGCCGTACCCTGCGATCATGCTGCGGTCCAGGCCCAAATCCCGGGCCGGTCCGGCGGGCACCAGCTCCAGTTCGGCCACTATGAAGTCCTCTTCCGTAAGGCCGTAGTTCTGGTAGAGGATATGCAGGACGGCCAGCCGCACCTTTTCTTTAACTTCTTCGTCGGGATAGGGTATGTTGCCGACCACCAGGTTCAAGTCCTCGCCCGCCACGGCCTCTTCCATGGATTTTTTCATCTGCTCCTTGGCCAGGTGGGGCAGCAGGTCGCTGATGCTGAAAACGGGATCCCCGGCTTCCTCGCCTATGATGATTTCCCGCCTGCTCCCGTCCCGCAGGATAACCACGCCGTGGAGGGCCAGGGGCAGGGCCGTCCATTGATATTTTTTAATACCCCCGTAATAATGAGTCTTGAACAGCGCCAGACCTCCCTGCTCATACAGGGGCATGGGTTTCAGATCCAGGCGGGGGGCATCAATATGGGCTCCCACCAGGCGCAGGCCCCGGTCGAGGGGGGCCTGGCCCACAACCCCCAGCACGGCCACTTTATGCCGCCATTCCAGGAAGAACTTGGTGCCGGGCGCCAGGCCCCGGCCGACAGGGAGACCGGCCAGGGGAACATACCCCTTCTGCCGGGCCGCCTCCACGGCCAGGCGGGCGGCCTCCCGCTCGGTCTTGGCCCGGCTCAAAAAGGCCTTATAGCCTTCGCAGAAGCCGAAAACCTTCTCCTTCTCTCCCGGCGCCAGCCTTTCCCAGGCGCTCTTTTCCGGCAGCGCCAACTTGCTCTGCAGCTCCTTTCCTTCTCCGGCCAAAACCACCGCCTGGTTCAAAAAACTTGACTGTTTCTATTTTCAGCCAAGCCGGCCCCCAGACCAGGCTTTCGCCTCCTTTCGGATATTATATTTGCCCCCCGAGGGGCGGGGCGACAGGGGACCTCGGCCCGGGAGTCCCACCCGGACGGGAGTGCTGCACCGGAAGGGCACAACCGGCACGGACCGCTCACGCGGGGAAGCTTTGGGCTTCCTCCGGATTGTGTCGACCTTCCGGCGGGGAATTGCTCCCGCCTCCCGCGTCCTGTTAGGACGCCTACCGGTTTGTCCGATACCGGCTAAACGGGGTCACCGTAAAGACAGGGCGAGCTTTTTGAGGTCATGCCAAACGGAGTAGTACGCCTCCTGCTGCCATCGGGCAAACCCGTTGTGCAAAAGGAGCTTCCCCTTAAGCCGCCTCAAGCAGGCCCTGACCCCACGGGTCATCCCTTCTCCTTCCCCCGGTGTATTAGACTTGACCTTTTGGGTCAGGTTTTGCCTGATTTGGGTGAGTCTTTGTTTGAGCTCTTTCGTTACCCGTTCCTTAAAGCCCATGGCCCGGCGGCCTATACTTAGGGCCGCCGCACAATGCACCGGAACGGCGTAACGCTCGGTGTACTTCCAGTAGCCTATGGTGGAGGTGTGGCGGGCAGGCACGAGTTTGAAGGGAACCCCCTCTTTGACCGCCCTCCGGCATACCGCCTCCACCATTTTGGCAAAGGGAAAGTCCGAAGCCATGCGGTTGAATTTTTTGTTGGTATCCAGCCTGTCTTTACCGAAAGCGAGGTCTTCCAGGGCAACCGGTTTGCCCAGAGAGAAGGCTATATCTACTACTACTTTGGCTAAGACGCCTATCAGGTAATCCCTCCGGAAGCCGGAAGCATAGGCCAGGTCGGGTACTCTGATGTAGAGAAAGCCGTTGGGGTAAGCGATGACTTGAAATTCTCCTTGGTACTTGCCCAAGATCGGAAGAGCGTCGTGTAGGGAAAGAGTGTAGATCTCGGTGGTCGCCGTATCATTAAAAAAAAAAACTATCA
>DOLC01000040.1 GCA_003509545.1 Peptococcaceae bacterium
GGTCACCGCCAGAAAGCTTATTTTTTTATAAGGCCGGGGTAACACTCCGGGGGCTCACCTCCCCTCCAAACAAATGGCGGCCGGCTCTTTTCATCCTTATGCCGGTGCAGCACCGGCGGCATGGAGGTCTTGGTGGTGAGGAGGCCCGTGGCGAACTTGATGTAGCCTCCCTGGTCTTCGAAAAACGTGTCGTAAGGGAAAAAATCGGTGATTAGCACTGAACGAGGGATTTTAGGACGCTTAATTAAGAACAGAAAATAAAATTCGGCGGAAAACAACCCTTTACTACGTTTGCCTAAAGAAGGGAAAAGGGGTTATAAATTAAAGGGAAAAGTCAAGAATAATCAAAGTCAAACAAGGCCCAACGGTCTGACGGATTATAGAATTACAGGGAGGGTGGACGCCAAAGTGGGGTTTCCGGATGGCAAGACTTTAGCCGACCGGATTGAGGAATACTTGAAATGGTTGTTGAGTTCTACGCCGGAGGGCGTGATCGAGGTCCAGCGCCAGGAACTGGCCAAGGTTTTTGCCTGTGTTCCTTCCCAGATAACTTACGTGTTGGGCACCCGCTTCACCGTCCAAAGGGGGTACCTGGTGGAAAGCCGGCGGGGAGGGGGCGGCTATGTCCGGATCGCACGGCTGCCCCTGAAGGACCGGCGCCAGCTGAAACAGTGGATTGAAGAACTAATCGGCGACGAAGTTTCCCAGGAAGCCGGCCAGGGTATCATTAACCGCCTCCACCAGGAGGGCTTCCTGACCGACCGGGAGAGGATGCTGCTGGAGGCCGTAATGGGCAGCCATGCCCTGCCTATAGACGATTTGGTGGAGAGGAACCGGGTGCGGAGCGCCATCTTGCGGGCGGTCCTGCTGACTTTGATGCGGAGTGATTTCTGTTAACAAAGGGGGTGGCGTCCGTGTTGTGCGAGCGCTGCCAGCAGAAGCCGGCCAGCGTGCATTTTACCCAAATAGTCAACAACCAGAAGACCGAACTGAATCTTTGCCCTGATTGTGCCAGGGAACTGGAAGGTCAATGGAATTTTTCCCTGCCCAAGTTCTTTGCCAGTCTGTTGAATTACGAACCCGGTTTGGGGTTGGAGGTGGCCGGTGTTCCCACCCGGTGCAGCGAGTGCGGGCTGACCTTTACCCAATTCCAGCAGGGCGGATTCCTGGGCTGCCCCGAGTGCTACCATGCTTTCGCGGCCCGCCTGGATCCCCTGCTCCGGCGCCTCCACGGCAGCACCCAGCACCGGGGGAAGGTGCCGCGCCGGGCGGGGGGCAACTTGCGCATCCAGCGGGAGATAGACCGGCTTCGCCGTGAGCTCCAGGAGCTGGTGGCCCAGGAAGCCTTTGAACGGGCGGCAGAAGTGCGGGACCGTATTCGGCAATTGGAAGCCCAGCTAGAAAGGTAGGTTTGCCTATGGGGATGAACCTGGAAGGCCTGAGCAAGTGGATGGAGGGGTCGGGACCCCATGCCGATATTATCATTTCCAGCCGGATACGCCTGGCCCGGAATTTAAAGGGCCTGCCCTTCCCGCCCTTCATGGATGAGGACCAGGCAGCCAGGGTAGTGCAGATGGTGGGCCGGGCCGTGCGTAGCCCGGCCGTGGAGGCCGCGGCCGGCCGCCTGCACCTGCAGAGGCTCAGGGAATTGCCTCCCCTGGCGCGACAAATACTAGTGGAAAAACACCTTATCAGCCCCCAATTGGCCGAAGTCGATGGGGAAAAGGCGGTAGTCGTCAGGGATGACGAAGCAGTAAGCATCATGGTCAACGAAGAGGACCATTTGCGGATCCAGTGCCTCCTGCCGGCCCTTATGCTGCACGAGGGGTGGCGGCTGGCCACCGCCCTCGACGATGCCCTGGAAGAAGAACTTGATTATGCCTTCGACCAGGCCAAAGGTTACCTCACCACTTGCCCTACCAACGCCGGCACGGGTTTGAGGGCGTCGGTCATGGTCCACCTGCCTGCCCTGGTTATCAGCCGGCAGGCCGGGCAGCTCCTTTCGGCCCTGACCAAGGTGGGAGTGGCCGTGCGCGGCCTTTACGGCGAGGGCACGGAAGCCTTGGGAAACCTGTTCCAGATCTCCAATCAGATAACCCTGGGCCGCTCGGAGGAGGAGCTCATCAGCAGCCTTTCCGGTGTGGCCGTGCAGCTGGCGGACCAGGAGAGGGCGGCGCGGGAGCACCTGTACAAGGAGAACCGCTGGCAGCTGGAGGACCGGGTGGGCCGGGCTTACGGGATCCTGTCCCACGCGCGGGTCCTCAGCAGCCAGGAAGCCCTGCAGCTCATTTCCGACGTCCGCCTGGGTGTGGACATGAGGATTATCCGGGGTATCGACCAGCGGGTGTTGAACCAGTTGACCTTTATGATCCAGCCGGCTTTTCTGCAGCATCTGGCCGGGAAAGAAATGTCTTCCTTTGAGCGGGATGTGCAGAGGGCCAGGCTGGTGCGGGAGAAGCTCCAGGGTTAGGGAGTTTCAAAGGCGTTCGCTTCTTCTTGTCGCTTAATTTAATTTGGGATGAACGGGAGGTAGATAATTATGGCCTTGCGTTTTACGGAGAGGGCGCACCGGGTCCTGCGCCTGGCCCAGGAAGAGGCCCGGCACCTCAACCACCCCGCCGTGGGCACGGAGCACCTTCTGCTGGGCCTGTTAAGGGACGGCGACAGCGTGGCGGCGCGGGCTTTGATGTCCTTGGGCGTTAATCTGAAGGCCGTCAGGTCTGAAATAAGGAAAATCATGCGGCCCGGGGAAGGCCCTCCTGCGGGAGAGCTGGGGCTCACCCCCAGGGCCAAGCGGGTGCTGGAGCTGGCCCAGGAGGAGGCCAGGAGGCAAGGGGTTAATTATGTGGGCACCGAACATATTCTTCTAGGCCTTATGGAAGAAGGCGAGGGGCTGGCCGCCCAGGTTTTAAATAACCTTAAGTTGGACCCCGATAGGGTGCGCCAGCAGATTATGTCCTTTCTGGGCGGCGGACAGCAGCCCCAAGGTCCCTGGACTTTCTTCTTCGGCAACGTACCCTTTGGCATGGGCGGAACGGGCATGCCCGGTTTTCAGGCCGGACCCGGGGTTCCGGGCGTGAAGGCCAGGGGGCGGCAGGGCACCAATACGCCGGTCCTGGACCAGTTCAGCCGTGATCTGACGGCCTTGGCCCAGGAAGGCAAGCTGGACCCTGTAGTGGGCCGGGAGAAGGAGATTGAAAGGGTAGTACAAATTTTGAGCCGCCGTACCAAAAACAACCCCGTACTCATAGGCGATCCCGGTGTGGGCAAGACGGCTATTGTAGAGGGTTTGGCCCAGCGTATAATCCAGGGCCAGGTTCCGGAGATCCTGCGGGGTAAGAGGGTGGTGGCCCTGGACATGTCGGGCATGGTGGCCGGCACCAAGTACCGGGGCGAGTTCGAGGAGCGCTTTAGGCGCGTGCTGGAAGAGATACGCGCTGCCGGTAACATAATCCTTTTCATCGACGAATTGCATACCCTCATCGGTGCCGGCGCGGCGGAAGGGGCCATTGACGCGGCCAATATTTTAAAGCCGGCCCTGGCCCGGGGTGAAATACAGACCATCGGAGCAACTACCATTGATGAATACCGCAAACACATTGAGAAGGATGCGGCCCTGGAGCGGCGGTTCCAGCCGGTGATGGTGGAAGAGCCTACGGTGGAAGAAACCGTGGAGATCCTTAAAGGGCTCCGGGACCGGTATGAAGCCCATCACCGCGTAAAGATCCTCGATGAGGCCCTGGAAGCGGCGGCGAAACTGTCCGACCGTTATATTACCGACCGTTACTTGCCGGATAAAGCCATCGACCTCATAGATGAAGCAGCCTCCCGGGTGCGGCTGGCCCTTTACACGGCTCCGAAGGATCTAAAGGAACTGGAGGCCCGCTTGGAAGAGATCCAGAAGGAAAAGGAGGCCGCCGTCCACGCCCAGGAATTCGAAAAGGCGGCCCAGCTGAGGGACCAGGAGCGGGCCTTGCGGGAAGAGCTGGAGGCGAAGAAGGCCACCTGGGAGAAGGAGAAGGGTCTGGAGAAGTCTACCGTTACGGCCGAGGATATCGCTTATATAGTATCCAGCTGGACGGGCATTCCGGTAGCCCAGCTGGCCCAGGAGGAAACCGAGCGCCTCCTGCGGCTGGAAGAGATACTCCATCAGCGGGTGATCGGTCAGGACGAGGCGGTGCGGGCCGTGGCCCGAGCCATACGCCGCGCCAGGGCGGGGCTTAAAGATCCGAAGCGGCCCATCGGCTCCTTCATCTTCCTGGGCCCCACCGGCGTGGGCAAGACGGAGCTGGCCCGGGCCCTGGCGGAGGCCCTCTTCGGGGACGAGGAGGCCATGATTCGGCTGGATATGTCCGAGTACCAAGAGAAGCACACCGTGTCGCGGATGATCGGTGCTCCTCCGGGCTATGTGGGATACGAAGAGGCCGGCCAGCTCACCGAGGCGGTTCGCCGGCGTCCCTACAGCGTGGTGCTCTTTGACGAGGTGGAAAAGGCCCATCCGGAGGTGTTCAACGTCCTCCTCCAAGTGCTGGAAGACGGCCGCCTTACGGACGGTAAGGGTCGCACGGTGGACTTCCGTAACACGGTAATAATTATGACTTCCAACGTAGGCGCCTCCACCATCAAACGCGAGAGCCTGGGCTTCAAGGCCGGTGCCGTTCAGGTGGCCGCCGATTCCTACGAGGAGATGAAGAAGCGCATCATGGAGGAGCTGCGCCGGACTTTCCGGCCCGAGTTCTTGAACCGGATCGATGAGATCATCGTGTTCCATGCCCTGGGGCGGGAAGACATCAAGAAGATCATCGATCTCATGGTGGTAGAGCTCAACCGGCGCCTTAAGGACAGCGGCTTGGAGGTGGAGGTGACGGACGAAGCCAAGGAAATCCTGCTCAAGGAGGGCTTCGACGAGGCCTACGGAGCCAGACCCCTGCGGCGAGCCATCCAGACCCTTATAGAAGATCCGCTTTCGGATGAAATACTCCAGGACAAGTTCGGCCCTGGTGATAAAGTAGTAGCCGTGGCGGAAGAGGGCAAGATTGTGTTGAAGAAGGCTTAGCCTTAGGGTTCAAATTAGGGCAGGGCAGGATGGTTATTCCTAATCCAGCCCTGCCTTAACTTTTTAACCTACTTTAGGTAATCTGCTCAAAGGCTTCTTTACCGGCATTACAGATAGGACAGGTCCAGTCTGCCGGCAGCTTTTCAAAGGGGGTACCGGGCTCAATACCGCGCTCCGGGTCGCCTTTAGCAGGATCGTAAATGTAGTTGCAGATGCTGCACCGGTACTTAGGGGCTGCGGCAGCAGTAACCGTTTCAGGAGTTGCAGGTATGAACGTGGGCGCTGCTTTAGGAGTAGTGCCGCGCTTGACCTGGTGATAGTAAGCATAAGTCATGGGTTCGCCTGGGCGAAGCACTGCCGCATCAGTTAAGGTGCCGATGAAAATAGTATGGGTATTGACCTCGATGCTTTGGCTCACTTTAGCTTCCAGGTAGGCCAGGGTGTGATCGGTTAAGTACGGCAGGCCGCTGGGGCTTAGTTTATAAGGGATACCGGAAAATTTGTCTACTTCCCGGCCGGACTTGAAACCAAACTGGCCGATGAGGGATAGAGGGGCATCCTGGGCCAGCACAGATACAGCAAAGATTTGGCTGGACTGGATGAATTCATGGGTGAGGTTTTGCTTGTTTATACTGATGGCTACCGTGGGCGGCTCGGAGGAAATTTGAAAAACCGTATTGGCGATCTGTCCGTTAAAACGCTCGCCCTGCTTGCTGGTGACCACATAGACTCCGTAGGATAGGCGGTGCAAAGCTTTAACATCCATGAAGGTATGTTCCTCCTTTTAGTCTTTAATTTTAGCTGCTATCTCCCTACCGACCTGGAAGCATCTCTCTAGATCAGAGGCAGTAGGCACCCATTTAACGGCCAGCCCGGCCTCTATAAGGGATACTTTAGCAGCCTTGAGCCGCTCTTCTATAATTTTCTGCGCACCCCCTCCCCAGCCGTAGGAGCCAAAGGCCAGTCCTAGTTTTTTATTTCCCGGTCTTAAGCCCACCAGCTCGTCCAGCAGAGGAGAGACTGTGGGAAGGATATCGTTATTTATGGTAGGGGAGCCCACCATAAGGGCCCGGGCTTCCAGGACCTCTTTAATAATATCGCTGCGGTCGGAAACGGATAGCTTAAATAACTTAACTTCTACTCCTCCGGCTATCAGCCCGTCTAGAAGGGCATAAGCCATTTTTTTCGTGCTCTGCCACATGGTGTCATAGGCAATGATGGCCTTGGCCACTCCTTTGCCTTCTGCCCAACGGGCATAAGCCTCTACAATACGCCCGGGATTTTGACGCCAGATGATACCGTGGCTGGGGGCGATCATCTTGATATTTAACCCCATTTTTTTAATTTCTTCTAACTTGTTGGTGATCAATCGGCTGAAGGGCATGAGTATGTTGGCGTAGTATTTGGCTGCCTCATCTAGCAGAACGGCGCCGTCCACTTCATCATCGAAGCGCCCGCTGCTGGCCAGGTGCTGACCAAAGGCATCGTTGGGCAGAAGTAAGGCTTCTTCCGGTATGTAGGTGAACATGCTGTCCGGCCAGTGGAGCATAGGGGCCTCGATGAAAGTGAGGGAGCGACGGCCGAGTCGAATGGTATCCCCTGTTTTAACGACAGTGCAATCAAATTCGGCGCCATAATGGGCTTGCAGGCCTTCTAGGCCGCGCTGGGTACACACAACTTTGGCCTCCGGGTACAGGTTCCTCATGGCCGGGAAGGCACCTGAATGGTCGGTTTCAGTATGGTTGATTATGAGATAATCAATTTTACGAGAACCCAAGAGATCTTTTAGTTTGGCAATTAGTTCTTCGGCAAAAGGCCCGTAAACAGTATCCACTAGGGCTATCTTCTCATCTATAATAAGATAAGCATTATAAGTGGTACCGCGGTGGGTAGAAAAGGCCGAGCCGTGAAAATGCCGAATGTTCCAGTCCACAGATCCTACCCAATAAATGCCTTCAGATATAGCTACGGGCCGGCTCATAAGTATAACCCCCCTCATGTAAGGTCTAATTATTATCATTTCACTTTAATTTTAACTTACCAAAGAGAGGAAGTCCACGGGTGCAATGGCTGAGTTATCCCCACTTTTTGCAGAGCAGGTCTGCTTGGGCTTGGAAGCGAGCG
>DOLC01000033.1 GCA_003509545.1 Peptococcaceae bacterium
AGGCCTTTGCGAGCGAAAGCCAAACAGGCCGGGATCAAAACTGGGGATAACTCAGCCAGCGCCGGGTGCGTTCGCAATTTCCCGTTGCAACTCCGGAAGGCCACCGCCTTTCCGCGAGGGGCCAACATACCAGAAACTAATACCTGCCGGCAGAGCGGCAAATACTCAACCCCCAGCAAAAATTCCTTACAAAAACCACATAAACATTACAACAAAACTGTAAGAGGCAGCAGGAAATTCTAAAGTTGTGGTGAAATAATAATTACCACAAGAACAATACGCTTGGCCTTTTTTCTTCAACAGATAGGTATTTTTTTGTATAATACTAAACAAAGGATGAATAACCTAAAAAGGCTGGCAAGGGGGTTAACCATGGGAGATGCCAAAATTCATCCGGCCCTGGAGGCTATGAAACCTCTAGCCCAAGGCATAGCGGCAACCTTTGGCAAAAACTGCGAAGTCGTTGTCCATGATCTCAGCGAGCCGTCCAGATCCCTTATTTTTAAAGCGGGATCGGTGACTAATAGAGAAATCGGCGCGCCGGTTACCAATCTGGTGCTGGAAGCCCTGCAGCGTTACGGCGACGCTACCGAAGATCTAATAGGCTATCTTAACCGAACCAAGGACGGCAAAGTTTTGAAATCATCGACTATCTTCATTCGCGACGAGGGCGGTAAAATTATTGGTTGTCTCTGCATTAATTTCGATCTTACCGAGTTCCAAGTGGCGAAAAATATTTTAGAAGACTTCTGCCAACTGAAGGACCTGGCGGAAGCAGGCTTTGAACGGACCCAGGAGCAGTTTGCCCGGGACATCAACGAAGTGGTTGACAATGTGGTGGAAAGCGTGCTGCAGGAAATTGGTAAACCGGTACCTGTCATGACCAAAGAAGAAAAAGTGAAAGCCGTGGAAATGCTCGATAACCGAGGTATTTTCCTGGTTAAAGGGGCAGTGGATGTGGTAGCCCAGGCTCTGGCAGTCTCCAAGTACACTATTTACAATTATCTTGAGGAAGCGAGAGCATTAAAGGGTAACCGGCGAACCGTACTGTAGAGCAAACGAAGAACTGTTTTGTTATAGCAATCCTTCCGCCCGGGAAAACTCGGCTGCATTGTAGGAGCTGCGCACAAAGGGAGCCGAGGCCACGTAGAGGAACCCCATCTTACGGGCTGCTTCCCCGTAATACTCAAAGGTCTCCGGCGGCACAAATTCCTCCACCGACAGGTGCCGGGGCGAGGGACGCAGGTATTGGCCGATGGTCAGTATGTCGCATCCCACTTCCCGCAGGTCCGCCATCACCTCTTCTACCTCTTCCCTCGTTTCCCCCAGACCGACCATCATGCCGGATTTGGTATAAACATCCGGGGCCAGTTCTTTTACCGTCCTTAAAACCTCGAGGCTCCGCCGGTAATCGGCCGCCGGCCGGACCTGCGGGTAAAGGCGGGGAACCGTTTCTACATTGTGGTTGAATATATGGGGCCGGGCTTCCACAACCCTGGCCAGGGAAGCCCTCTCCCCCTGGAAATCGGGGGTCAAAACTTCGATAATGGCACCGGGCAGCCGTTCCCGGAGGGCGTGGATGGTGGCCGCGAACTGAGCCGCTCCTCCGTCGGGAAGATCGTCGCGGGTCACAGAGGTTACCACAACATGCTTCAAACCCAACCGGGCCGCCGCCAGGGCCACCCGCCGGGGCTCATCGGGATCCACCGGTTCCGGCCGGCCTCCTTCCACCGCGCAGAAACGGCAGTTACGGGTACACGTCTTGCCCAAAATCATAAAGGTGGCCGTTCTCCGGGAAAAGCACTCGCCGAGGTTGGGGCACAGGGCGCTCTGGCACACCGTGTTTAGCTGCAGTTCCTCCAAGAGCTTCCGGGTGGCCTCCAGGCTTCCCCCGGCCGGTATGCGCTTGTGCAACCACGGCGGCTTGCGGCTAGCCATGCCCTTCTCTCCCTTCTACGAGTGTATGCTCATGCCGTGGACGGCCTCTGCTGCTTCCATTAGAGTCTCCGCCAGGGTGGGATGGGCGTGGATGCATTCCGCCAGCTCCCGGGCCTTGATCCCCCTGGAAACGGCCAGGGCGCCTTCGGCAATGAGCTCGGTAGCGTGGGGCCCCATGATATGCACGCCCAGGAGCCGGTCGTCCTCGGCGTCAGCCACCATCTTGACTATGCCCTCGGTTTCCCCCGCCGCCAGGGCCTTGCCGCTGGCCTGGAAGGAGAACTTGCCCACCTTGACCTTTAAACCCCGCTTCTCTGCTTCCTCCTTGGTAAGGCCCACCGTTGCAATCTCCGGCGAGGTGAAAATACAACTGGGTACGGCATCGTAATTCACCCTGGTGGGCCGTCCCATAATGGTTTGAACCGCAGCGATTCCCTGGGCCGAAGCTACATGGGCGAGCTGACCCTTGTTGGTCACATCTCCTACCGCATAAATACCCTCCACCTTGGTGCGCAAATACTCGTCGACTACAATCTCACCCTTCGGGCCCAGCTCTACGCCCACTTCTTCCAACCCCAGCCCGGAGGTGTTAAACCTGCGTCCGATGGAAATAAGCACCCGTGCCACGGAAAACTCCTCTCCGCCGGCCAATTTGACTTTTACCCCGCCGCTTTCCTCCTGCACGGCAGTAACCTGGGTGCCGGTCCTAAGCTCCACTCCCTTTCTCTTTAAAAGCATCTGGTAACGCCGGGCTATTTCCGCATCGATCATAGGCAGAATAGTGGGCATGGCCTCCACCACGATTACTTTTACTCCCAGGATGCTAAAGAGGGTGGCAAATTCACACCCTATGACCCCGCCTCCAATGATGAGCAGACTTTCCGGCAAAGCGTTCCAGCCTAAAGCGTCGGTACTCGTAACCACGGTGCGCCCGTTATATCCCAGGGAAGGCAAAAGGGCCGGTTGGGAACCCGTGGCTATAATAATATTTTCGGCCTCGATTTCCTGGACCTCGCCGCCCTCGGCCCTTACCCTAATCCGCCGGTTATCCTTCAAATAGGCCTTCCCGCGGAATAGATCGATTTTATTTTTCTTAAAAAGGAAGGCAATACCCTGTCTTAGCTGATCAACCACCGCATCCTTACGAGCCGCAAGACGGCCGTAATCCACGGAATACCCCATTACCTCTATGCCGAACTGCTCCGCCCTTTGGATGCTTTCCACCAGCGAGGCCCCGGCCAGCAATGCTTTAGTGGGTATACACCCTACGTTCAGGCAAGTTCCCCCTAAGGGTCCCTGCTCTACAACGGCCACCTTGGCACCCAGTTGAGCCGCTCTGATGGCCGCCACATACCCTCCCGGTCCGGCGCCGATAACAGCAATTTTGTAACGCACAGGCACTCCCCCCTAGAACTTGGTCAAATAGTGTTCAATTTCCCATGGGTGGACGCAGGTGCGGTACTGCTCCCATTCAATACGCTTGGCTTCCATGAAACGTTCGTAAATATGGGGTCCCAGGGCGTCCTGGATGACCGGATCCCCTTGTAGCGCCGCCAGAGCTTCCTCTAAGCTGGTGGGAAGGGTTTGAATGCCAAGCCGCTTCCGTTCTTCGTCACTCATATGAAAAAGATTACTGTTGACCGGAGGCGGCGGGGGAATCCTATTTTTAATGCCGTCGAGGCCGGCCTTAAGAATAACCGCAATGGCCAGATAAGGGTTGCAGGAGGGGTCCGGGTGCCGCACCTCCAGCCGCGTGGACAAACCCCGCTTGGCCGGTACACGTATAAGGGGACTCCTGTTCTGGGGCGACCAGGCAATATAGATAGGGGCTTCAAAGCCCGACACCAAGCGCTTGTAGGAGTTGACGGTGGGGTTGGTAATAGCCGCCATGGCCCGGGCATGGGCCATCAGGCCGCCCAGGAAATAGTACGCCGTTTCGCTCAGCTCAAGTTCTCCCCGGGGATCATAAAAGGCGTTTTGTCCGTCTCTGAACAGGGAAATGTTGCAGTGCATGCCCGATCCCGCAATGCCGTAAATGGGTTTAGGCATAAATGTAGCATGCAGGCCGTGATTCTGGGCGATGGTGCGTACTACGAACTTGAAGGTAACGATGTTATCCGCGGTTTTCAAGGCGTCGGCATACTTGAAATCTATTTCATGCTGGCCGGGCGCCACTTCGTGGTGGGATGCTTCCACCTCGAAACCCATTTTCTCCAGAGTAACTACCATATCCCGCCGGGCCTCTTCCCCCAGGTCTACCGGAGTCAAATCGAAGTAGCCGCCGCGGTCATGAGTTTCCAGGGTCGGCCGGCCGTGGGCATCGGTGTGGAACAAAAAGAACTCGGCTTCCGGGCCCACATTCATGGTAAACCCCATGGCCTCGGCCTCGGCCAGAACACGCTTCAGAGTATTCCGCGGACAACCGATAAAAGGTGTCCCGTCGGGATTGTATATATCGCATATAAGGCGGGCCACCGTGCCTTCATGGGGCCGCCAGGGAAACACCGTAAAGGTCGAGGGATCCGGGTACAAATACATATCGGATTCCTCTACGCGCACAAACCCTTCAATGGAAGAACCGTCAAACATAAGCTCGTTATTTAACGCCTTGGGCAGTTGTCCGACCGGAATAGCTACGTTCTTAAGTACACCGAATATATCGGTAAACTGCAAGCGAACGAATTTTACCCCGAGCTCTTCGGCCTGCTGCAAGATTTTCACCCGGGCGTCGACCCCGGCTTCCTTCATACCTCCAGCATCCCCCTTCCAAAAGAGGAAAGCGCCTAGGCAGGCGCCCCCTGGTACACGCCATGATTATATCTTACCCCTGTCCATTCTTCAACAAATTTTTTCTTGGTATCCAGGAACGGCTAGCGCAGGTGCTCCAAAATTTGCAACAGGCGGAAAGCCGGCTCGTCGGTAATTTTGATATTTTGCCTCGCCACCTCCATCAAACGTCTAATGCGAGCCGTATATTCCTTATTTATAATAAACTGTACCTCGGCTCCCCGGTCGGCGACGGAGGATGCCAGCCGGGTAAAGCCGCCGGCCAGGCCCCGGGAAACAACTGGGGACCACAACATAAAGATACACTTCCGTTCGGGGAAATTCTGAGCGGCAAAACGAAGGGCGCGCCGGATTTTATGTTCCAGCCGGGCCAAGGTAGCATTATTCCCTTTGCCGTAGAGCATTCCACGCAGGTGGGTGGCCACCTCACACAGGTAGACCTTTTCGCCCGCCTGGTCAAGGGCTATGACATCGATCTCACCTTGCTCTTCTTCCAACCGGCAATTATAAACCACGATCTTGCAGTTTTCCACGTATTTGAAATAAGACCCTACCAGGCTTTCGCCTATGTCCACCTCTAATATCCCCCTTTAGACAGCCTCCCTGCTCAAGAGAGTGTTTCCAGTCAAACCGGCTGGCATACACAACTAAGGGAACCCGGACGGAAATAGGGCATCAAAAAAGCAGCCCCTGGGGGCTGCTCTGGAAATACCTTCAGTGGGGGTTACGGGGTTCGGGCTATTCCGCTCCGACGGACAGGTAGGTCCTGAGCTGCTGCTCCTCAAACTTGGCCTCGGCTCGGCGATCCGGGAATAGGACCGACCCCAGCAAAGCCAAGGCAAATCCCACAGGCCTCGACTGCGGGGGAAGTTTAATCTTCTTCGCTGCCGTACCGCTCTTTTAGCTCCTGTACGACCCCCGGATCGGCCAGAGTAGTCGTATCCCCCAGGACGCGACCATCGGCAATATCCCGCAGCAGGCGGCGCATAATTTTCCCGCTTCGGGTTTTGGGCAGTTCGGCGGTGAAAAAGACGTCATCCGGTCTTGCCAGAGCGCCGATCTTCCGGGCCACATGGGCTTTGAGTTCTTCGGCCAGTTCGGGGGTTCCTTCGACGCCTTCTTTAGGGGTGACAAAGGCCACCACTGCCTGCCCTTTGACCTCGTGTGCCTTCCCGATGACCGCCGCCTCGGCTACCGCCGGGTGATCTACCAGGGCGCTTTCCACCTCCGCCGTACCGATCCGGTGGCCGGAAATGTTCAACACATCATCCACCCGGCCGAGCAACCAGATATAACCATCGGAGTCCCGGCGAGCGCCGTCGCCGGTGAAATACATATTAGGGAAGCGGCTCCAATATTGTTGTACATAGCGGTCGGGATCCCCGTAAACGGTCCGGAGCATGGAGGGCCAGGGGGATTTTACTACCAAGTATCCTGCGCCCACCGGGACCGGCTCGCCGTGCTCATTGACCACATCGATATCGATCCCCGGAAAGGCGAAACTCGCCGATCCAGGCTTTAGATCAGTAATGCCGGGCAAAGGAGTAATGAGATGCATACCCGTCTCCGTTTGCCACCAGGTATCCACTATTGGGCATCTCTCCTGCCCGATATGGCGGTAATACCACATCCAGGCCTCCGGATTAATGGGTTCGCCCACCGTCCCGAGGAGCCGCAGACTGGACAGATCGTGTCGTGCCGGGTATTCCGGGCCCCACCGCATAAAGGTTCTAATGGCCGTCGGGGCGGTATAGAAAATGTTGACACCGTATTTCTCTACAATCTGCCACCACCGGTCCCGGTCGGGGTAATCCGGCGCCCCCTCATACAGCAGGGTGGTGGCACCGTTGGACAGGGGACCGTAGACTACATAACTGTGGCCGGTTATCCAGCCGATGTCCGCCGTGCACCAGTAAACATCGGTATCTTTAATATCAAACACCCATTTAGTAGTAACGTGGACCCCCAGAAGGTAACCGGCCGAGGTGTGCACCACGCCCTTGGGTTTCCCGGTAGTTCCGCTGGTATAAAGGATGAAAAGCATATCCTCGGCATCATGCCCTTCAGCCGGACAATACGGAGAAGCTCCTCCCACCACCTCTTCCCACCAGACGTCCCGACCGGGGGTGAAGGGAACGGACTCGCCGGTACGGCGCACTACGATAACTTTCTCTACCGACGGGCACTCTGTCAGGGCCAGGTCGGCGTTCTCTTTCAAGGGTATCACCTTGCCCCTCCGGTAACCCCCGTCGGCCGTGATCAGCACCTTCGCCTGGGCATCGTTGAGGCGGTCGCGCAGGGCCTCGGCACTGAACCCGCCGAAGACCACGCTGTGCACGGCTCCCAGGCGCGCACAGGCCAACATAGCAATAACCGCCTCCGGGATCATGGGGAGGTAGATGCCCACCCGGTCCCCCTTGCGCACCCCCAGTTTTTTCAGGGCGTTGGCGGCCCTGTTTACTTCCCGCAACAATTCGCCGTAAGTGTAAAGACGCGCATCACCCGGTTCACCTTCCCAGATAAGGGCTACCTTGTTGCGGCGAAAACCGGCAGCGTGGCGGTCCAGGCAGTTGACGGCCACATTAAGCCGCCCGCCGACAAACCATTGGGCAAAGGGAGGGTTCCACTCCAGCACCTTATCCCATTTCCTGTGCCATAGCAGCTCTTCTTCGGCCAGTCTTGCCCAAAAAGCCTGGGGATCGGCTGCTGCTTCCCGGTAAACCTGGGCGTTCTTTATATTGGCCTGCAACTTAAACTTCGCCGGCGGCACTATAATTTGCTCCTCTCTCCATAAAGACTCCAGAGCCCTGCCTTGGGCCATGATCCTTCCCTCCCATCGTAAGCCTTCCATGAAAGTAATGGTCGTCTATACGAAAATTTTCGGTATACCGCAACCCCTCCGCAGCCTGCGCCTCCCACCTCCCGGCCGTTGAAGTTAATACTACGAATAGCTAGTACATATTGTGTTAACTGTTAAAAACTATTTGTTATATCTTATCTTTCTTTTTGGAATTATATCTATTTTTCTTTTGAGACCGCTCTTTGCCCCCGCTGCACCGTAGATGGATGCCTATATTTTTTTACATCAATGTCAACCGGTGGACCTCCTTGCAAAGATTTTTAACAGGGACAAGTCAGGGGTGTCAAGGGAAATGGGGCAAACAGCAAATTTTCGCCCCTGGAGGGTTTTTATGTAATGGGGAAAGTTTCACATGACAGGTTCCCTCTCTGCCCTTCCGCCCGGAGACCCCCTTAACGCCTTTTATTTCCCCTTTAACGCTGTTTCATTGCTTTTCGAGCCCCGCCCGGGGGCCATCTGCCCCTCGGTCCGGCTCCTTTAACAAGAGGCATAAACTAGTAACCCGTATTGTATACTAACCACGCAGGAGGGATGTCGGTGGATCTTTTGAGCCTCATATGGTTGTTCTTTCTCCTCTCAGCTTTTCTGCCCATGCTGCACCAGAAGAAAATCCAGGGAGCCCGCCTGCACCTCATACGGAGCATCGAGAAAAAACGCGGAGCACGCCTTATCACCCTCATCCACCGCCAGGAAGCCCTCAGTTTTCTGGGCATCCCGTTAAGCCGCTACATCAACATAGAAGATTCGGAACAGCTCCTGCGGGCCATCCGCCTCACGCCGGACGACATGCCCATAGATCTGGTCCTCCACACCCCCGGAGGCCTCGTCCTGGCAGCCGAACAAATCGCCCACGCCATCCTCAAACACCGGGGAAAGGTCACCGTTTTCGTACCCCACTATGCCATGTCGGGGGGTACCCTCATCGCCCTGGCGGCCGACGAAATCGTCATGGACGAAAACGCCGTCCTGGGCCCGGTAGATCCCCAGCTCGGCCAGTACCCTGCCGCCTCCATCCTGCAGGTGCTGGCCCAAAAGCCCATCGAGAAAATCGACGACCACACCGTAATCCTCGCCGATATGGCCCGCAAAGCCATGAAACAGGTGCGTGAAAGCATCACCCGTCTCCTGGCGGAAAAGATAGACCGCGCCAGGGCCGAGGAATTGGCCGCCATTTTGAGCGAAGGCCGCTGGACCCACGATTATCCCATAACCGTAGAAGAACTGGTAGAAATGGGGCTGCCGGTCAAGGTAGGCCTTCCCCGGGAGATATACCAGCTTATGGAGCTGTATCCCCAGCCTGCCGGTAGGCGGCCTTCGGTGCAGTATGTTCCCCTGCCCTACGGGCGGGAGGACGGCGTTCCCGTACCCTCCAAGGGCAACAAATAAAAAGGCCCTCGCCCGCAAAAAGCGGGCCAAGGCCTTTTAGCTTTTCGAACTCCTCCCGGCCGGGATCAGTATCTTGGTTGGAAGCCCCCCGGCCCCATTTGGCCCGGACTGACACCCTGTTGGCCGGGATAAACACCGGGGCCGGGCCCCATCCCGGCCTGGGTCTGAATCCTCATGGATTCCTGCCTCAATTGCTGGTGAACCTGATTGATATCCTGCGCATTGGCCATCTGCAGATTGTACCACCCGTGGGTCTGCATAGCATTAAAGACCATCTTGAGATAGTTTTGCTCGTCCTGGTAGACGCTAAAGAAGTCGCGCAGCAGGCTGTCGTTGGCACACTCCGTAATGGCATGGTTGTAACTGGAGGCCAAAAACTTCTGGCCGGCGAGGCAATCGCTGGCCATGGTCTTGTCGTCCATTCCCGGAATGGGCAAACTCATTCCCCCCTTACATTAGTTGCTGGCCGCCCAGGTGGCGGATTAACGTGTTGTAGTGGCGCTGGTGGGCTTGCTGCAGGGAACTGAAGAGCTGTTTCAACTGGGGATCACTGCACTGGGCCGCATAGACACCGCATTTCTGGATCATGAGGAGCTCAGAACTCAAGTTCTCCCGCAGCTGCATCAATTCCGCCTGGATCAAACCCGGCATAGAGGTCCCCCTTTCGCTATGGCTCGATTTCGATCTAAGTTTTCCACTACGGCCGGGTCTTATACGCCTTCCCGGGCGTCTAGTGGAGCATTTTCTCCAGGCGTTGGGGATCATAGCCTACTACTACCTCTTGCCCGATCACAGTGGTGGGAACGGCCATGAATCCGGTGCGCCGGTACATTTCTTCCTGGGCCTTCTCGTCCCGCGATATATCCTTTTCCTCAAAGTCCACGCCTTTACGGGAAAGAAACTCTTTCACCGAGGCACACGCAGGTCAAGTGGGGGTGGTGTAAACAACTACTTCAGCAGGCATGCCCCTATAACCTCCCGGTAGATTTGTCGTGCCCCCGAAGGGCGGCTTTCTTAAACGCCGGCAGGGCCGGCTGAAGCGCCATACCGGCATTCCCGTTGCCTTTGAAAAGGGCGGGCTTCGTTTTTAGTTTGCCGGATACGGGCATAGGCTATACTATTTTCCCTTCTTCGCAAAAAGGGAAGCCAGGGCGGTGCGGGTACTGTCCAGGGCTACGCTGAAGAATCCCCTCCGGACGAGGATTTCTTCCAGGGCCTCCAAAACCCTTTCTATGTCTGCCCTGTCCACCACGAGGGGCGGTTCCAGGCGGACAACGTTGGGGTTGTTCAGGGTGTAGGCCGTTATAATCCGGTACTTGTTCATGAGCTGGCCCGCCACCAGGGAACCGAAGTACTCCCGGGAAAGCTCGTTGACTTTCCCCAGGGTCAAGCGGTCCCAAAGCCCTTCCGCCGGGGTGTTGAACTCCAGCCCTATCAACAATCCGCGGCCCCGCACCTCTTTGAGGAGGGATGATTTTTTCTGGATGTGCCGCAGCCCTTCCAGGAAAAAATGCCCTTTCTCCCTGGCCTGCCCGGCCAGGTCCCGGGTTACGATGCTTTCGACAGCCGCCAAGCCGGCCGCCATGGCCCAGGTGTTGCCCCCGAAAGTGGAAGTATGAAGGGCGTAATTCTCCAGTCCGCCGTAAGCCTTATCCCAGATGTCCGGGCGGGTTATGTAAGCGCCTAGAGGCATAATCCCTCCGCCCAAGGATTTGGCCAGGCACATAATGTCGGGTACCACCCCGTCGTGTTCACAGGCAAAGAGATAGCCCGTCCGCCCCAAACCCGTCTGGATCTCGTCCACGATGAGGAGGCTGCCGTAGCGGTCGCAGAGTTCCCTCGCCCGGACCAGGTACCCGTCCTCGGGAACGATAACTCCGCCTTCTCCCTGGATGGGCTCCACGATGAAGGCCGCCACGTCGCCCCTGGCCAATTTGGCCTCCAGGGCGCCGGGGTCGTTGAAGGGTACGGCCTCGCACTCGGGCAGGAGGGGGGCAAAGGGTTCCTGGTATTTGCGGCGTCCCGTAACCGACAGGGAACCGAAGGTTTTACCGTGAAAAGAATTCTCGCAGTAAACGATTTTCGGCCGGCCTGTGGCCGCCCGGGCGAGCTTCAGGGCTCCCTCCACGGCTTCCGTACCGCTGTTACAGAAAAAAACCCGGCTCAAATTCCCCGGCGTAATCTGGGCCAGGTTATGGGCCAGGGCGGCGGCCAAGGGATTCAAAGAGGCCTGGAGGAGGTTGGGCCGCTCCTTCACTTCTTCGAGGGCAGCCAGCACTTCCGGGGGATTATGGCCCAGGTTCAGGGCGCCGTAGGCCCCCAAGAAATCGAAATACTGCCGCCCTTCCCGGTCCCATACATGGGCGCCCCGGGCACGGACGAATTGTTTGTCGAAATCCAGAAGTCCCAAAAGCCCCGCCAGGCCGGGATTTATGTAGCGCTTATAATAATCCCTTATTTCCTGGCGGCCCAAATCCAGGGCTTCCCGAAGCCCCAGAAGATCGTACTGCCTGTGCATCTCTTTCCCCTGCCTTTTCCCATAAATGGAACATGGATAAGCAAGTCTATTGTATCACTACGGATATAAAAACGCCAAGCTTACCGCTTGGCGCCAATTTCCATAACTCCCTCCACCGAAGCCGCAGGGTTTCATTCTTCAGACAGAAGTTTTCTCCTCCCATATCCGGTCCGCAATGCCGGCCCAAGCCCGGGCGTAGGGCTCCATTTTGGCGGCAAATTCATCCACTGTTTCGTTGTCATGTAGTTGGGTAAACCTGGCCCCGGACTCGTGAACAATTTCCCTTAGTATTTCGGGATTGTCGATCAAGGGACAAGGACGCCGAAGATTGGGGCTAAAGGGTTGGCGCTTCTGGTAGGCGCGGAAAAGGGGATTCTGGAGGGCTTCCTCCAGGCTCATTTCTTTTATGTTACAGGTGCTATAATGGACGAAGGCGCAGGGCTCTACTTCCCCCGCCGCATTAATGTGGAAATAGCGCCTCCCGCCTGCAATACACCCGTTGCTGGCCTCCCCATCGTTCCAAAAATCCACCAGGAAAATGGGTTTCGTTTGGCGGAAACGGGTTATCTGTTCGAACATCCAGGCCCTCTGCTCGGGGGTGGCCATAAGCTGGAGGTCCACGTCTTTACCGATGGGGATGTACGTGAAGAACCACACAAACGCCACCCCTTTATCTACTAACATATCAATAAAGGCCTCGCTGCCCACTTCCTCCGTGTTCTTTCGGGTGTAGGTGACCGACGCACCGAAGACCGTTCCGCCTTCCCGCAAGAGATCCATGGCCCGCATAACCTTCTGGAATACCCCTTTACCCCGCCTGGCATCCGTGGCTTCCTCAAAGCCCTCCAGGCTGATGGCCACCGTAATGTTGCCCAACCGGACCATTTCCTCCACGAAATGCTCGTCGATCAAGGTGCCGTTAGTAAAAAGGTGAAATACCTGGTCCGGATGCCTTTCCGCCAGGGTTAAAATATCCGTCTTTCGCAACAGGGGTTCTCCCCCGGACATGGCGGTAAAATAAATACCCAACTTTTCTCCCTCGGTGATTATGCGGTCCATCGTGGCCAGATCCAGCTCCTGGGCGCGGGGGTAATCGCCCGCCCAGCAACCTAGACAGTTCAAATTGCACTTTTCCGTAGGGTCCATCAAGATGGCCCAGGGAACCGCCACCCCCAGCCTGGCCGCCCACTCCTTCTGCCGGGGAACGCCTATAAAAGTCGCGTTCACGAAGAAGTTTACGGCCAAGCGCTCGCGGATATGGGGGTGGGTGGTAGTGAGCAGCCGCTGGGCGTACTTGTACCAGTTACTTTCTTTGTCCTGCAGCACCCGTTTCCCCGCGGCCACCATTTCCCGGTGGTGGGCATCCCGGGCCATCTTCTCCGCCAGCGCCAACAACCCCCCCCAGGTTGCGCTCCGGATTCCGCAGGATAAACTTGACGCCCTGCTCCAGAACCTTTTCCCCTACCATCGTTTCCGCAAACTTCATTCCCGGCTCCTCCCCTGGTGGTATTGTCCCGCCATTGAGCTCTTTTAATATATACAGCCGCTCAATACCCAAAAGACCAATTTTTATTTTAATTATAGTACTACAGCGTCAGATAG
>DOLC01000016.1 GCA_003509545.1 Peptococcaceae bacterium
CTGGCCCTTCCATTATGTCTAAGTTTTGGGAAATAGGACGTATGAAGGAATTGAGGAATTTAGGGGCCCGGGAGGCGGCCCGGCACCTGTCCCACATTAAAGCCTTGCTCGGCCGGGAGGGTTAAGTCTAGAAGCCGCCGGAACAGGGCGGCCGCCTCAGCTCTGGAAAGGGGGCTCCGGGGTCTGAAAGTTCCGTCGGGGTAACCCTGCAGCAGTCCCGCATTGGCAGCCCAAAGGACGTCACCATAAGCCCAGGCCGCCACTTCCTCCAGATCCGTAAAGGTTATTACCCCCCGGCCACCCTGGTGGTTCATCCCCCTCTTCCTTGCCGTCCGGGATAGAACCGCCGCCGCTTCCTGGCGGCTAACCGGGCTTCCGGCCCGGAAACTGCCGTCTTCATAGCCCACCATGATTCCCGAAGCGGCCACCCGTGCCACGGCACCCCCAAAGGGCGACGCCGGCGGCTCTTCCTTCGAATCCCCCTGAGGACCGGGCGGGAGCATAAGGATGCGGTCTACAAGGGCGGCCAGCTCGCCGCGGGTCAGGGGTCTGGTCGGGAAGAATTCTCCCTGGGCTGCCGGAAACAGTCCCCTGGAAATTAGAGCCACGATATCAGACCGTGCCCAGTGGTCTTCAGGAACGTCGGAAAAGTTTATAACATCCTCTCTTCCTCCTTCACCCGCCGGTATTCCTCCGGTATCCTCCGACGATTCTTCCCCCAGAGCAATTCCCCCCGAGGCATCCTGGTCGGAAGGCCGCCCGGCTTGGGGCTTGTGTTCATTTGCGAATTCCCCTTTTCCGGGGTTCTTTTTTCCCCCCATTGGGCCCTCTCCTCCAGGCTTATCCCCTTCCTCCGTTTCTCCATGCTCCCCGCCGCCGGAGTGGCCGGGATCGAATACAATGCCGGCCGCTATTTCTTCACTTACCCAGCCGGCCCCGTCGCGAAAGCGAACTATGACCCGGCGCAGTCCCGCGGGTCCCGGGGACAGCTCCCAAATTCTCACCGGTCGGTAAGGCTCCCACTCCCCTTGGGCGTCCTCCTCATTGCGGACCATCATCTCGGCTATTCCGCTTACATCCTCGGCGCCCAGGGTAAGTTCCACCGTTAGACTGGACGTCTTCTCCTCACCGCCGTTTATATAAATCCACCCTCGGGAAGGCGGGTGGCGGTCCAAGAGCACGCACCCTTCGGCCCGGCCCGTGTTGCCCTTGCCGTCTACGGCCGAAATCCGGAAGCAGTAGGAGCCGTCCTCCAGGTCGGCGGTTTCCCACTCCAGGATCTGGGTTTGGGCTACCCATTCGTCACCCCACCAAAGCCGACTGCCCACCGCCTGCCCCCGGGGACCGTAAACCACCAGTTCCACCCGGTCCAAAAGGAGCTCTTCGCCCACGGAAATTTCCAGGGGCAGTGGTTCTCTCTCCCGCCAGATTCCGGCCGGGAGGGATAGAGCCACCTCCGGCGGTCGGTCGTCTCCCCTGTAGGCGTAAGGAGACCAGGGGACAAAGTCGAGATTTCCCCTGATTATTTCCCCCCGCCCCTCGGGGTTCAAAACCTCATGGTGCGGGCCGCTACTGCTGCCCCAATAATTTAGGGGAACCGCCACCGTTATAACGGAAGGAGCCTGCACGCCCAGGGTGTTTCCGTACAGGTCGTTACGGCTGCATTGAAACCGCCCCCCTGTCAGGGAGGCCAAATCCATGGCGGTTCCGTTGGCCGTAAGGATATTATCGCGAATATCGGCCTCCCCTTCACCGCTAACCACCAGGCCGGTGCCGTTCCCCTCCCACAGGGAATTTTCCAAGACAGCTCCTGCGGTTTCCCCCAAACGGGCTCCCACGCCGTTGTCCCGAAAGATGCTTCCGGCCACTCTTATCCCGTCAACGCCGTGGACCATAAGCCCTGTTGACCAGCCCTGAATACCATTATCTATCAGCTCGAGGGAAGAGCCGCCCTGGACCCATATCCCCGTCCCTGCCTTCAAACCCTGGGGACCGGTCACTTCGTTGCCCCGGAGGAGGCCGCCGGCCACATTCCGCAGCACGATCCCCCTTACAGAGGCGGTAACAATATTGTTAACCACCTCCGGTGCGGCCTGCTCCAGGTAGGCGCCGTCGGCGAAGCCGGCAATATAGTTGTCCTGGAATTCAACCCTGTCCCCGATAACCCTTACTCCCTGCGTTCCCGGCCCCGTCAACCTGTTGGCCCTTACTGCACACCGGGATGATTCTATCCATAGGGCCGGGCTATAGGCATTATTCTGATATCCCGCCCTGGTCGTGACTTCGTTTCCGACCAGCAAGCCTTCGGTGACTCCCTTTAAGTTCACGGCCGCGCCCCGGTCTCGGTGCAAACGGCTATCGGCAACGGTTACGCTGCCCCGTGCCCAGACGCGAATGAGGTCGCCTGCACTCCCTCCAGCCTCCACGGTGCAAGACTTCATCTCCACCGTAGTAGTACCCGCCTCCACCCAAAGAACGGCACCTGCCAGGGGGTTACCGGCTTCTCCGAAGCGGCAATCAACGACACTAAAAGCGGTAACGGGCCGGTCGGCCTCACGGCCGCCGAAATAAATAGCACTTCCGGTGCTTCGCCTAAAGGTCACTCCGGTAAAGGAGCCTGCAAAATTCTGCACCGAAGGGTCGACAAAGACGCCGTATTCGGTCCCCGAAGCCTCCCCTCCGTGCCATTCCAGCTCTCCATTACGATTGAAATAAACAGACCGTTTGCCGTAGATTTTCATATTCTCCAGCTTAATCTCCAACGGAGAACTTGTGTCCCCCAGGACTTCGATGCCGTTCGTGGCCAGGTCGCTGGTCTTGAGAATACCGTTGCGCAACTCGAGTTTGTCCACCGTTTCCATCACGCTAATGGAGGGCTGCCCGGGAGGCGCCGTGATAGTGGCCCCGTTCAAATCCACGGTTATTCCATCGGTCTTCCAGTAAAGGCCGCCGTTAAAAGAGATACCCCCTACCACTACCCGCAGCACATCACCCTTTTGCGCTTCATCCAGGGCCTCCTGCAGGCCGGTGAAATACGTGCCCTGGCTTTCGTTGTATACTGCATATACAACCTCCGCGGCAGCATGCCCGCCGCCTTGGGCCGCCAGCACACAACTCCCCCAAAGAAGAAACAAAACAAGAACAATACCCGAGTTCCGCCTCAACCTTTTCTTCCCTCCAGTGTTAAGACTTACCTCGGGTATATTCGAGGTTTTTCTTTATTTTTCCTGCCGAGAAACATTTTTTACTAAGAAGGTCGCTGTACAGCTACGCCGCTGGTCTATGGGTTACCGCTACTCCCGGAGGCAATAACGGGTCAGCTTGTTCATCTCGCCCGCAATTTTCCCTGCCCTGCCTTCGGGAGCGACAATATGGAGGTGGTCCCCCTCTAACAACTTGGTCGATCCCCGGGGTATTATGTCCCTTGTGCTACCGGCTGCCTCCGGCGCAAAAGCAGTCAGCCAACCCTTCTAGACAAATCGCCTGCATACTTCAATAACTCCCTTGTCGCCTCCACTCCTCGATGGTATTCCTGAGGGCCTGGATGAACATGGCCCGCGCCTCCCCCCGCAGGCGACGTGGCCGGTAACCTAATTCCTGGGCCGCCTTATCCCAGCCCAAGTCCCACACTTCCTTTAAGAAGCTCGGTCCATGCCACTGCTCCGCGAGCTTGAGATTGAGGGGGGACCTCGAACCGCACAGGTCGATGATCATGGCTCCTATTTCTTCCCAGGTTAAGAATATACTACCAATATTGTAGATCTGACCGGCCGCCTGGGGATTGCCTAGGGCCAACTTCATGGCCTCAGCAAGATCGTCCAGGGCGACAAAGGTACCGCCCGCTCCGGAAACCATTTCCAGGGGTTGATTCTCCAGGGCCTTCCGCACCAGGTCCCGCAGGTGACGGCCTCCGATCCGGTCGCCGAAGGCCCACCAGAAACGAAAGACGGTAACGGGTAGGCCCTGCGCCCGCCAATACCACAGACATAATCTTTCGGCCGTATACTTGCCCAAAGCGTACAGGGGCTTGCGGGCTTCCTCCACCAGACAGGGATGGTCTTCGGTCACCGGGCGGCCCACGACCCGGCCGTAAACCGCGGCCGTGCTGGTGTAAAGGAAAGAGCGCACCCCCGCGGCCCGGGCTTCCTCCAGAAGGTTAATATGCCCCTGAAGGTCCTCGGCAAAGATGGTCCTGGCATCATCAGCAAAGCTCCAGGCGAGATTTATAACTACCTCCACCCCTCGAACGGCCTCCCTCACCAGGTCCCGGTCGGCCAGAGTTCCGCGGTAATAGACCGCAGGGAAACCCTCTTTTCCCGCGGCCATGCCCTCGGCCCTATCGAGTACTCCCACCCAATAACCCCGGCGGGAAAAATCCTTGACTAAAAATCCACCCACATCCCCCGCACCGCCGGCTATCAACACCCGCACCTTAGCCTTCCCTCCCTTAAAGTAAGGCGGGCCGGGAAATAAAAATAACCCGCCCGCCAGGCTCCACTTTTTGCTCGTTTCTCAGCTAAAGTAGTAAGTTATGATCCCCGCTCCCACCAGGATTAGAAACCCCGCCCCCATTACGAGGGTGTTGTTGCTGGTAATACCGCTATAAAGCAGAGGAAAGTCGAGCCACATCAGGATAAAGGCGGCCAGCTGACCCTCTGACTTGTACCTTTTGCGGAACGGCTCCCTCTGGACTTCCACCATTTACAAACACCCCCTTTAGTCAAGGCCCGGGAAGAATACATAAAGTATCAGCCAGGCCAGGATGCCTACGGCCACGATCTGGAAGGCATTATATAAGGCCGTACGCCGCAGGACCTCCCCTTCACGCCCGCCCTGGCCGGTGACACCTGTGCCCAGGGCCACGTTCATGGGAGCGAACATGTTGCCGATGGCCCCACCGGTGGTCTGCAGGCCCAAAATTACATAGGGGCTGAGGAGGAGGAGTTTGGCCACATCCCATTGGAGGCCGGTGAACAAGACGTTGGAGTTAGTGTTACTCCCGGTCATAAAGGCGCCCAGCACGCCGATCCACGGGGAGAAGAGGGGATAAAGGGCTCCGGTAGCCGCCAGTCCCTCGGCAATATACCGGGTCATGCCGGTCTCCATCATGACTACGCCCATCATGGTCATGGTCACCACCGTCATGGTGGCCCCCATAACCTGTTTAATGAAGCGGCCGACCAGCATCCTCCCGCCTTTCTCCGGCCAGAGGCCCTTCGCGCGGTAGTAGAGATATCCCAAAAGGGCCGAAGTAAAGATCAGAGTTCCGGGGGCGGTGAAGAAGGGAATAGACTGGTATTTTTCTACTGCCGGGTTGGTGAAGCCGAATAAGGTCCTGGTTTCGGGGAAGGGAAAACCTATTTGCCAGGCATTTTGTAAAACTTTCTTTAATGGACTTATTAAGTAAACTGTAAATACAATAACGATCAATATATAATAAGCGGTAAAGGCTACATGGAAGCTATAATCCTCACTGCCGGCGGCAACCTCCGCTCCCACCCCCTGAGACCTATACAGCCTCGGCACCACGAATCCTCCCACCACCAGCCCGGCGGCGCCCGCCACCATGGAAGCTACGTACGGGGTAACGAAATTGGCCACCAGGAAAAGGGTTACGGCCATAGGTAAGGCCATGGCCAGGACGGTGGTCGAATACTCCCTCACGCTCCTGAAGCCGCCGTACATGTGGACAATGGAATAGCCGCAGAGGATGCAGGCGAGGCCAAGGAAAATGGATGCGAAAAAGGCCAGGCGCCCGGGGTCCAGGGTGGTAAGGCGTACCAGAATGGAATAAGAAGAGCCTAAGGAGCCGAAGGTAACGGCCCACGAATGGCCGATAAGGGCCGTGGCGGCGGCGAAGATGGGATTATACCCCAGACCCACCAGGATGGGAGCCGCCGTAGCTACCGGCACCCCGTAACCGCATACACCTTGGACGAAACCGGGGAAGGCCCAGCCCATAACGAGGAGCTGCAAGATCTTGTTGCCCCTGGTGAGCCGGGTAAAGGTGTTGGAAATGACTTTAAAACCTCCCACCAGGTCTACAACGTTGTATACCGTCATGGCGCCCCAGATAATATACAGCACCCAAACCGTGGCCCACAGTCCCTTTAACATCCCCGAGGACAATACATGCAAGTCTCCGCCGAACCACAGGTAGGCAATGACTAGGGTTGAAAGCCAGCCGACCACCCCCGCTCTGCCGCCGCTCTTCCTGAAGATCATCATGAGTATTAGAACCACCATAATGGGCAATAGGCTTACCACCCATAACCAAAGCTGAAGTTCCGGTAGGCCCCTCATGTTCTTTTCTCCTCCCTTCTTCTAAAGGCATCCCGGGGATCCGCCACCAGAACGGCCACAGCCCGCCCTTTGGACCACCATTGGTGGTGAGGCTGTTCGGTATTTTACACTTGTTTCCTGTAAATTTAGGCTTTAATCGACATATACCCCCTTTAGCAGGGGTACCCCGGACGCTTCGCGCGGCGTCCGGGGTACCCTTCCTTATCTAGCTGAGGCTACCGCCGGTACCGTAATACCCACCTCGGCACAGCGGGCATCTACAAAGGCCTGTAGCTTTTCGATATGCTCGGGCTGCAAGTGGGCAAACCGCTTCTGCAACTTGAGGTATTCGGCCACCGGCTTGCGTTCTTCCATCTTTACCGAAAGTTTGTATTCCCCGTTTTCGTATTCGTAGAGCTGGAACATACCCGTCTGCACGGCAAGTTTGGCCATCTCTATCGTTTTATTAGGCGGGAACTGCCATCCCTTGGGGCAAGGAGCCTGTATATGGAGGTAGGCGGGACCTTCGGCATTAAGGCCCTTCCGCACCTTGTTCATGAGGTCCACCGGCCAGCCTATGGAAGCGGTGGCCAGATACTTAAGCTCCGGATGCCCGTGGGCCACCACCTTGGGGTTATCCTTGGGGAAGAGCTTTTTCCCTTCGGGAACCGCCGGTCCGGCAGGCGTGAAGGTCGTCCACGCCCCGTAAGGGGTAGTAGGCGACGTCTGGATGCCGGTGTTGGCATAGGACTCGTTGTCGTAGCAAATGAACAGGACGTCGTGGCCGCGGTATAACATGCCGGACAGGGCCTGTAGGCCGATGTCCACGGCTCCGCCGTCGCCGGCGAAGACGATCACGTGGGGTATTTCACCCTGGTACTTCTTCTTGCGTGCCAGCACCTTAAAGGCCGCCTCGATCCCCGAGGCTACGGCACCGCCGTTGGTAATCTGGGCGTGGATCCAGGGCACCCGCCAGGGGCCGCACCCGTAGCTGGTGTTGGCCACGTACATGCAGCCCGTGGGGCCGATAAAAATGGTGTTGGGGCCCGCCGCCTTGGCCGTAAGGCGGTAGGCCAGAGCCGGACCGCACCCGGCGCAGGTGCGGTGACCGGGAACGTAGTATTCTTCGTCAGGAGCCTTTCTTATGGACGGAATCCTTTCCAGCATTTGCGCCCCTCCCCTCCGAAATCTTTACAGTTCAAAGGGCAGCCAGTAGGCCGTCTGCTCTACTTTACCGGTCTTGGCAATTTCCTGGATCTTACGGAACATGCGGTAGAATTCGTCGTGGGTCACGACTTCGCCGCCCAGCCCCGCTACAAACCCGACGGTCTTTACCTTATCGCCGAAGTCGTAGAGGGCCGCGCGGAGCTCGCTCAACAGCACCCCTCCGTTGCAGGAGATGCCGAAGTTAACGGAGTTGTCAAGGACGCCGATGGCCTTGAACCTCGACATCCGCCGCCGGATTTCCTCGGTGGGGAAGGGCCGGAAGGTACGCAGCCTCACCACTCCCACCTTCTCCCCCAGGTTCCGGAGGCGGGCCGCCACGGCCTTGGCGGTCACCATGTGGGCCCCCTGGCCGAAGATAACCACTTCCGCATCTTCCGTGAGATACTCCTCCAGGAAGGGGTCGTACCTGCGCCCGAAGATGCGGGCAAATTCTTCATGGGCTTCCCTGAGCACCTGTCCCACGGCCTGCATGGCCTGGTAGCGCTGGTACTGCAGGGGCGGACCCATGGCCGGTTCTATCTGGGCTCCTATGATCATGGGGTTCTTGGGGTCCAGAACGTGGTGGTTCTTATAAGGGGGAAGGAACTCTTTTACCTGGGACGGATCGGGAATATCCACTTCTCCTAAGATATGGGTGATATAATACCCGTCCTGGCAGACAAACTGGGGCAGCATCACCCGGGGGTCTTCCCCTACCCGGTAATAGATCAGGTGCATATCCAGGACTTCCTGCTGGGTGGAGGCCCATCCCTGGATCCAGCCCTGGTCGCGGCAGCACTCGGCATCGGTATGCTCCGACCCGAAGTCCCCCGGGGGGTCCAGGGTGCGGTCGCCTATGGCCATCTGAACCGGCAGGCGCTCCCCTGAAATGGGAGAATATACCTCGAAGGCATAGGTTACTCCCACACCGCTGCTCCCCGTGAAAGTCCGCGCCCCGGCCGCCGAGGCGCCGTACACCACACTGAGCTGGGCATGCTCCCCTTCCCCGTGGATGAATTCGGCGTCCAGTTCGCCGTCGGCCACCATGCGGGCCAGTTCCGACATGATCCCCGTGTAGGGACGAATGGGATAGGAACAGATTACGTCTACGTCGGCCAGCTTCACGGCATTAGCCGCTGCAACACACCCCGAAATACGTCGAACTTTACCCATAGTTGTCACCTCCCAGAATTATTAATCTTTAAAGTTAAGCTCGGGGACCAGGCTTATAGCCCCGCTGGGACAGACCTCCTCGCAGATGCCACAGCCTTTACAATACTTCAGGTTAAATGTAGGGCCCTCGTCAGTGCGGGTGATGCAGGAATCCGGGCAGTAAATCCAGCAAGTATCACAGGAGGTGCAGGCTTCCTGGTCCAGGACCGGCCGTTGCATTCTCCAGTTTCCGGTAACCATGCCCTCGTTTTCGGAAACCGGCGAGGGCACCGTTCCGGCAAAGGGCAGTTGCTTCAGGAGCTCGCCTGCGCTTACCGCTACCTCCTGGGCAGCGCCCTTGGTTTCCAGCCTGGTGACCCTGGCCAGTTCATAACCGCGCCGCATGGCTTCCGGGTTCTTGACCACGGCCGCCAAATTTTCCAAGCTCACGATACCCGTGGCCTTGACCACCGCACCGGCCAGGGGAGCCGCGATGCCGGCACCGATACCCGTGGCATCGGTAGCGCCCTCAGCGCCCGACAGGGTGGTCACGGCCGTAGACAGGCTGGAAGCGTCCACGGTTACCAGGGTTTCCAGGTTTCCGGTGTCTCCGAGGAAACTCAAGATTTCTTCGGGAGAACGCCTGGTATTTACCACCAGCACGCCGCCCTTGCGCAGCCCCCGGAGGACCGGCACGCCTTTAACCAGCGTTTCTTCCACCAGGATGATGATGTCGGGGGTTTCGTTTTCGTAGATATACTTGCTTTCAATGGGGTCGGTGCTTATGCGGGCGTAGGCTCTTACGGGCACATACACGCGGTCCGGGAGATCTACATAGTTTTCCCAGGCCTGGACGTATTTCCCCTCCCTGGCGGCCGCCTCGGCCAGGGCTACCACTATATCCCGGGCATCCTTGTTCATGACTACACCCCGGGCCCATACGGTGATTTGCTGCAGGCCGGGTTCGGCAAATAGATTGCTCCCAGTAGACAAGTTATTGGCCTCCTTTCTGCGCAGTTTTTTAATTTCTGTAAACTTCTGCCGGCATGTCTGTTCTTTCCTCCCATCACCTCCCTATTTTGATGAGATCACGGCTACTTCCCTGGGCATGCCACCCGGGACGGAGAGGGCGGTTTTCCGTCCTGGCTTCTTCCGGGATTTTCCCGGCCAGCACCTCCCGCGCGGCCTGCTCCAGGTGCCGGGCGTTTATACACCACTTCTCCTTATCTTCTGTTGCGGTTTTCCCCCCCTCCACCACTTCCCTCAGTGCATAAAGGGCAGCCCGCTTACACACGGCCTCCAGGTCGGAACCCACCAGCCCCTCGGTCATGTTGGCCAGGGCCTCCAGGTCCACATCTTTACCCAGTGGACGCCGCCGCAGGTGGACCCTGAGGATGGCCAACCGCTCTTGAAGGCCGGGAGGTGGAAACTCCAGGATGACATCGAACCGGCCCGGCCGCAGGACGGCAGGATCCACCAGGTCCATGCGGTTGGTGGCGGCCAGTACTATGACTTCCCGGAGTTCCTCTAAACCGTCTAATTCCAGGAGAAACTGGCTCACCAGCCGGCTTTCGATGTTGGCCCCTTCCCCGCCCCGGCGGGTGGGTACCAGGGCGTCGATCTCGTCGAAGAACAGGATGCAGGGGGAAGCCTGCCTGGCTTTACGAAAGATTTCATGCAGGTTTTTCCCGGCTTCCCCCCATCGTTGGGAAAAGAGGAGGGAACTGTTTACGGAAATGAAATTCACCTGGCTTTCCCGGGCTAGGGCCTTCACCACCAGGGTTTTACCCGTACCCGGCGGGCCCGTTAAGAGAATGCCTTTCGGAGCCTGCAGGTCAAAATGCCGAAAAAGCTCGGGATAACGCAGGGGCCATTCCACCAGGGCCCGAAGGCGGGCTTTAATCTCCTCCAGGCCTCCCACGTCTTCCCAAGTGGCCGTCGGAATTTCCATGGCAAATTCCCTGGTGGCCGAAGGCTCAACCTCGGTTAAGGCATCCAGGAAATCGCGCATGGTTACCTCCAGGCGCAAGTCGGCCAGGACCCCGCTTCCCAGGGGGATCTCCCTAAGCCCGCGTCGCAGGGCGTACATCCCGGCTTCCCGGCAGAGAGCGGCGAGGTCCGCCCCGACAAAACCATGGGTTATGGCGGCCAGGCGGGACAAGGAGACGTCGGGGGCCAAGGACATGCCCCGCGTATGTATCCTTAGGATTTCCTCCCGTCCCCGCCGGTCGGGAACATTAATGGCTATCTCCCGGTCAAAGCGGCCCGGCCTCCTTAGGGCGGGGTCCACCATGTCCGGAAGGTTGGTGGCCCCGATAACGATAACATGTCCCCGGGCTTCCAGGCCGTCCATAAGGGCGAGGAGCTGGGCTACCACCCGCTTTTCCACATCTCCGTGGACTTCGGCCCGGCGCGGCGCCATGGCATCGATCTCATCCAGGAAAATAATGCTGGGCGATTTCTTCCGGGCCTCATCGAAGACCTGGCGCAGCCTGGCCTCGCTTTCGCCGTAGTATTTATGCATGATCTCCGGCCCGTTGACGTGGATGAAGTGGGCTTCCGTCTCGCTGGCCACCGCCCGGGCGATCAGGGTCTTGCCGGTACCGGGGGGACCGTACAGGAGGATTCCCTTGGGCGGCTCTACGCCCAAACTCTTGAAGAGGTGAGGATACTTCAGGGGAAGCTCGATGATCTCTCTCACCCGCTGGACTTCCCTGGCCAGCCCCCCTATATCTTCGTAGGTAACCCTCTGCCCCCTGCTTTCGCCGGCCTCGCCCCCCTTGAAGCGCAGGGCGGTGTCTTTGTTGATCACCACGGCTCCCCGGGGCGTAACGCCCTCCACCGTGAAGGCCTCTTCCCTGCCGCCGAACAGGGTGACGCTCACCCGGTCCCCCGGTACTACCGCCAGGCCTAGAAGGCGCGTCTTTATATGGGTTATCTCATGGTCTCCCTCCCCCGTCCAGCCGGGGAGGACGGGAGCCAACACCACGATCTTGGCCCTTTCCCATGTCGCGGGCTCCAGGCTTATATCTTCCCCTATACTTACCTGGGCGTTATAACGGAGGGTTCCGTCCATCTGAATGGCGCCCGGCGCACACCGGTCGGGAAAAGCGGGCATCACCCGTGCCACCGTGGTGCGCTTTCCGGTAACCGCTACTACGTCGCCTATACCGACGCCCAATTCGTCCATTACTTCGGACAATACCCGCACGATGCCTTTGCGGGCGTCTTCCACCATGCCCTCTATCACCTTAAGCTGCATTTTCCCCTTCATTAGGCGTCCCCCTGAAGGATGCTCGGCACAGGCCCTTGTTCGCAGCTAAAGAAAGGATCGTCTCAGGGTTTGTGGTATACGGTATACCAATTGGACCGGCTAACGTGCTTCTGTCTCCCGTAACCCCCCGCCTCTGCTGGGCCCCGCCCCTGTCCCGGCTTACCAACCGCACCGCGAAAGCCTTCCGAGGGAGGCGATCGGCTCGCGGGGAGCCCCGGCCGGGGCTTTGCTTTCCGGGAAGGCAACGCCTCCCGTCGGCCAGGGGCCTCAACGGGAACCCGAATCTCGGATCCCCGTTTGGTATACCATTTTGGATATATATATTCGCCGCCCGCAGGAGGAATCCTTCCGGCCGTTAAAATTTTTTTGGCAAAATTTATAGTTCTTCCTTTTCCTCCTCCAGGGCGAGCTTGGCGAAGTAGGCCTCCCGGGAGTTCTCAATATGCTGCCGGGCCAGTTTCTCCGCCCGGTCGGCATCCCGAGCCTTGAGGGCTTCCAAGATCTCCCGGTGCTCCCTGGTGGCCGCGGCCATCCTCCCAGGGACGGCATAGCCTACCTTGGTAAACCCTACGATGTACTCCGCCAGGTGGGTGATCATCTGTTCCAGCCGGGGGCTCTCCGCCGCCCGGTAGATAAGATGGTTATATTCGTTGTGGAGGTCCTGGAGCAACTCCACATTGCGGCCCGTCCTGGCTTCCTCCATGGCCCGTACGAGCTCCTCCAGGCGTTCCAGCTGCCGGTCGGTGATGTTCTCCGCCGCCAGCCTCGCGGCCAGGCCCTCCAGCACCGCCCGGATGTTGTAGATTTCCCATGCTTCTTTTTTGGAAATGCGGGCTACGACCACCCCCCGCCGAGGGACGTGTTCCACCAACCCCTCCAGCTCCAGCTTGCGGATGGCCTCTCGCACCGGAGTGCGGCTTACGCCGAGCTGCCGCGCCAGGTGCCGCTCCACCATTCTTTCTCCCGGCTGTAATTTCCCGGTCAGGATGGCTTCCCGAAGTATGTGATAAACTTCACGACGAACCGGCTGATAAGAGGTCAAATCCAGGGGTTTAAGAACTCCGTCCACTTTCTCCCTCCTTGCCGCCATGGTCCTTGGTATCCCAAAGAATACTTTAACAGAGGGACCGGCGGGAGGCAAGGCCCTTTTCCGGCACGAAGGGGCTTCCGGTGACAAGAAGGACCGGGTTACCCTGTCTCCCCGGCCTCCTTCTCCTTGGTTCGTAGTTCAGCGTACGTGGATGAAGCCCCTACCCTCGACGGCTTCGCCGATTACCCTCGCCGTCCCGACACCCCGCCGTTGCAACTCCGACAGCAAAGGGGAAACTTTCTCGGGAGCCACGGCCATCAAAAGGCCTCCTGAGGTTTGGGGGTCGAAGAGGACGTCCTGCAACGCCTCCTTCACCCGTCCTTCGAAACGCACTTTTCCTTCCATATACCGCCGGTTGTTGTAGGCCCCGCCGGGAACTAATCCCATAGCCGCCAAGTCCAGGACCCCGGGCAACAGGGGAATCTCGCCGCTTTCCAGGATCACATCCACCCCGCTGCCCTGGGCCAGCTCCAAACAGTGACCCAGGAGGCCGAAACCGGTAATGTCCGTACACGCATGGACGCCCACCTCCATCATGGCCGCGGCCGCGTCCCGGTTGAGCATGGCCATCCAGCGTACCATCTCTTCCTCGGTCTCCCGGCCGGCCATATCCGCCTTAAGGGCCGTAGCCAGGATACCGGTGCCCAGGGGCTTGGTAAGAACGAGTTTGTCGCCCGGCCGGGCCCCCGAGTTGGTAACTATCCGGTCGGGGTGGGCTATCCCCGTGACGGCCAGGCCGTATTTGGGCTCCTCGTCCTCTATGCTGTGCCCTCCTACCAACACGGCTCCGGCTTCGATGATCTTCTCGGCCCCGCCCCGCAGGATCTCCCCTAGAACTTCCACGTCCACCTTCTTGGTGGGAAAGCACACCACGTTCATGGCCGTCAGGGGCCTCCCGCCCATGGCGTAAATATCGCTCAGGGCGTTGGCCGCGGCAACCTGCCCGAAGAGATAGGGATCGTCTACAATGGGCGTGAAGAAATCCAGAGTTTGAATCAAGGCTATGTCTTCCCTGAGGCGGAACACGCCGGCATCGTCAATGGTTTCTATGCCCACGAGGAGATGGGGACTCTTGAGGGCCTGCGCCGGCAGTACCTGTAACAGCTGGCTGAGGGTCCCCGGACCCACCTTGGCCGCTCACCCGGCGCTGCAGGACAGCTGGGTTAATCGAATCTTCTCCCGGGCCACCTGTGCTACCTCCCTTACCTTTACCACCACCTTCATTTTACCACAAAGGGGTTAAGTTAATTATAACTCGTCGTTATGGGGCCTCTTGCGCCTCAGGGTGCGCACCAAATCCCGCAGAAGTTCTCTCTCCTCCGGCAGGCAAGTATCCAGGAAGGAAAGGATTTCTTCTTTTTCATCGGCGTGGCCCGCGGCGGCAGGGCGGTGTTGGTTGATAATCCTTACGAAGTGGATCAATCCCCGGATCTCCTCATCCTCCCAAGAGCGCAAAAGATTTACCAATTCCTGCAGGGCGCCGCGCTGGAGGCCGGGGGGCAGGGGCGTTTCGTCTTCCATCAGGAAATAACAGCTGGAAACCCCCAGGGCTTCCGCCAGGCGGTGTAAGGTGGTCAGGGAAGGCTGAATCCTGTCGGTTTCGATTTGGCCTATAAGGCTGTGGGAAATCCCTACCTGATCGGCCAGCTCCTTCTGGGTGAGGCCCATCTTCTCCCGCAGCCGCCTTAACCTGCTTCCCAAGCTCTCCCCTCGCTCGGCCTGTAAGAGGGAACTGGTGCTTACCTCCAGGGCGGCGGCCAGTTTCTCCAGAGTCTTCAAGGAGGCCGTGGACCGACCCCTCTCTATTTCGCTAATGTGAGCCAGGGAGACTCCCGATTTGCGGCTCAATTCGTTTAAGGTGAGGCCCTTTTGCTCCCGCAGCCTGCGGAGCTTGGCGCCGAGGTGGTTGTCCACCTCCTCGGGCTTCGTGCCGTTTTCCTCCTGGAAGTAACTGGCGTCCACCCCTAGAAGGCCGGCCACTTCGGCCAGGGTGGCGGCTGAAAGGCGCCGGGTACCTTCTTCCACCTCGCGCATGCAGTCGGGGGCAATGTCCAGCATGTCGGCCAGGGCTTCCAAGGATATGCCCCGCTCTGTTCTGAGCTGTCTCAATTTGGCGCCTATGGATGCACTCATCTACCTCCACCTACTTTTCTCTAGCTTCCCATCTGTACCGTGGCCCTTACCTCGCCGCTTACTCCAGCAACGAAACGGGCGGCCCACTCGGGATGGGCAGGGGCATAAAGGTGGTTGTAGCCGGCCAGAATTCGCCGGTAAAGGATTCCGTCGAAGCCATCCTCGACCCCGGCACCCCGTAACACCCGATAGGCAAAAGCTATCTTTTCCCTTTCCAGGTTTATAACCCGCGAGTGGTGGAATTCGTGGCCCTTCACCCGGGTGCCCGGGCGGAAAAAGGGATTGCCGGCGCGGGCCTCCAGGAGGGTGTAGCCGTGGCCCTGGGGATTCTTTTCCAACCTGACATCCAGGGGCAGCGCTCCCACCATTTCAAAGACCCGGTCCTCCAGGTACAGCCGGCGGGCCAGATAGATCAACCCGCCGCATTCGGCATAAATGGGCAGTCCGTCCTCCGCGGCCCGGCGGATGGATCTGCGCAGGTCGGCATTGGCCTCCAGTTCGGCGGCGAATACTTCGGGAAAACCTCCTCCGATGTAGAGGCCGTCGACGGCCGGCAAGGAACTGTCTTTAAGGCTGTCCACGGTTACCAGGCGCGCGCCGGCCCGGAGGAGGGCTTCCAGGTTTTCCGGGTAATAAAAATGAAAAACCCGGTCCCTGATCACCCCGAGACGGACGCCCCCTGCAGGGTCTGGGGAGCCGGAAACGCCTTCCCCCGGCAGGGGCCGCGCCCTGCGGGCTATCTCCCAAACCCCGTCCACGTCTACGGCCCCTTCCACCGCCTTCCTGGTAGCCTCCAGGGCCCGGTGCAGGTCTTCCCTCTCGGCGGCTGGTATCAGGCCCAGGTGCCGGTCGGGTATGACGTAGGCGTCGTCTTTCGGTAAGGCCCCCAGGACGGGGAGGTCGGTGTAGGCTTCTATAGCCCGCCACAGCATGTTTTCGTGGCGGGGCCGGGCCACCCGGTTGAGGATGACGCCGGAGAGCCTCAAGCGGGGATCGAACTCTTGAAAGCCCTTTACCAGCGCCGCCACACTCCGGGTCATACGGGTGGTATCCACCACAAGAATCACCGGCGCCTCCAGGGCCAGGGCAATTTCCGCCGTGCTCCCGCTCCCCCTGATATCCAGGCCGTCAAAAAGGCCCATGGCCCCCTCGATGACCGCCCCGTCTGCCTCGCGGCAGCCGTATAGGAATAGCCGCCTGAGCTCCTGGGCATCCACAAAATACAAGTCCAGGTTGCGGCAGGGGCGCCCGGCGGCCAGGGAGAGCCAGCTGGGATCGATGAAATCGGGGCCCTTTTTAAAGGGCTGCACCCTTAGCCCCTTTTTAACCAGGGCGGCAACAAGGCCCAAGCTCAAAATGGTCTTGCCGGAACGCCCATGGGGGGCGGCCAAAACGACTCTAGGTATATTTCGGTAGGACAACATGGTCTCTCCCTTTCTCGCCGGCCGGGGAACCGGCCCCGTCAACTCCTAGGAGTTCGCAGAAATGGTCTTTCCCCAGCCGTTCAATAAAGGCGGCCAACCTCTCGCCGGGTCTGCTTTCCCTTATCCACACGTCCAGAATAACACTTATCCGGCGGCAGATCTCCCCGTAGTCCAGTGGTCTGACCGGTATGAAGGGGAAGATAACTTGCCCCAGGGAGGGCCGGGAACCTCCCCTTCCCCCTACCAGTATGGCCGCTCCCCGGTTAATTCCCATTCGGATGCCCCGGGGAGCGGCCTGGGCGCAGGACGTACACCGCACGCAGCGCTCCTCGTTTATGGTGACGGAAGTTCCCTCGGCTATCCGTTTGGGACGGATGGCCCCGGTCGGGCACCAGGATATTAGAAGACCGATATCCTCATTGGCGGCAATCAAATCTCTATCGTTTACTTCGGGAAAGTCGGCAAAAACTCCTAGAATCCCGATGTCGGCCTCCACGCCGCCTCCGCAACTGTTGGGACAACCGCTTATGGACACCTTCAGAGGAGCCGGTAGTTCGGGAATCCTGAAGTGGCGGTATAGATAATCTCCGAGGACTTTGGCCATGCTGGGGGCGTCCAGGGCTGCATTTTGACAATGTACAAAGGACGTACAGCACTTAATCTGGTGCAGGGTCCGGCCCGTACCTCCCACCGGAAAGCCCGCGGCGGCCAACTCCTCGAGGAGGTTGTCCAACTCGGCCGGGTTCACCCCTACCAGCTCGAAGCCCTGCCTGAAGGTGCGCCGGCCGGTGAGGGCATACTTCCTGATGAAACCCGCCAGTTTGCGCAAGGACTCTGCGGCCAGAAGGCCGTTGGGAGGCAGCAGTATTCGCACACTCCATAATTCACTGCCGTCCCGCGCTATATGCTTGATAATGCCCGGCCCGACTTCTTCGTGCCAAACCCAGGTCCCCGCCTTGTCTTGAAGGTAGGGCGGCAACTCCCGCCGGAAATCGGGCATGATGCCCGCAGGCAGTTCCCCTGTTTCGGACAAAGACTTACCCCCCTCTCTGCTGGTACCCCTCGAAGGCATGAGCGTCTCCTCCGAAAATAACTCCCCTCCGGGCCGGCATTGTTTTCG
>DOLC01000019.1 GCA_003509545.1 Peptococcaceae bacterium
CAAAGGTGCGGAATGTGGGTTATACACTTAAATTTCTCGGGAAGTCCGGCCGCCAGGCCACAACTTGCAACCCGACCGCTTCCATCAAGGGTCTGCGTTACGTCGCGGTAAAAGTATCTTCCTTCCCGGGAAAAAGTAGGTCGGCATGGTAACGGTGTAAAAAAAGCGCGGTTATTACCCGCGCCGTTTCCCCTTCCGGAACTTCAGTTTCCTCCTGTTTTTACTTACCTTTAATTACCTCAAAAGGCCAAGCCGCAAGACCTCCTTCCATAAAGAAGACCCTGGTAAACCCTAAACAGTTCCTCCTGGATGATAGCAACGTATTCCGGCCCGGTTAACATGCTGGCATGCTGGATATATTGGATCATGGCCGCATACTCCCAGGAGAGGTCCAGGTTTAGCAGCCGGATAAGCTGGTCCATATTCATAGTTACACCCCCGAGGACTTAACTTTACCTAATAGTAGGTTATGCTAGAATCTGGCACTTGTGCAAAACCTCACTCCCACTTCTAAGTGGAAAGTTAGTAAGACGGTTGCAGTTCCGGAATGCTGACATTCGTGAGCATGGCTATCAACCTTTCCCGCGGGGAGTCGATGATGCGGCACGCTATTACCCCGGCTGCATTACAACCGAAGCCCATGCTCATGGTCAGAGCGTGTTTACCCTGGGTTCCCGCCCACTTAAACAAGCCGTCCAGGTTGAAGGCCACCCGCGGAAGATATCCCAGGTCTTCCAAGAAAGTAAAAAGGGGGAAAAATATGGCCATGGGCGGCAACATGACGGCCACTACCCAGGCAGTAGTACGATACACTCCTTCAATAACCAGTCCCTTCAACCAAAGGGGAAGGCCCCATTCCTGACTTAAGGCCATTAGCCTCTCTTCCCCAACTGCGAAAAGGCGGGCCAGCACTTCTGAGGGATAATTGGCCCCTACCAGAGTGATCCAGAAAATAACCGCCAGTAGTAATAACATGACTGGAAAACCGGTCCAGGGAGAAGTCAAGAGATTGTCCAGCCAGCGATCCCGGTCAAAGGCCTCCGGCCGGGTCCTTTTCACTACCTTTTCGGCTACTTCCTCGGCCACCCGGTATAGGTGGCACATGATGCGCTCGCTCAACTCTCCGGCCCGCTCCCCGCGGAGCAGCTCCACCAAGTGTTTTATGTCTTCACCCGTCCCTGCTATATTTTCGCCTTCCAGGAGGCGGAGGGCCTGCCAGCGAGCCCTACCCGGATCTTCCCGGGCATCCGGCAATAAGGGTACTATTTGCTCCACCATCCTTTCGATCTCCTCGTCGTAACGCAGGATTCGGGGTTGCAACCCTCTTTTCCCATGCGCTACCCGGTAAATGGCCTCCTGCAGTTCCGCCAGGCCCTCACCGCGCCCGGCCGCCGTGGGTACTGCCGGAACTCCGAGTTCCCGGGCCAGGGTGCGGGTGTCTACCTCCAATCCCCGCCTGCGGGCCTCGTCCGTCAAATTAACGCAGAGGACTGTTGCCGGAGATAGTTCCATGATTTGCAAGGCCAAGGCCAGGCTGCGCTCCAGAGCCGTAGCATCCACGACTACTACGGTTACCAGCGGCCGGCCCTCCCAAAGAAAGGTGCGGGCAACTTCCTCCTCCGGCGAAAGGGGGCGCAAAGAATAGGTCCCGGGCAGGTCTACCAAAAGAAACCGCATCCCGCGGTAACAATAGTTTCCCCAAGATAAGCCTACCGTTTTCCCTGCCCAGTTGCCGGTGTGCTGCCTGAGGCCCGTCAGGGCGTTGAAAACCGTAGTCTTCCCTATATTGGGATTTCCCGCCAGGGCTATAACTACAGGCCCTGGCTCCGCCCGGGCCCGGCGCGGCCCTCCGCAGGGGCAGCCGGGGGCGGGGAATAGGGCTTCGCTCCTCAAAGGAAGGTCCGCCCTCATGGAACCACACCTTCCCCCCAGGCCTCCACCCGGATCAAGGCGGCCGTTTCCCTCCGCAAGGCAATGGTCACGCCCCTCAGGCGGTAGGCCACCGGATCCCCCGTCGGGCTCCTCCGCACCACTTCCACTAGGGTGCCCGGCGTAAAGCCCAGATCCATAAACCTCCGCCGCCAGAAATCCCGCGCCACAATCTCCAATACGCGGCCGCAGCTTCCCGGGGGTAGATCGCCCAAGAAACATGCCCTTCTCGTCAGTCTAACGGACACCAGAACAGCGCCTCCTCCAGGTATCCTCGACGCCCCTTTTCCCGGGAGGGGACGTCAAGGTCTAAGGTTCCTTATCTGTTGAGAAATTCTTCAGTCAATGGGGGTAGAAGCTGGCGCATCCCCAGTTTTGATCCCGGCCTGCTTGGCTTTCGCTCGCAAAGGCCTCCCTCGCGGGCAGGACTTTTGCTTGGCTCAAGGCTTCGGCAGGCTTCCCGGCAAATTTGGCATCCTGCCTCAGTTGCCGGCCTCGGCCATCCGTGGCCTCGGGCCTTTCTTAAGCCCTTCGCCAAGCTTAAAGCCTGGGCTGGCCGCGAAGGCTGTTCGCTCTATCTCAAGTCCAAGCAGGCCTGCCCCGCAAAAACTGGGGATAACTCAGGGGTAGAAGAAAACTCTGTTAGATAATATGAGCGGAGCCCGGTTTTGGACTCCGCCAAAAAAGTTGGCCGCCGCTAAAGAGGAGCCCTTCGGCCCCAGCGGCGTATAATATCGGTGGGAGGTTGCGGGAGGGGGAAAGGGTGGTCCAGAAGGAAAGGTTTCGTACTTTTCGCGGTTATACCTTGCTGGCCCAGGAAAGCGGGGGCCTAACCCCGGGTATGGAAGATTACCTGGAAATGATCTGCCGTCTGGCAGCCCGGGAGGGCTTCACCAGGATCCAGGAACTGGCCGAAGCCCTCAATGTCCAACCGTCTTCGGCCACCAAGATGGTCCAACGGCTGGCCGAAGGGCGTTATTTAATCTATGAAAAATACGGCGTCATCAAACTGACGGCCCTGGGCAAGCAAACAGGACAAGAACTCCTTGCCCGTCACAACACCCTCAGGGAATTCCTGGCCATAATCGGCGCCACCGGCCATTTGCTGGAAGACACGGAGAAGATCGAGCACAATTTGAGCCAGGAAACCCTGGCGTGCATTACCCGTTTGGTAAAGTTCTTCCGGGAACGGCCGGAGTGCCTGGCCTCCTTTTACGATTACTGCCGTCAATCGGACAACGCTGGAGGGGAGCCTTAGGGCCCTGTTCCCAGGCCCTCGATGCGCCAGCCTAAACCGGGTATTTCCTGGCGCAGGATTAGAAACCGCACCTGTACCCCGCTCTCGGCGGTTATGGCCCGCCGGAAGGTGAAGTCCACCGCCACCTGGTAACGTTTAACATCGGGGGGATCCCCGTCCTGCGGGGGGAACTCTTTAATGCTCACGATCTTAGCCCCGGCCACGTTGTTCAGACCGTCGCGGTCGTTAACACTGAAGGAGGGGTTGTACAGGCGATTATTATCCATATTGTTAAAAAGGTAACCCACCAGGTTCCGCCTGCTCAAGGCGGCGTGGGCCGTACGCCTGTCCCCGTTGCCCACCGCCTGGTAGAAAAGGCGGATCACCTCTTCCGGGCTCAGGGCGGCCAACCGCTTTTCCAGGGGATCTTCACGATTAACAATGCCGGCCAGCCATTCGCCCCACGTCTTGCCGGTCACTTCCTCCAGGCGCCTGCCCTTTAACGAACAAGCAAAGGCATCGTGCCGGCCGGCATCCAGCCAGGCCCCCACGATCTCACCCTCGAACTTCACCACTACCGCCCGGCCGGTCCAGCGGCGGGGGTGCATAAACTCGGGCAGCGGTTGCTCCAGTTTGTATAGATTCACCTGCACTTCCTTACCCAGGTAGGGAGTGATATCCAATCCCACGTCTTTATTTAGCTCATTGTTGTAGGCCCAGTAAATAACCACCGGGAAATCTCCGGCGTTGTGGATCAGCTCTTCCGGCAGTTTTCCCTCCATGGTATTGGCTTTGAAAAGGACATCCCAACCGTATTCCTTGAGAAAGGCCGCGTCGTCGGGGTCCACCTCGCCGGTGGCATTTCTATATTCCGTCAGGCAGTGGAGCATAATATTGAACTGGGGCGGCACCCGATACCAGGCGTTCTCTAGAGCTAAATAGCCGGGTTCCTCGGGATTAAAATCCTTATACAGGTAAAGGTATTCTTTACTGCGGGCTATTTGCTCTCCTTCCTTAACTTTAAAAACCACATAGTGCTTAGTCCAGGGCCAGGAAGTCGGCGGCTGCTCAGGCTCGGCCTGATCGAGATAGGATACTAGCTTGGCCGCCAGTTTGGCGTCTTCCATCTCCACTAACTTCACCTTATCGTCGGAGCCTTCCTCGGCGTAAAGCTCCACGCCGATTACGTCGTCCTTGAATTCAGGATACTTGGCCGCCGTGGTGACCTGGGGACGACCGAAGCTAAAGGCCAGGACCAGGGCCACCACCGCAACCCCTAAAGTCATGATCAGCACCCTACCCTTGCTGCCCACCTTGCATACGCCCCCTTCCCGGAGATGGTTTTCGCCAGGCCGGCAGGTAAGGTTTGTCTTTAGTTTGAACCAATTTCCTCATTCCCATTCTATGGTAGCCGGCGGCTTAGAAGTAATATCGTATACCACGCGATTCACGTGGCGTACTTCGTTGACAATACGGGACGCGATCCTCTCGAGAAGATCGTAAGGCAGCCTGGCCCAGTCGGCCGTCATGGCGTCTTCGCTGGTGACCGCCCGCACGACAATGGGATAAGCATAGGTTCGCTCGTCGCCCATAACTCCCACACTTTTCAGGGACGGCAGCACGGCAAAAGACTGCCATATTTTGCGGTACAGCCCTGCCCGGCGGATCTCTTCCACTACTATGGCATCGGCCCGGCGCAAAATTTCCAGCTTTTCCCTGGTCACTTCTCCCAGAATACGGATGGCTAACCCGGGGCCGGGGAAGGGCTGCCGCCAGACGATTTCTTCGGGCAAGCCCAATTCCTCCCCTACCCGGCGTACTTCGTCTTTAAACAGCAGCCTCAGGGGTTCGATCAACTCCAGCTCCATATCTTCGGGGAGGCCCCCTACGTTGTGGTGGCTCTTGATCACCGCCGCGGTTTCCGTACCGCTCTCTATGACGTCGGGATAAACCGTTCCCTGGACCAGGAAATCCACCTTGCCCAGTTTGCGCGCCTCCTCTTCAAAGACGCGGATAAATTCTTCCCCAATGATCTTACGCTTCTGTTCCGGGTCGATCACCCCTCGAAGCCGGTTTAAGAAGCGCTCACTGGCGTCCACGTAAACAAGGTTCGCCTTAAGGACCTTGTGGAAAGTCTCCTGCACCTGTTCGGGTTCTCCTTGGCGCAGGAGGCCGTGGTTGACAAAAACACAGACCAGCCGGTCCCCGATGGCCCGGTGCACCAGGGCGGCCGCTACGGAAGAATCTACACCCCCGCTCAAGGCGCACAGGGCCCGGCCGTCTCCCACCCTTTCCCGGATGGCCTTTACCTGTTCCTGGATAAAAGAACTCACCGTCCATTCGCCCTTAGCCCCGCAAACTTCGAGCAAGAACCGGCGGATAATGTCCTGGCCTAAGGGTGTATGTCTTACTTCCGGGTGAAATTGCAGGCCGTAGAGCTTGCGGGCAGGGTTGCTCATGGCGGCCACTGGTGTGTAGAGAGAGCGGGCGGTTATACGGAAACCGGGCGGCGGCTCGCTGATATAATCGCCGTGGCTCATCCACACCGTAAAGGTGGAAGGCATTCCTTCAAACAAAGGATCTTCGCCGGTCACTTCCACAACGGTCTTGCCGTATTCTTTGCCTTCCGCTTCCTCCACGCGACCTCCCAGATCATGGGCCATGAGTTGCATACCGTAACAAATGCCCAAAATGGGAACACCGGCCTCGTAAAGGGCCTGGTCAATGCGCGGCGCGCCGGGGCCGTAGACGCTGGCCGGGCCGCCGGAAAAGACAATGCCCTTTGGCTTGCGCGCCAGAATATTTTCCACGGGCGTATAGTAGGGCAACACCTCGCAGTAAACGTGACACTCCCGGATACGCCGGGCAATGAGCTGGCTGTACTGTCCGCCGAAATCCAGAACTACTACGTAATCCATCTTATCCTAACCTCGCTTCTGTCAAGCTTGCCCCCCGATTCCGGGGTCGGAAGCCCAACCCCTTGCCCCCCGGCCGTGGACGGCCGGGCAACCTCGCCCTATCGCCGGTAGATTTCCGGCTTCAGTACGCAGATATCCGGAAGGTGGCGGTACTGCTGGGCATAGTCCAGGCCGTAACCCACCACAAAGCAGTCGGGAATGCAGAACCCGCGGTAATCCACTCCCACATCCACTACCCTGCGCTCCGGCTTGTCCAGAATGGTGCAGGTCTTGAGGCTCAAGGGTTGCCGTGCCCTCAGATTCTCTAATAAATATTTAAGGGTCAAACCGGTATCTACTATGTCTTCCACGATAAGGACGTGCTTATCCTCCACCGGCACTTCCAGATCCTTTAAGATGCGCACGGCGCCCGAAGACATGGTAGAGCTGCCGTAGCTGGAAACCGCCATAAAATCCAGGGTAAGGGGGATGGTGATTTCCCGCACGAGGTCGGCCAGGAAAATAATAGCCCCCTTCAGGATGCCGACCACCAGCAGCTCCTTGCCGGCATAATCCCTGCTAATAGCCTCGCCGAGCTCCTTAACCCTCGCCTTAATTTGTTCTCGGGAAACCAGTACTTGTGCTATATCCTGGTGCAATTCCAGCGCCCCCTTATGTTTTATCCTACCCCGAAAATAGCTTCTCTCCGGGCCGGCATTGTTGTTTTCGCTCGCTAAGTGGTCC
>DOLC01000018.1 GCA_003509545.1 Peptococcaceae bacterium
GCCAGCCCAGGATTTAAGCGGGGCGAAAGGCTTAAAAAGGGCCAGGGCATGTGGCCTTGCGGCCGGCAACGGAGGCAGAATGCTTAAATTCTGCCGGGAAGCCCGCCTTAAGCCTTTAAGCCAAGCAAAAGTCCTGCCCGCGAGGGAGGCCTTTGCGAGCGGAAGCCAAGCAGGCCGGGATCAAAATTGGGGATGCGTCAGTTTTTGCCCGCGGCCGCAAGGACGGGTAAAGCTTGACAAAGAAAAGGGCACTGGCGTATAAATTTTCTAGGAAAACCCTCGACGGGGAATAACGACGTAGTGATGCACGGAGGTGAAGTTTCATGCCCATCTACGTCTATAAATGCCCCCAGTGCGGTACCTTTGAAACGGAACAGCGGATTACAGATCCCGCCCTTGAATCCTGCCCAACCTGCAACAGGCCCGTCCGTCGGCTGATCGCCGGCAACGTCAGCGTAATCTATAAAGGCTCCGGCTTCCACACCACCGATTACCGGAGCAAAGAGTATAAAGAAAAGGCCAAGTCGGAAAGCGAAAACAAGGGCGACGTCAAAGCCGCAAGCTGAGAAGCGAGGGCCGTTTTACGGCCCTCGCTTCTTGGAAAGGGCGCCGGTTGATAATAGTAGAAGAATAAGAATCAAGAAGAGAATAAAGGGGTCCTTTCCCCCACAGCCCCCGCTTCCCTGAGCGCTACTTCCTCCCAGGAGCCCAAGGGTCGAAAATTGCCGGTTTTCTTCCCTTAAGGCTAAAAAGGCGCTCTGGGCCTTCCGGGCTTGTTCGGTACCTAGAAGTTCTAATATGGTTTCGGCCAGCTCCGTACATTGCAAACCCCGGGGCCCCAAGTAGGGTTTTAGGCTACGGATTAGTGCCAAGAAATCCTCGCTAACCAGTTCATGCGTCATCCTCTTACCTCCTCGCCCCAAACTCCCTTTGGTTCACAATATGTGAGACGGGAAAGATTGGTGCCTGGCGTCAGGTCTCCCGGCCCGGCATATACTTTATAGAAAGGCAAAAGAGCCGGGAGGTGGAAGGGGTGGAGGACGCTGATTTGACCTTGGTGCAGGTGCTGTCGTGGCTGAAGCCCGAGCAACTGCAAAATATGAGTGTCAACGAGCTGGTGGCCGTATTAGGTTTAATAGACCTCATGGGAATTCTAAGCCTGGTACAAGGGGACGGCAGGGCCGTTTCGCCCAAGGGACGTACCGCCCTGCAAGAGGCCCTAAATTCTGTTCTCCAGGCCGCCGGCACCCCTGAAGGCGGCCCCAATCCGGCCGATCTGGCCGCCTCTCTTGCGGCCGCCGCCGGAGCCGGCGGCCCGGGCAAGAACGCTGCTCTGGTCAATACCCTCCTAGGTCTTCTCATGACCATGAAGGAGGGTAAGCCTAAAGAAAAGGAAACGGCGGAAAGCAAACCGGCCGAAGAAAAACCCGGACTTCCTGTTCCCGGGCGCCGCCCCTGAGCGCCCGGATTTTTTTGTGGCCGAGGGGATACTTTCGCCCCTTCCCAGCCAAAATAAAGGTGAAAGATTCTCGGCCAAAGTGGAGGGACCAGGAGAATGTTCCGTGAAATGCGCAAACCGGGGAGCTATATATTAAGCGCACTGGTGGCCCTCTTGCTCCTAGCCGGAGCCCTGTGGTCCTGGCAATACTCTACGTTGAGCCGCACGTTGCCCACCCAGGCAGGTGTCCCGGTAGGGACCAGTGACGAAATAAACCTCCTGGCCAGGCTCATCGCCGCCGAGGCCAGCGGGGAACCGTACGAAGGACAGGTGGCAGTGGGGGCCGTAGTCCTCAACCGGGTGCGTTCCCCCCTGTTCCCGAGCACCATCAGCGGCGTTATCTACGAGCCCTGGGCCTTTGAAAGCGTCCACAACGGTTTGATATGGCGAGTGACCAACCTCACCTCGGCCACCAGTGCGGCCATAGACGCCCTGAACGGTTGGGACCCCACTTACGGTGCCCTCTTTTTCTGGAATCCGGCCAAGCCGGTCAGTCCATGGATCTGGACCCGCACCATAGTCACCCAGATAGGCCGTCACGTCTTTGCCCTGTAAGCCCGGCAGTCGGCTTCCGCGCCTTTCGTTCTGGCCGGTGATTTCGAAGGAAAAAACGACCAGATCACTAAAGGAGGTCCTGATTGTCATGCATCGCCGATGGACCACCCTCGCCTTGTCTCTCCTCCTCCTGGCGGCTGTAGGCTGGGGACTCTGGGAGAGGGCCAACCGCCTGGCCCTGGCCCATGCGGTAGAGGCCGGGGGCCAACGGGATTTCTACAATCTCTTGAGCCAGGTAGAGCAGGCCGAAGTAAGTATGGGCAAATCCCTGATCTGCAGCACGCCTGCCCAGCAGGCCGCCCTCCTCACCCAGGCCTGGAATCAGGCTTCCTTTGCCCAGGCCGCCTTGACACAACTACCCACCCCCGGCCTAAATCTGACCGCCACTCGCAAATTCCTCTCCCAGGCTGCCGATTATTGCAATTACCTGGCCCAGAAGGTGGCCCGCGGCCAATCCCTGTCCGAGGAAGAAATTCAAACCTTGAACCGCCTGCGTCAGGAAATGGGCCGCCTGGCCGCCGACCTCCATAATACCGAAAGCCAGGTGGCCAGTAGAGCCCTGCGGTGGAGCAGTTTTTACTCCGTCCGTATGCCCCCCCTTCCCCGTACCATGGCCCTGAAGGAGGCCGTCCCCGCCCAAGCGACACCCCAAAGCCTGGAAGGGTTCGTCAATACCGACCGCCATATGCAGACCTTGCCCAGCCTGAACTACGACGGTCCCTTTTCCGACCACCTGGAGAAGACCAGGCCCATGGGTTTGACCGGAACGGCCATCGATCAGCCCCAGGCGGAGAAAAATGCCGTGGCCTTTGCCGGAGCCGCCAGCGGCACCCCACACCGAGTTACCGGAGTAACGCCGGTCAACGGCCGTATACCTTGCTTTGGTATCTCCCTGGTGGACGATAAAAGGCCGGGTATCGTAAGCCGGGTGGATGTCAGCCAACAGGGGGGACACATCATTTCCTTCCTTAATTACCGGCCCGTCGACCGGGCCACCCTGGACGCCAGGGCCGCTACCGAACGCGCCGAGGATTTCCTGAAAGCCCAGGGTTTTCAGGAAGTGGTTCCGACCTACACTCTGCGCCAGGGCAACAGCCAGCTCATAACCTTTGTCCTTCGGGAAGAAGGGGTCATCCTTTACCCTGACCAGATTAAGGTGAAAGTGGCCCTGGACAACGGGGAAATCATAGGTTTCGATGCCACCCCCTACTATATGGCCCATCACCGGCGCGACCTGCCGGAACCCGCCGTGGGCGTGGAGGACATCAAAGGGAAGGTCCGGCCCCACCTTAAGGTGGAGGGCACAAGACTGGCCCTCATACCCACGCCGGGCGGACGGGAGATCTTGGCCTATGAAGTCACGACATCCATGGACGACGAACGGTATCTATTATATTTCAATGCCCTGACAGGCGAAGAGGAAAAGATCATGAAGATAATAGATCTCCCCGGCGGCCAGCTGACCATGTAATCAAAATTCTACATTAAGCCGGTCCAGCACGTTAGCAATCCGGTTGCCCACGGTGCTCTTGTCGGAACCGGCGAAAAGCAGGCCCACCGCATAATTCTCCCCATCCAGGATCAGGGAGCCGCTGTCCCCCGGCTGGGCCATGGGTCCGGTGATGAACTGGTCTACAAACACTCCTTTAAGGCCTTCTTCCAGGATCACCTTGACTGTAGCCTGTAAAACCTTTACCGTGGAACGGGTAATCCCGCTGGAGCGCCCGCTTTTGACCACTTCCAATCCTATCTGGGGTTCCCGCACGCCCCTTACCTTTCCCAGTCCCAGAATCTCGTCGATTATGGCCGCCGGGTCGACCGGCCGGGCCACGGCGGCATCAACTACGTTAGGCGTGGGGGCCAGCTTCTGCAACTGGAACCGGTAATCGGGCCGTACCAGGCGGAGCAAACTGTTTGCCAGGCGTTCGGCCCGCAAAGCCTTATTGCAGGTCACCTCTTGAACCTCCGAGTACAGTGGAATGAAACGCTCCAGGTACCCGATCACCTGCTCCCGGCTCCCGCCGTCGTAGGGTCCCGGCTGGAGGATGGGATCGCCCGGTGAAGCGCGGCCGTCGTTACCGTTGCTGATATTGGCCAGCACGTGGTTGTTAGAAAGAATAAGAGGTTTCTTGGTCTTCCGATCCTTCACCACCGCCCCGAAGGTTCCGGCGGTGATCTTGAAATGGCCTATGCTCACTCCCGGCTGGGCCGGCCGTTTATACTCAGTACGGCTCGTCAAGAGCCTCAGTTCCCCTACTTCAAGAACATCTGTCTCGGCCTTCCCCAGCAGCCGGGGGATCCTCTCATCCCTTTTCAGCCGGGTAACCGGCAATTTCTCGCTCACCAGTACCACTAAGGCCGGCTTCTTGGTCACCTCTCCCCGCACCGCCTTGTATCCCACTCCTACCCCCACCACCCGGGGAAGCTCCAATAGTTCACTACCGTAACGGGCCAAG
>DOLC01000038.1 GCA_003509545.1 Peptococcaceae bacterium
CTCCCTCCTCGGCTTCGCCAAGGCTGCTCATCCGCTCGGACCAAATCGCCGGCTCAAGAGAAATGCCGGCCCGTTGTTTTCGTCCTCCTGCTGGTGCCGCGCCGGCGGCATGGGTGTCTACCTGCACCTTATGTCTAAGCCGGTCCTTTTATGCCCGCCAGAAGCAGGATCCCGGACGGCCTTTGGTAAGGCCTCGGCCCTTGGGCCGGGCTGCGGGGTAAGGCTGAGGGGATCTTGCCTTGAAAGTGGGGAAACCCTTTTTCCCGGGCGGTTGTGGCCGTCGGCGGCGGGGGATTATAATATTTACGACAAACCCCGACGAGGAGACTTAGAATGGACGTTCCGGCCTTTGTGTGTCGCGCCCTGGAGGTACTGCAGAAAGACGGCCACCAGGCCTGGCTGGTGGGCGGCTCCCTGCGGGATTTCTGGCTCGGACTAAAGCCCAAGGATTGGGACATCGCCACCAGTGCTCCTACGCAACGGGTGATGGCCCTTTTCGACCGAGCCGTTCCTTCGGGCCTCGCCTTCGGAACGGTAACGGTCCTCCTGGAAGGGCGTCCCCTGGAAATCACCACCTTCCGCCGGGAAAAGAGCTACACTTCCCGTCGGAAACCCGCCGAGATAGAGTTCGGGGTAAGCCTCGAGGAGGACCTGTCGAGGAGGGATTTCACCGTTAACGCCCTGGCCTACGATCCCATAAAAAAACAGTGGGTCGATCCTTATAGAGTAATTCCGGGCCTTGCGGCCAAAAAGCTGGAAATTAAGGCGGTAGGCAATGCCGGGGAGCGCTTTGAAGAAGACCCTTTAAGGATGCTGCGGGCCTTTTACCTTATGTCCCGGGCCGGCGCCGCCGGCGCCGAGATTCTTTGGGACGCGGCGACCCTGAAGGCCATAACCGCGGGACGCCACCGGATCCTCCGGGTATCGGGCGAGCGCATCCGGGACGAGCTCACCAAAATCCTGTTGGGCCCCAATCCCGACGAATGCCTGAACAAAATGCAGGAAGCGGGCCTCCTGGAGGTCGTCCTGCCCGAAGTAAGCCGGAATAAAGGGGTATTCCAGGGGAACCGCTACTATCGTCTGGAGGTTTTCGCCCATATCTTGCAGACCGTAAGGATTATAAAGCCCGTACCCGCCCTACGCTGGGCCGCCCTCCTCCACGATATCGGGAAGTACGCCTGCCGGGTAGAAGAGGGGGAGGCCGTTCACTTCTACGGCCATGAAACCTTGAGCACCTTCCTGACCCGGGATGTTTTAAAACGCCTGCGTTTCAGCAACGAATTCCAGGACCGGGTCCTCCGCCTCATAACCCACCACATGTTCTCCTACCCGGCGACCGACGCGGGGGTAAGGCGCTTCTTGCGCCGGGTCGGGCCGGACCTGATGGAGGACCTGCTGGAGCTGCGGCGGGCCGACATCCTGGCCACCTCCGCCGAGGCTTCGACGGCGGAACTGGACCGGTTCCGCCGTCGCCTGGTAGAAATACAAAATCAAAAGCCGGCTTTCGGCCTGAAAGACCTGGCCGTGAACGGCTACGACATCATGGAACACTTGGGGATAGGTCCGGGCCCCCTGGTAGGCCGGGCCCTCCATTACCTGCTGGAGCGCGTCCTGGAAGACCCCTCCCTCAACAACCGCGAGGCCCTCCTGGCCGAGGTAAAAAAATGGGGCTCGGGGACGGCCCGCCCGGGAGCCGGCGCCGAAGAAAAGCAAAAGGGCCGGGTTCTACGCGACCCCACACCGTAAAGGCGGCGCTATTCGCCTTTCTCTTCCTGCTGCTTCCCTTGCTGCTGAAGGGCATCGATCTGGGCCCTTATGGCCTGAAGCTGCTGCTCCAGCAGGGTGGCCTGCTGCTTCAGTACTTCCACCTCGGGAACCTCCGGGTAAGGAGCCGCCCCGGGAAAGGGTGGGACCCACCACCCACCTCGCATCCAGCCCGGAAGACCCGTAGCATAGTACATATGCCGCCATCCCCGGCCCAGACCGCCCCAGAACCGGCGGAAACCGCCCCACCAACCCGGGTCCATAAAGCCCGGGACAGGAAAGCCGGCACAAAATTTAGCCCGCCTGCCGGTCATGGGACCCAAACCCCAAGGACCCGTCCTGTCACCCCTCGGCATGGATACTCCCTCCTCGGCTGCTTAGTGTTAGCCTTGCGGGGAGGGAAGTTGCCCGCCCCCGGCCGCCCGCGTGGCCTTCCCTAACACTTCTCCATGGTCTTGCCCAGGTACTCGCCCACTATGCGCATGGCGCAGAAGTCGCCGCACATGGAACAAGCCTCGGCCGTAGCCACATTGCGCCTGGACCGGTAATGCCTGGCCTTGACAGGGTCTAAAGCCAGCTCAATCTGCTTCTCCCAGTCCAGGGCCTTGCGGGCTTGGGCCATGGCCCTGTCCCATTCCCACGCCCCGGGGATCCCCTTGACCAGGTCGGCGGCATGGCCCGCTATCCGGGCGGCTATAACGCCTTCCTTCACATCATCCACCGTGGGGAGCCCCAGGTGCTCGGAAGGGGTAACATAGCAGATGAAGTCCGCCCCGGCCGCCGCGGCTATAGCTCCCCCTATGGCCGCGGTGATGTGGTCGTAGCCCGGCGCCACATCGGTCACAATGGGCCCCAGAACGTAGAAGGGAGCTCCCCGGCAGAGGCGCTTCTCGAGGAGGATGTTGGCCTCTACCTGGTTTAGGGGGATATGGCCGGGCCCCTCCACCATGGCCTGCACCCCAGCGTCCCGGGCCCGATCTACCAATTCTCCCAGGATCAGGAGTTCCTGGACTTGGGCCCGGTCCGTAGCATCGGCCAGGCAGCCGGGCCGTAGGCCGTCACCCAGGCTCAGGGTCACGTCATACCGCCGGGCAATATCCAGGAGCCGGTCGAATTGGGCGTAAAGGGGGTTTTCCTCCCCGTGGTGGAGCATCCAGCCCACCAGAAAGGAACCGCCCCGGCTCACGATGTCGGCCACCCGGCCCTCCCGGCGGAGGCGCTCTATCACCTCCAGGGTCACACCGCAGTGGACGGTGATAAAATCTACGCCGTCCGCCGCCTGGGCTTCGATGACTTCGAAGAGTTCGTCGGCCGTAAAGCCCACCATACTCCCGTGGCGCTTCTGGGCCTCCACCGTTACCTGGTAAATGGGCACGGTACCCACCGCGGCAGAGGAGCGGGCCAGCACCTGGCGCCGGCAGGCATTGATGTCTCCGCCGGTGCTCAAATCCATCACGGCATCGGCCCCGGCCTCCAGGGCGGCCTCCAGCTTCTTAAGTTCCTCCTCAATATCCGGGTAAGCAGTGGAAGTGCCGATATTAGCATTCACTTTAGTTCTCAAACCCTGGCCAATACCACAAGGATCCAGATTGGTGTGGTTTGGGTTAGCTGGAATCACGACTGTACCTTGAGCTACGCGCTGACGCAGAATTTCTGGATCCAATCCTTCTTTCTCTGCCACTCGCTTCATTTCGGGCGTTATTTTCCCTCGGCGGGCAGCTTCCAACTGGGTCATTTGGTATACCACTCCTCTTCTTATTTCACTTTGTGGTAAAATTATTAGCCACCTACAAAAAAAGTCACCTCCGGGAAATAGGTGACTTTTTCTAGCTAGACCTTCCCACTTCCCTCCGCTGGTATTACCCAGAATCAGGTTCCAAGGGTTAGTGCGCCAAGCACTTCTCAGCCCTTGCGGGCACCCCCGGGGCTCTTGGTATACAATTTTATGATAAATTATATTCGCCATATGAAAAGATTTTCCTGCCAATTTCCCTGTTAAAAAAGGGCACCGGAAAAAATAATAAATAACGGGTGACAGTCGGGAAACAGCCGTTACCAGTGCCAGGATAACAAAGGTATCACCAAAAACCATAGGTGACGTCCTTTTTCAAGAAAGGAGATCAGCATGGCCTCAGAAAAGGATGAAATCTTAAGGAAAAAAGTACAGGAGATATTGGAGAGCGATAAAGATTTGCGGAGTTACGCTTTAAAAGCGGACGTGGTAAAAGGGGAAGCCCAGTTCCAAGGAATAGTAGATACCTTGATAGAGAAAAATAGGGCAGAAGAACTGGTGCGCAGGGTTCCCGGGATTAAAAGCGTAGCTAATGCTATATCTATTAGCACCGACGGCTTTATCACGGATAAGGACGTGGAATTCGAAGTAGCCGAAGAACTGGCAGCCAATCCCGGAGTAAACCTTCGCCACATTGGCGCCGAAAGCCACGAGGGTATCGTGATCCTTAAAGGCAATGTCACGGACCCCGGTGAGATTGAAGCCGCCCGGAGCGCAGCCGCCAAAGCCCGGGGAGTGAAAAAGATAATCAGCCAGGTGAAATTAAAGAAACCAGAAGAGTCTTTAACTGAAATTTTTCATACCCAAGTCAGGAATGACAGCGATTAAAGACCAGCTCTCTCCCCAAGTTCTGAGCAGCAATCAGGGCTTCCGGGTGCTCGCGAACTGCACCCCAGGCTTCCACTCCGCGCACCAGTAATTCCCGACAATAACTCATGCCCAGGGCTTTAAAAAAGTATTTGCTGGTAAGTATAGCTCCTTCAAACAGCTTGGACCCCCTGGTAGCTCCTACGGCAATAAGGGCTCCCCGCTTTTTAGCGTTATCTTCTTTGACGGGATCCTTCCAGGAACGGTTCCAGAAAACCTGGCAGCGATCTATCATGGCCTTCACCTGAGCCGTCAGACCGTAAAAATAAACGGGCGAGGCCAGGATCAGGGCATCAACCTCTTCCAGCCAGGGGTAGATAATATCCATATCATCTCGCTGGATGCATTTCCCCGAGCGACAACTTTCACAGCCACGGCAGGGATTTATCTTAAGTTCAGCTAGCACTATTTTATGGCACTGTCCTCCGTATTCCCTAGCTTCCGCCAAAGCTACATCCAGTAATAGCTCGCTGTTTCCAAAGCGCCGCGGGCTACCAGCTATGCCTAAGATTTTCATGGCTTTAGTTTTCGCGCTCCTTTCAGCGACCCCTCCTGATTACAGTGAAAAGCCGGGCACCAAACCCGGCTAAAATATAGTCTAAGCGTTCAAAAGGCTATGTAATTCACATAAGTGGCGCCTTTCCTGCCGCAGCAATTCGTCAATAAATCGTACTTCCGTCTGGGATACCAGATTTCTTAAACCGGCAAAAAACAAAAGGGAATCTTTTTCAAACCTGATAGCCAGATCTAAAGCTTCTTTATCGGAAAGTATCTCCTCCGCTAAAGCCTCGGGATCTAGATCACGTGAAAAGACATGGCTGTTCACCAGAGCTTCCATATAAGCATCGTATTCTCCCGGATAAGACTCCGGCGGATCATAACTGCCCACACCCTCGGCTAGGCGAGCAAAATCCAAGACGTGCTGTTCCTCTTCTTGTGCCAGCCTCTGGAATAGCTGTCTTGCTCTATCATCCTTGGCCGCTGCTGCCATGGCCCGGTAAAAGGTACGGCCCTTTTTTTCAATGGCTATAGCGAAATTAAATACTTCACTGGCTCGAAACATTTAACCCACCTCTTATCGAAAGCCTCTAACTTCCACCACCGCAATCGGGAATATAACAATTAGCATCTACAAAACTACAGCTAGACTGACAAGACGGGCATTTATCCGGCGGTACCTCTCCTTCATAAAAATACCCGCATAGCGAACACCGCCACTTTGGCATAACAATCCCTCCTCGATATAAATTACAATTAGCATTTTAATTCGCTACTTTTTTAGTCCTTTCCTGCCTGCGCTTAAATCTTTTATTTGAAAACCATTGCACCTGATTGACATATCCCCAGTCTTGAACCCGGCCTGCTTGGCTTTCGCTCGCAAAGGCCTCCCTCGCGGGCAGGACTTTTGCTTGGCTTAAAGGCTTAAGGCAGGCTTCCCGGCAGAATTTAAGCATCCTGCCTCAGTTGCCGGCCGCAAGGATACATGCCCTCGGGCCAAGCTTTAAGCCTTTCGCCAAGCTTAAAGCCTGGGCTAGCCGCGAAAGCTTGTTCGCTCGCTTCCAAGCCCAAGCAGGCCTGCTCTGCAA
>DOLC01000076.1:0-4061 GCA_003509545.1 Peptococcaceae bacterium
CTTCCGATCTCCGGCAACTGAGGTAGGATGCTTAAATTCTGCCGGGAAGCATGCCTTAAGCCTTTAAGCCAAGCAAAAGTCCTGCCCGCGAGGGAGGCCTTTGCGAGCGAAAGCCAAGCAGGCCTAGAAACAAAACCGGGGATACGCCAGGGCATTCGCCCGGCTGCAGGATAAGGCCTACCGGGGCGAAGGGAAGGCGTGATGAGGGCCGTTCCCCTTTAGGGCGTCCAGCATGGTCAGGGCCTTGCCCGTGCCCCGGGCCACGCAGAACACGGGGTCCTCGGCCACATACACGGGCAGCCCCGTTTCTTCGCTTAAAAGCCTGTCCAGGCCGTGAAGCAGGCTGCCTCCTCCCGTCAACACGATGCCCTTGTCCAGGAGATCGGCGGCCAGCTCGGGCGGCGTGTGCTCCAGGACTTCCTTTACGGCGCCCACTACCTGCCATAGGGGTTCCTGGATGGCTTCAAAGATTTCCTCGCAGGTTACGGTCACCGTCCGGGGGAGGCCGGTCACCAGGTCACGGCCGCGGATGCCCATCTCCCGGCCCTCGGTCTTGGCGGGAAGATACGCCGTACCGATATGTATTTTCAGCTCTTCGGCGCTCCTTTCGCCTATCATGAGGTTCTTTTCCCGCCGGAGGTAGCGCACGATGGCTTCATCGAACTTGTCCCCGGCCACCCTGAGGGATCGGCTGCAAACAATGCCCCCCAGGGACAGCACCGCCACATCCGTGGTGCCCCCACCGATGTCCACCACCATAGAACCGCTGGGCTCGGCAATTTCCAGGCCGGCCCCCAGGGCCGCAGCCACGGGCTCCTCGATGAGGTGGGCCTCCTTGGCCCCAGCCTGTACGGCAGCCTGGCGTACGGCCCTCTCCTCCACCCCGGTGACGCCCGAGGGGATGCAGACCATGACCCGCGGCTTAACCCAGCTCTTCTGGCCGCCGCAGGCCTTGGCAATAAAATAGCGGAGCATCCGCTCCGTATAGTCGTAATCCGCAATGACCCCGTCCTTTAACGGCCGCAGGGCGATGATATTGCCCGGGGTGCGCCCCAGCATGCGCCGCGCCTCTTCCCCCACGGCGATAATACGGCCGCTCTCCCGTTCCAGGGCCACCACGGAGGGTTCGCTCAAAACTATGCCCCGCCCCTTCACATACACCTGGACGGTAGCCGTACCGAGGTCGATTCCCAAATCCTGGCTCAGGCCGAACATGCCGGTATCTATTCCCCCTCCCCTTTCTCCCTCCGAAGGCAAATTATGGTCGTCAAGCCTCCAGTGTATTATTCTGCAAGTACAGGAGAAATCCTCTTTTCCTTGTACTTTTTTCGCGTAGCCTCTCCACCCCGGAGGTGTCGCTCGGCCTTGTTCTGGTCCAGGACCCGGCGGACTTCCCCGGCCAGTTGTTTATTTAACCGCGGCAGGCGCTCGGTAACGTCTTTGTGTACGGTGCTCTTGCTGACCGCAAAAACATTAGCCGCCTGCCGTACAGTACAGTTGTGCTGTACGAGGTAGGCGGCTATGTTCAGCACCCGCTCGCGGATGTGGTCCTGCATGGGACAGCCTCCCTTAACCCAACTCCGCTATAATTTTATTGGGAGGCGGCCCAAAAAAGACCAGGTTATTGCAGGTAAGGCGCCGGGTCTACGGTTCTGCCACCTTTTAACAGTTCCAGGTGGAGGTGCACCGGTTTGCCTGCTTCCTGCCGGCCGGGATAGCCCAGGGTGCCCAGGACGTCGCCGGCCTCCACCCGGGCCCCTTTGGCTACTTTAATAGAATCCAAGTTGGCATAGGATACCTGGTATCCATGGCCGGTATCTACCACCACGCGGTAGCGCCAGTCTTCACTGTATTCCACCAGGGAAACCGTGCCGCCCGCGGCGGCCCGTACTTCCTGTCCGACCGCCCCCTCTAGGTCCAGGCCCGGATGGAAGCGGTAGTCACCGAAGGCCGGCGCCCAAGCAAAGCCGAAGGCGGTGAGTATTCCCCCCTCCACCGGCCGTAAAAGGGTGAACTCCTCCTGCCGGGCCGCCGGAGCGCTTTCCTCCTCCTCCGTAGCCGCAGCCGGGTGGATACCGGTCTTTCCGTGGAGCTCCTCGGGCACGGTCTCCGCGCCACTCAGGGGCTCACGGGGAAGGGGCTTGGCCACCGGCTCGGCCGGCCCTTCTACCGGGAAGGAGGGGGGCTCCCCCCCTCCCCGGAAGACGGCGTCGTTGGTGACCAAATAATAGGCGCCCGCCACGAGGGCGGTGAGGAAAAGGAGATAAAGCCCTCTGCCCTTCAAAAACCGCGCCGCCCGGCCGAGGTAGGCGGTGCTCCTCCGCAGTATTTCCCAGATCTGCCCCACATGGATCACCTCGGCCAGATTCTGCCCCATTCCCCGGCATTTTATACCAGTCTATATTTTTTCCAGCTTCACTCCCGGGTAGTAGTGGTAGAGGATGTCCATAAAGTTCCGCCCTTCCTTGGCCATGCCGTTGGCCCCGTACTGGCTCATACCTACTCCGTGGCCGTTGCCCACGCTGATGAAGGTGATACGGTCCCCCTCCACCCGCCAGGTGAAATCAGTAGAGGTGAGGTTAAGAAGCCGGCGCAGGTCGGTGGCCTTAAAGGTTTTGTCGCCTATCTTTATAGTTTTGATGCGACCGGTGGGGGTGTACTCCTCCACTTTTATGGCCTGTCCCTTGGGCGGGGTCAGGGCCGCGGCCGGCAAGGCCGACAAGTTGACTCCCAACTTCTGGTCTATTTCCGCCAGACTCCAGGTGACGGTGTTGCGGAAGCGAGGGGCCTCCCGGTCCCACGGGGAGGGTACGCTCCGGAGATAGGGAAGGTCGTAGCCCCACACGGCCTCGGCGCTCTCGGTGCGTCCCCCGCTGTTGGAGTGGTACACGGGAACTATGAGCTGGCCCTGATAAGTGAGGACCAGGTTCCTAGTAGCTTCCACCGCCTCCCTGATTTTCTTTTGATATCTCGAAGCCCGCCACCATCCGTACCTCTGCCGGAGGGCGTCCTGGGGGATCCAGGCCTGGCAGTGGGTGGGGTCGCTACACACATCGGCATTGGGGTGCTTTTCGTCGGATTTTTCCCGGGCCTCCTCCATCTTCTTTAAAGTATAGGTACGGGCGGCCACGGCCTGGGCCTTAAGGGCCTCCGGTTCAAATTCCGCCGGCATTTCCCCGGCCACCACGCCGGCCACATATTCTTCCAGGGGGAGGACCCGTATCTCCCCCCGGACGTGGTCGTAAAGGCGAACCATCCGCTCTTCAGTTCTTACCTCCACCGGTGAACGCCAAATCCGTGCCCCTTTTACGATCAGGGCGGGCAGGACGACGACCGCCACCAAAAGGGCTGCCAGCCAAAGGCCTAAATACCTGCGCAAGGGATCTCCACTCCTTTGCAACCCTCCCACTTTTTCTCCGGCCCTGTCCGGATTACCCCCAGGCTTTTGCCCCGCCCCCTCACCCCGGAAGAGCTTAGCCCCCTCGTCTCCTGTGCCGGCCTCAGGGCTCCAGCAGTCCCCGGATTCGCCTTCCCTTTCCGGTCCCGTTAAACTTACCCGGTCCCTCGGGTTCAGCCCCTCCCGAAAAAGAAGGGAATAAAGCAGGGGGCCTCGCCTTTCGAGGGTGGGGTTTGTCCTACTCCATATATACGCCGGCCGGGGCGACAAAAGAACCCCGGCTGCTTAAGACGGCAAAATCGCAAAAATCTGTCTAGTGGGCCATAAATTACCGGGAGAAAACTATTTTTTTCTAAAAATTCAGCTGTAAGTTTTATGTTTAAATAAATTCAGCAGGCCGGCCCTTTTACTATTTTCGTCTTACAACTTATTCAAGGAGTGCGTTTCTAAGTTATCCCCAATTTTTGCAGGGGAGACGTTCATGCCGCCGGTGCGGCACCAGCAGAAGGATGAAAACAACGGGCCGGCATTTCTCCCCTGCGAGCGATTTGGTCCAAGCAGATGAGCAGCCTTGGCGAAGCCGAGGAGGGAGGGCGGGGCCGAGGACAGGAAGTCCGAGGCCGGCCTCTGAAGCAAGGATGCTGAATAGGCCGGGAACCCCGCC
>DOLC01000076.1:4235-14848 GCA_003509545.1 Peptococcaceae bacterium
CCCGAGGCTTAAGCCGTAGGCTGACCCGCGAGGACCACTTAGCGAGCGAAAACAATGCCGGCCCGGAGGGAAGTTATTTTCGGGGTAGTTGTTTTCGGGATAGGCCTGCTTGGACTTGATAGCGAGCGGGCAAGCCTTCGCGGCTAGCCCAAGCTTTCAGCTTCGGCCGAAAGCGCAAGACGCCCGAGGCCATGAGACCTTTGGCCGGCAATTGAGCCGTGTGTCGAATTTGCCGGGAAGTCTGCTCTTTCCGCTTTTAGGCCGAACGCTAGTTTGGCCCGCGAGGAAGGCCTTTGAGAGCGAAAGCCAAGCAGGCCTGGACTCAAAATGGGGATACGCCAGGAGGTGCGTTTATGCCCGAGTTTATGCGCAAAAAAGGTAAATTCCGTCTCTTTCTTACGTCCTTTCTCCTCTTCTTTTTGCTGGCCCTACCTGTGGCAGCCTGGGCCGTCACCTACTACCGGGTAATGCCGGGGGATTCCCTGTGGCAGATCGCCCGGCGTTTCGGTACCACCGTGTCCGAACTCATGGCCGCCAACAATCTCCACGGAGACCTCATTTACCCCGGCCAGACCCTGGCCGTCCCGGACGGTTCCTCCTCCACGGCCCCCGATTACGGACCCCTCAAGCAGCAGATCGAGAATTACCTGGCCGGCCAGCCGGGCACCTATGGGGTGTATTTCAAGGATTTGATCTCCGGCCGGTCCTTCGGCATCAACGCCGACCTTCCCCTGCCGGCGGCCAGCACCGTCAAGCTCCCGGCAGTCCTCTTTATCAACTACCTGGTGGACCGGGGCAATTTGGACTGGCAGGACAAGCTCACCTATCGGAGCGATCTTCACTATCAGGGGGGCAGCGGCATCCTCCAGTTCGGCGTGAAGGACGGGGACCGGTACACCCTCCGGACCCTGACTACCTTGTCCATCACCCTTAGCGACAACATCGCCTACAACATGCTCCGCCACTTCGTGGGCAAGGAAACCCTGGCCCAGTTCATGCGCCAACTGGGCGGGCAGACGGTGTTCCCCAACGGTCAGAATTTAAGCACCGCCCGGGACATGGCCACCTACGTCCAGGCCGCCCTTGACTTCTCTCAAGCCAGCCCCGACGGCCGTCGCCTGCTGGATGATATGGCCAACGGTATTTACAACGAGGGGATACCCGCGCAGATTCCAGTCGGAATCACCGTGGCCCACAAGGAGGGCTTTATCTGGGGCAGTCCCGGCGACGTGGGAGTGGTGTTCGGGTCCCGCCCCTTTATCGTCACCGTCCTGTCCCAGGGGGTTGAGGACCCGGACCAGGGCTTTGCCAATATAGCCGCCATCGCCAAAATGATGTACGACTATCAGGAAAGCCTGGCCCGGCAACAATAGGGCGGGTTAGTCCCTGAACTGGTGCCCGGGAGGAGGAGGTACGTAGGGGGGGACTTCCTCTCCCGGCCGGGCGGGAAGGAGAACCGTCTCCCCTTCCTTAATCAGCCCCAATTCTTCCCGGGCCACCCGCTCGATATACTCATCGGTGTTAAGGCGGCGAATCTCTTCCTGGAGGCGGGCCTGCTCTTCCAAAAGGGCCGTCTTCTGCTGACGGTAGGCCTCCAATTCTTTGTCCACTTGATAGATCTTCCATTGTAAATGGATAAAGGCTCCGGCCAGGTAGAGGAAGCCTAAGAGGAGCAGGAGAAGGGGCAGGCGGGACCGACGGGAACGGATCCGCCGGGAGGCACTACTCTCCCTCCCGGTCCCCGGGGCTACGACGGCCGGGACCCGGGTCCGGCGGCGCAGGGAACGGGGAGTTCTGCGCTTGGAAAGGGCCTCCAAGATCAATCCTCTCCTTCAGGCTCCAGGACTGCGGGGCCTAAGATTTCTCCCGGTAGGACGATGACCACCTGGTAGCCCTTGGTCCGGGCGCGGTGGTACAGGGTGGCCACGCTGCTGGCGCTTAAGCCCAGCCGCCGGGCCACTTCTTCGTTGCTCAACCCCATCTCCTTTAAGGCGACTACCTGCCTCTCCCGGAAACTGAGCTTTTCCACGCCGCGGATCTCGATCTGCACTGGAATATGCCTTCCTCTAGAATCAAAATTGGTCCCCGACTTGGGAAGGGAGCTGTCCGAACGGCGCGTGACCATGGACGGGGAAAGGCCGGGCCGGCCCCGGTCCGGAGAAACGCAGGGCTCTCCTCCGGCCTTTTCCCGTCAGGGCCCACAAGTATCCACAGGATTGTCCACAAATTGTGTACATTCTATGTACAGAACTTTATTCGCCCAGCCTTCCGGTAATTCCTGCCTGGGCATCCATGAATTTTTTATTTAGGGACCGGCCCAATTTTTTAGGGACCGTCTTTGGGACGCCTCCTTAAGGGCCGGCGGAGGGGAAGGAAGACCCGCAACAGCAAGCCCAGTGCCCGGCTCGCGGCCAGTACCGTTCCCCGGGCCAGCCGCACGCTCCCATAGATATACGGCCTCAGGACGGTGGCGGCGGAAAAACCGTATATCCAAGCCCCCAAGGTGAGGGCCAGGAAAACATAGCCCCGCACCTCCCCGTAATTGCTAACCATGAGGAGGGCGAAGGTACCGGCCAGGGCAAACAGGCAAAAGAAAAGGTCGCCCAGGTGGGTCTCCCGGCGGGACGGGCGGCGGTAATAGCGGGCGGCCTTGTACAGGTCGAAGAGGAGGCCTAGTACCATTCCCCAGCCCGCCAGGGCCAGAAAGGTCCGCCAGGGAAGGTAAAAGGAGTTCACTTGAGGATCCGCCGCAGGAAGCCTTGTCCCCGGCCGCCTTTATTCTCCCGGTAGTCCAGGGCCTGGAGGTGACCGCTGGCCTCGAGGCTGCCGTTTTCCAGGCTCAGGCTGGTGATGTTAAAGTTTTTTCCCTTAAGGGTGAGGATGCCCCGGGTGGTTTCCAGGGCTATCTCGTCTTCGTCGTAACCCAGCACCTGCACTACGCCGGTGATGTGAAGGGATTGGCGGTCGGTAACGGTGAGCTGGTGCTTGCCCTCGGCCATTTTTCTTCCCCCCCCTTAAAATCTATGAGGGAAGAAGGTAAAAAATGAAAAAAGCCCGGTATTACCAGGCTTTTTCTAAAGTCACACCCTCGAAAAAGTATTTTATGATTTCTTCCGGCGATTTCCCCTGCTCGGCCAGGGCCCGGGCTCCCCACTGGCTCATCCCCACCCCGTGGCCGTAGCCCTGACCCCGGAACACCACCCTATCTCCCTCCACCTCGACGTCCGTCAGCAGGGTGGAGCGCAGCCGGTCGTTTCCCAGGGCTAAGCGGAAGGCCGGGGCGCTCACCGTGAGGCCGCCCACCTGAATCCTGGTGGCCCTTCCCGAGGGACCCTTTTCGGCTATGCGGACCACCGTAATGGGGCCCGGGTCCTGGCCACTTATCTTCTGCACCGCCGCCCTGACCTCATCGACGCTGAAGGAGGCCGTCCAGGCCTTGTTTTCCGGCACGGTTATGGCGAATCCGGGGTCTTTAACGCTTTTAATGTAGGGGGCCGGCTCGCGGTGATAGTCGAGCCCCTCGGCGGCCGAGGCGGCCGTTTGGGGTCCGGCCGAAGCATGGAACCAAGCATTGATGAGCCGGCCTCCGGCCTTGACCACCATTCCCCGGGTCATCTCCACCGCCCGGCGGACGTTGTCGTTGATCTTTTCGGGGGCATACGCCTGGAATTCTTCCACGCTGGTGGAGGCATCGGTGGCCCGGGACTTTACGCCGCCTTCCTGGATCTTTTTCATGGTAAAGGTCCGGGCCAGAATGGCCTGCGCCCCGAGGGCGTTGACGGGCCAGTTGGGATCCATTTCGGCCGCCACCACGCCCTGGATGTAGTCTTCCATTTTAATGCTTTTGGTCTGGCCTGTTTCGTTGACGTAGAGGGAAATGGTGGGCTCCCCGGCGGTAAAGGGCCGCCTGGCCGGCCCGCCGGGCCGGAACAGGATGCCGATAATCAAGGCCGCCGCGACCACCGCCAAGGCCGCCGGCCACAAAAGGCGCGTTCGCGTTCTTTCCATAGCACCTTCCACCTTTGCCCTTTTCCCTTTAGTATTGACGCCGGTGGAAGGAGCTATGTCTGGAAATTAGAGGTTATCCTCGCCGGCCTTCTTGCCTTCGGCCAGCACCCGGTACAGCTCCCGGGCCCTTGCGGCGGGCGCGTGTTCCGGGGTGGCCAGAACCTCCACCGTCATCCACCGGTTGCCCAGGTTGAGGGTTATTACATCCCCGGGCTTAACCTCGGTGCTCGCCTTGGCCGCCCGGCGGTTCACCTCCACCGCACCGCCGTCGCAGACCTCCTTGGCCAGGGTCCTCCTCTTTATCAAGCGGGAAACCTTTAAAAACTTGTCCAGCCGCAATTTGGGTTCCGGCTCCTGTGCGCGGTGTCTATCTGGCTACGGCTTCCTTCAGGGCTTTACCGGCTTTGAAGACGGGCACCTTGGTGGCCGCGATGGCGATTTCTTCGCCGGTACGCGGGTTGCGACCTACGCGGGCCGCGCGCTCCTTGACCTCGAAGGTGCCGAAGCCCACCAGCTGCACCTTGTCCCCCTTGGCCAGGGCTTCTTCGATGCTGGCAAAGAGGGCGTTGACGGCCCTTTCGGCCTCTTTCTTGGTGATGTCGGCCTTTTCGGCAACACTGGCTACCAGTTCCGCTTTATTCAAGTCCCATCCCTCCATCTAAAAGGAATTTCCATCTACAAAGCATATTCGTCAAAATCCAACATTCTCCTTCATTGCCTTCTAGTCTCTCTCAACTTTTTTGCCTTTTCCCACAGCTCGTCCATGTCTTCCAGGTCCATGGTGGCCAGGTCGCGTCCGGCACGGCGGGCGGCCTCCTCTATATAACGAAAACGATGGCAGAATTTGTCGATGGCGCGGTTCAAGGCGCCTTCCGGCTCCACTTTTAGCCTGCGGGCCAGGTTAACCAGGGCGAAAAGGACATCGCCCACCTCTTCTTCTACTCTTTTCGGCGTCCCCCCTTCTACTGCCTTCGCGAGCTCTTCCAGCTCCTCTTCGACCTTATTCCACACCTCCTTTACTTCCCGCCAGTCAAAGCCCACCCGTGCGGCCTGTTCCTGGATTTTCAAGGCCTTCAGCAGGGCCGGCAGCCCCTTGGGCGCGTTGAGGAGGGAGGCTTCCAGGCCTTCTTCCTCTTTTTCGGCGGCCTTGATCTTGGCCCAGTTGTCCAGGACCTGTTCGGCGGTCCTGGCTTCCGCCGTTCCGAAGACATGGGGGTGGCGCCGGATCATTTTCCGGGCGATCCCCCGGACTACGTCGTACAGCCTAAAATAGCCTTCTTCCTCGGCCAGCCGGGCATGGAAGACTATTTGTAGCAGTAAGTCTCCCAATTCCTCGCATAGTTTATGCATATCGCCCTCTTCCAGGGCTTCCAGGACCTCGTAGGTCTCTTCCAAAAGGTAGCGCTTCAGGGATTGGTGGGTTTGCTGTCTGTCCCAGGGACAGCCCTCCGGTCCCCGCAGGCGGGCCATAATCGCGGCCAGCCCCTCCAGTGTATATTTATCGGCATCCGGGTAGGGGGCTATATAGACGCTGGTTAAATGATCTATCCATGAGAGCCTGTCCAGTTCGTACAGGGGCACATCTTCTATTCGCTCTTCCCCCGGAACCCCGGCGGCCCGGACCACGGTAACCGGGTGCTCGTCGGGGAGGAATTCCATGAGGGCCAGTTTCACCTGCCCGGCCACGCGGCGGTTGTATACCTGGGTCAGGATGAGCCCCCTCCTCCCGTCCCAAGGCCCCATTTCCGGGTTGAGGGCGTCCAGCACCACCACTCCCCGGGCCGGGTCCAGGTGCAAGGCGGTAAAAAGGGCGTCCAGGAAGCTCAAGGCGGGAATGACGGTAGTCTTCACTCCCCTGGCCTCGGCTTCTTCCAGGATCCTTTGCACCGAGGCCTCGGCCACCAGGGGGTGACCCGGCACGGCGTAGATAACCTCTCCCCTTCCGGCCGCCTCCAGGACCGCTCGGGCTATGCGGGTATATACTTCTTCAAAGGAACGGGCTTCTTCATAGAACGAATCGAAGGCGGTAAAGGCCACGCCGCGGCGTTCCAGCTCGCGGACGGCCGGATGGCGGGCAGTGCGAAGGAAGAGAATTCGGGAACCTCCTTCCAATAACTTCCATAAGACAGGTGGGATGTCTTCGGGATTACCGGGGCCCAGCCCAGCGAGATAACATCGCGGCTCCATGCTCATCTTCTCCCGACTTTTGGCGTCACCTTTATCTTACCCGCCCGGCCGGCAAAAAAACAAGCCCCTTTTCCAGGGGCGCGGTGTGATCCCGTCGACAGTCGAAGGTGTTCACTGTTCCATTTGTTTGGCCAGGAAGCTGGCGGCGGTTTCCGCCAGTTTGAGCTCCATCTCTCCCATCTTGACATTAGGGTCTTTAGAACAGAGGATGACGGCTCCGATGGGATCTCCTTCGGCTATGATGGGGGCGATAACCTCGGCCGAAAACTTGCAACCCTCGCCTTCGGTATCTATGGGACAATCTTTGCACAGAAGGTGCTCGCCGGGGTTGTTGATGAGTACCGGCTTGCGTTCCTCCATAACCTTTTCTACTGCCGGACCGATGGGCTTATCCAAGAATTCCTTCTTGGGGGCACCCGCTACGGCAATGATGTTATCCCGGTCGGCGATGCAGGCTATATGACCGATGGCCTCGTGCAGGGAGTCGGCGTATTCCTTGGCAAAATCCCCCAGCTCGCCTATGGGTGAATACTTTTTCAGAATGACCTCCCCGTCCCGGTCAACGAAAATCTCCAACGGATCGCCCTCGCGGATGCGCAGGGTGCGTCGGATTTCCTTGGGTATTACTACGCGTCCTAGATCGTCGATACGGCGGACGATACCTGTGGCTTTCACTGCTGTGTATCCCCCCTTTTCCTCCCCTGGGTGGCCTTGCAATGTTAACTTTTACTGTTAGTATATAACCCCTCCCAAGCCTTTATTCATGATTTCTTTACCTCGCCTCCGGCCAGATCATATTCCTGATGGAGCTTAAAAGCTGTTCGAGGAGTTTTAGAAGGGCGTGCTGTTCTAAGTCCCGGATCTTCACCCGTATGCTCAGGCCCCCTGCCGAGGAAAAGGATAACCTTCTTGGGAATATCTGGGATAATTGTAGCAATTTTTCCCCCTTCAGACGATGGCCGCTCCCGAATTTGAGCTCCACTTCGCCGGAACGCTGCTGCACGTGAAGGATGCCCAGTTCCCCGGCCAGCAACCGGATGCGGGTCATGAGGAGGAGGTTCTCCACGGCCCGGGGAGGGGTCCCGAAGCGGTCGATCATCTCCGCCGTAATCTCGTCCAGTTCGGCCGGCTCCTTGGCGGCCATCAGGCGCTGATAGAACTCCATTTTGAGGGCGGCATCGGGGATGTAGTCGTCGCTCAAATAGTTGTCCACGTTTAATTCCACACTGGCCCCCGGAGGCTGTTTCCGCTCCGGCAGCCCCTTCCCCCGCAGCTTGCGTACGGCCTCCTCCAATAGTTGACAGTAAAGGTCGAAACCCACCGCCAGCATATGGCCGTGCTGCTCCGGCCCCAGAAAATTCCCGGCACCCCTGAGCTGTAGGTCCCGCAGGGCTATCTTGTAGCCCGAACCCAGGGCGGTGAATTCTCGGATGGCGGCCAGGCGTTTCTCCGCTACTTCCCCTAAGACTTTGTCGGGACGGTAGGTGAAGTAGGCATAGGCCAGGCGGTTGGTGCGGCCCACCCGGCCCCTGAGCTGGTAGAGCTGGGCCAGGCCCAGGGTATCGGCTTCGTCTACGATGAGGGTATTTACGTTCTGGATATCCAGACCGTTTTCGATAATGGTGGTGCAGACCAGCACGTCGTAGTGGCCTTCGATGAAATCCAGCATTACGGCCTCGAGGTCTTCCTCGGCCATCTGGCCGTGGGCTACGGCTATCCTGGCCTCCGGCACCAGTTGTTGTACGGTGAAGGCCACATGGTCGATGTCGGCCACCCGGTTGTGAACGTAATAGACCTGGCCCCCCCGGTCCAGCTCCCGCCTGATGGCTTCGCGCACCAGCTCCGGGCTGTACTCCACTACATAGGTCTGGACAGGGTAGCGGTCCTCGGGCGGCGTCTCAATTAGGCTCATGTCCCGCACGCCCGCCAGGGCCATGTGGAGGGTGCGGGGTATGGGGGTGGCGGTCATGGTGAGGACGTCCACGGTGTACCGAAGCTGCTTGAGCTTCTCCTTATGGGCCACCCCGAACCGCTGTTCCTCGTCGATTATAACCAGACCCAAGTCCTTAAAAGCGACGTCTTCGGACAGGAGCCGGTGGGTGCCGATGATTATATCTATATCGCCCCGGGCCAGGGCCTCTACCGTTTCCCGCTGCTCCCGGGGGGAAGAGAAGCGGCTCAAGACGGCCACCTTCACCGGATAGGGGCCGAAGCGCTCTTTGAAGGTATTGTAATGCTGCTGGGCCAGGACGGTAGTGGGGACCAGCACGGCCACCTGTTTGCCGTCCATAACCGCCTTGAAGGCCGCCCTCAGGGCCACCTCGGTCTTGCCGTACCCCACGTCGCCGCACAGGAGGCGGTCCATGGGTTTGGGCCGCTCCATGTCGGCCTTGACCTCGGCAATGGCCTTGAGCTGGTCCGGCGTCTCGGTGTAGGGGAAGGCCTCTTCGAATTCCCGCTGCCAGGGCGTATCCGGGGAGAAGGCGTGGCCGCGCACTGTTTCCCGGGTGGCGTAGAGGGTAAGGAGTTCTTCGGCCATGGCCCGCACCGCCTCCTGGACCCGGCCCTTGACCTTAGCCCACTCGTTGCCGCCCAGGCGGTAGAGGCGGGGCACGTGTCCCTCGCCCCCGATGTACTTCTGGACCAGGGAGATCTGGTCTACGGGTACGTAGAGGCGGTCGTTGCCCGCATACTGGATGAGGAGGTAATCTTTCTTTACCCCCCCTACCTCCAGCTGCCGGATGCCCAGGTAGCGGCCGATGCCGTGGTTGACGTGGACGACGTAGTCCCCTTCCTTGAGGTCGGTAAAGGAGGTTATCTTCCCCCCCACCCGAGGTGTCTTCGGCCGGCGAGGCCGGCGCACCGGACCGTATAGCTCGGCATCCCCCAGGATGACCAGTTTTGCCTGGGGCCAGCTAAAGCCCTGACGGAGGTGGCCGGGTACCACGGTAACCTGGCCGGGCGGGGGCAGGGAGGAAAGGTCCTGCCGGGCCGCGACCTCCACCCCCTCGCTCGCCAGGTTTTGGCGCAGGGCCTCAAGGCGGCCGGAGTCGGCCGCCATTAGGATAATGCGATAGCCCTGGCGCCGCCAGCGGCCGAGTTCCTGAACGAGAAGGCCTACCTTACCCTGGAAGGAGGGGAGTCCCTGGGCCCCCACCCCTATAGCCTGGCGCACCTGGAGGCCGGCCCTCCGTGGCAGGAGAGTAAAATAGAGGCGCTGGTATTTGGCCAGGAGGTTCTCCATTTCCTCGACCCCGGCGTAGGCCAGGCCCTGGGAGGGCAGGGCCTGGCCCCCCTCCAGCATTTGGGTCAAAATCTCCAGGCGCTGCTTTTCTAAGCGTTTAGCCTCCTCTTTAAGACGGAGCGGCTCGTCGAGGATTATAATAGGCGGCCGATTAAAATAGTCTGGTAGAATGGCCTGCCGGGGATAAAAGAAAGGCTGCAGGGACATTACCCCTTCCGGCCAATCCCCGGCTTCCAACCTGGCCAGCAGAACACCCATGCGCTCTTCGAGCTCGCGAGCGGCCTCCGGTCGCGATTTCTTTAGTCTGGCCGAGGTCTGCTGGAATTCCTTTCGGAGGAGGTCAAGGCCCGGACGGAAGTCTTCGGGTGCCACCGGCACCACAGCGGGGGTAATTACTATTTCCTCCAACTCACCCACCGACCGCTGGGTAGCCGGATCGAAGGGCCTAAGGGATTCGATTTCATCGCCGAAAAACTCTACCCTGACCGGCTCCTCGGCGCCCAGGGGATAGATATCGATGAGGCCTCCCCTCACCGCCAGGTGCCCCGGCGCCTCTACCATTTCCTCCCGGCGATACCCGAGACGCGCCAGGCGTTCCAGGAGCTCTTCCCGCTCCACGTTTTGGCCCACCCGCAAGATGATGAGGGATCTGGAAAAGACCTCCGGCGGCGGGAGCTTAGCCGCCAAGGCCCCCACGTCGGTCACCAATACCCGCACCCGGCCGCGGACCAGACCTTGCATCACCCGGATGCGCTGGGCAGGAACCTCTGGGCTGTGAGCATAAAATCCCACCGGCAGCAGCTCCGGCGCAGGCAGGTAGTCCACACCTACGTCAGGTCCGAAGGCTTCCACATCGGAGGCCAGGCGTTGGGCTTCCTCCGGCCCGGCGGTGACCACCAAAAGGGGCCGGAACTCCTCGGCCATGGCCCTCACCCACAAGCCCCTGAGACCCTCAGGCAAATCGTAGAGCTGTTGCTCCGGCAGACCTTGGCGCAGGCCTTCCGCCAACATGTGAAATTGTGTGCTTTCTCTAATAATTTGTAATAATCCGTAGTGGTCCATAGTCCCCCGCTTCCCATACCAGAAAAAGGGCCGCTTTTCATACGGGCCCCTCATGTTTCATTATAAGCCACGGGGAGTCCCGGCGTCAAGGCAAGGCGAACCTGACGTATCC
>DOLC01000075.1 GCA_003509545.1 Peptococcaceae bacterium
CGGCATTGTTTTCGCTCGCTAAGTGGTCCTCGCGGATCAGCCTACGGCTTAAGCCTCGGGCTCGGGCGGGGTTCCCGGCCTATTCAGCATCCTTGCTTCAGAGGCCGGCCTCGGACTTCCTGTCCTCGGCCCCGCCCTCCCTCCTCGGCTCCGCCAAGGCTGCTCATCCGCTCGGGCCAAATCGCCGGCTCAAGAGAAATGCCGGCCTGGTGTTTTCATCCTCTTGCTGGTGCCGCGCCGGCGGCATAGCTGTCTCCCCCGGATTAGACCTCCCCCGGATTAGACCTTAGCGTCCACGGAAACTATTCCGGGCGCTGGACCCGCCTCCGGTGGTGACTGTGGAGCGAAAACAGAGGAGACGCGAGCGACTTCCCAGGTGGGGTGGTGCAGGCGGTAGCCCAGTCCTCTAAGGGCTTCTTCCAGCATACACCAGGAGCTGTCCAGGAGCCGTCCCACCCAGGCGTGTTCCACTTTTCCGCGCACCGCAATCTCGGAGCCCCGCACCCTTATCTCCAGGGCAAGGCGACCTAGACGGCGGGTATGTACCAGGACGGTCACCGTAAAGTCCCGGGAAGCGGTGACGGCGGCTCCGCGGTCTTTTCTTATAAGGAGCTCCCCCCAGTGGAGGATTTGCCCGTCGAGGTATACAGGTAAGCCGAAATAGAGGTGGGCCTCCCCTTCCCCCTTACCGACCTGCCAGAAATGCTGGCCCCAGAGATACCTGGCGAGGACGTACGCTTCTTCCTTAATAGAGGCGGCGAGGGCCTTCCTTTCGCCGGCACCTTCATAGCGGTCCAAGAGGTGGAGGAGCAGCCTAAGCCTGGCGGGCAAATCCCTTACGGTGGGGTCCGTTCCTCCGTGCCCGCCGCCTTTAGTCCCCTTCCCCACCCCCTCTCCGTATCCGTAAGACGGTGCCCAGGACGGTAGCTGGGCGCTCAGGAGGCTGCGCAACTGTTGCGCTACGGCGGCGGACCCCTCATGGGGCCTGAGCAACAGGGCCTTGGCTGTGGCCTCCATCTGGAGAAGCAGGGCCCTGCTCTGGCCTTCGGCTAAGACTTCCCTCAAAACGGGAGCAGCCGTGAATATAAAATCTACCAGGCGGGTAATAGTGCTCTGGCGCCCTTCCTGTTCGGCCCTTACAAAGGCGTGCAGGGCTTGCAACACTTCGGGTCTGGGGGGAAGTTCCCTCTTTAAGGCATGTAAAACGGTGGCGATTTCTTCCTCGGTGGGGACTTCGCCCGGCGGCCGGGATTGAAGAAAACCCAGCATTAGAGAAGCTTCTTTAAGGCTTTCGCCAGTCAAGGGCAGCCTTTGGGCAATGAAGGCCTGGACCAAAGCGCGGTGGGCGGGGGTATCCTCCAGGCCCAGACGGTGGAGGAGGGATTTTAGGGCTTCTCCTCCCTCCTCTTTTTGCCCGGGCCTCCCGCTTAGCAGTCTTACCATATATCTGCCGTCCCTAAATTCTTGTACCTCCATTACCACAAACTGGCCGATCTCCAGGGACAGGTCCGACCGGGCCACCACCTCCCGTCCTTCCACCACCAGCAGGTAACTGCCTGCCGACATCCTGGCCAGGATCTTCCCTTTTATCACCTGCCCCACATACCAGACAGGATGACGACCTTCATAGCGGGAATGGGGTAGACGGATGCTTTGGTCGCCGGCTTTGACCCGTTCCTGAGTGGTCAAAATCAAATCCATAGGCTATCCCGGCACCCTTGCTATTTGTTTTCCGGACCTCTTTCCGGATCCACCAGGATTTGATTACCGCGAATCACATGCAGCTCGCGGGCGCGAACTTGGGCTCGCCTGTCCTGATTGAGGCGGTTGCGGCCCAATCTAAATCTTTTCTTCATTTTACCTCTCTTCTCCTTTTGTCAAGTGAGTTTTTTCTAGTTTATTTTGCGAAGCCGGTTTACTTCTTAAAGCTCCCCTGGAGCAACAATTACTGGTAAGGTGTAGCGGTATAGAAGAATTTCCGGCGGCAGAAACTAAAAAAACAGGAGGGATATCTATGTTTCGAGCCCGCACCCTTGAGCGCAGGCGCGAGAGATCGTGGCTGCGGTGGCTCGCATGGCTGGCTTACCCCATGGGGTTGATCCACGGAGCCCTCTTGGCTCGCTTCTTCGGTCACCAGAGGGAGGAACCCTCGCCCGAGGGGTAAGCCCCCTCCTTTTTGTTAAGTTTGGCAGCCGCGAAGGTTGACCTTTTCGTTTTCAAGCCAGGGCAGCCCTTGGCCCCAAAAACAAAGTAGGCCTAGGCCCAAAAGTGCGGGCAACCCAGCCCCGCAAGCTGGCGTATCCCCGGTTTTGCTTTTAGGCCTGCTTGGCCTTCGCTCGCTTATGGTTTCCCTCGCGGGCCAAACTAAACGCTTGGCTCAAGGCTCCGGCTTCCCGGCAGAATTTAAGCATCCTGCCTCCGTTACCGGCCGTAGGATTCTCATGGCCTCGGGCCTTTCTTAAGCCTTTCGCCAAGCTTAAAGCCTGGGCTGCCGCGAAGGCTTGCTCGCTCGCTTTCAAGTCCAATCAGGCCTCCCCTGCAAAAAGTGGGGATAACCCAGCCCCGCAAGGTATTGACGGGAGGTGCGGGGCATGATATAATTGTTTACGGTCCGAGGCCCTATCGTCTAGTGGACTAGGACGCCGCCCTCTCACGGCGGTAACCGGGGTTCGAATCCCCGTAGGGCTACCAGTCTTACAGAATCAAGGCTTCCACCGTATTACCCCCTCGATACAGGCGGTATACCTGAATGAGGGGGTTTTTTCATGTCCGGATCGGTCGTCAAACTGGCTACCAACCTGACCCGCATGGAGGCTCTTCTCCCCCGAAAACTACTTTTCTTCGGGCCGGCATTTGTTATCGCTCGCTAAGTGGTCCTCGCGGGTCAGCCTACGGCTCAGCCCCGCGCTCGGGCGGGGTTCCCGGCCTATTCAGCGTCCTTGCTTCAGAGGCCGGCCTCGGACTTCCTGTCCTCGGCCCCGCCTCCCTCCTCGGCTTCGCCAAGGCTGCTCATCCCCTCGGACCAAATCGCTCGCTCGGGAGGAATGCGAGCCCGCTGTTTTCATCCTTCTGTTGGTGCCGCTCGGCGTTGTGGGTGTCTTTGCTCTATTGTTTGTCCGAACGTCTAACCGGCCTCTTATAGCGGGACGGCCGGCCTTAAGCCGACACCCCCCGGTTAGGGACCGTTATTTGAGCCCCCTGCTACCAGCGGCGAGGGCCTATTATTTTTAGTACAGTTCTGCCCCGAAGCTAATATATTTACTTTAGGGCAGGTGAAAAACCAGGTGCCTCTCCTCTGGACCTTGGAGGACGACCTATGGAACATCGATTTTTCCCCCGGCTGGCTTAAGTATGCCTATGTTCTGACAGGAAAGCCGGTAAAGGGTATCGCTTCCTGCTTTTCCTTCCTAGACCGCGCAGGGCGGTTACACCTTTTGTTAAGGACGACGGCAGGAAGTAACATTTATGCCTACTGGCAGGGACGGTCCTGGGAGGTCCTTGGTCTTCCCTACCACTCCCAGGACGGCACGGAACCCTATGGCTTGGCAGTGGACTGCTTCGGAAGGGGGCATATATTATTGCGCTGGGGCCGGGGACGGGTGTTCCATCTCACTTACCAAGAAAAAGAATGTTTAATACGCGAACTCCCTTTTGCCCTGTCCTCCGAACCTCTGTGTTTTACCCCCGGAAATAACGAGGGCCTTTTCCTCTCCTGGCAAGAAGTCGGCGGTGGGATGCAACAAATCCTGTCCTCTCTCTACACCCCCAAAGCGGGATGGACCGCACCCTCCCTTTTGGGCCGGGAAAAGAAGGACGCCACCGTTTATTTCTATCCCCCGGATGGTTCGCGGCTCTATTGGTTGGTTTGGGAGCCCCAAGACAGCGGCTACCATGTTTACCACTGCAGCCGGGAAAAAAAAGGCTGCCCGTCCCGGAAGGAATATCTCGGGGAGGTGCTGGGCTTGCCGGATAGGCCTCCCCTCCGGCTAACCCTAGGGTCTACGATCCTCCTATGCTGGACGGCTAAGGGGAAGTTCACCTTTTGCCTGGGGGATTTCCACGGCACATCTTGGAGTCCGGTGCAGGACGATTATCTTTTCTTTCCCGCCCGCCTGGAAGGGGTGACCGGCTGGTCTGGTTTCCATAAGAACAAGGTGGCCTTTACCAAAATTTCCGGCCTGGACCTCCACTGGCCCCTCATTTTGACGGTAGAACAGATTCTGCCCTATTGCAGGGCTCTGCTGTGCCGCGGATAATCCGTAATTCCTTTACCCTGGCAATTTCCTCCCCATAATCCTCATAACGCTCCACCGTAGTCTCCAGCAACATGGGTAATTCCCCCAAAAAGGGGTGGTTTATAATGGCACCGATACCTTCATCCCCCAACTCGCCTTGACCTATGCAGGCGTGGCGGTCCCTGCGGCTGCCTAGGGGGGCCAGGGAATCGTTCAAGTGCAATATCTTAACGCGGTCCAGACCGATCTTTTCCTCCAGGGCTGCAACCAGATCGTCACACCCCGGCGTGGTTTTTAAATTCCAGCCTGCGGCAAAAAGGTGGGCCGAATCGAGGCAAATACCCACCTGGGGAGACCAATCCAGCAAGTCTAAAATACAGCGCAAATCTTCCAGGCTGCCTATTTCCCCCTGTTGCCCGGCCATAGTTTCCAGGAGGAACATCGTTTTCACTTCCGGGGTTTCTTCCAGGCCCCGGCGGATGATCTGAGCCAGGCGGTTCAGGGCCTGTTCTCGGTCGCCCTTATGCCTGCCGGGGTGGCTGACTATATATTCCGCTCCTATATCGGCGCCCCTGACCAGATCTTCCCGCACCACCATAGCGGCAAAGTCTTGCAGTTTGCCCGGAGGGGCGGCCAGGTTGACGGTGTAGGGCAGATGACCTACCACCGGGTAAATATCCAGCCGTCGCCTTTCCCTATTCCATTCCTCTATTTCTTCCCTCCCGATGTGGCGTGCCCGCCCGCCCCGAGGGTTCCGGGTGAAAAACTGAAAGGTATTGGCGCCGATACGTTCGGCCATGAGAGCCGCCTTGGGCAGACCCTGGGCGATGGATAGGTGGGAACCAATGCGCACCGTAGACTCTCCTGACTCTTGGATAAATGCAGTAATACCTTACCACTTCCCCCTTCTATTGTCAACTTTAGAGGGGCCGAACTGAGTTATCCCCACTTTTTGCAGGAGAGGCCTGCCTTGGCTTGAAAGGGAGGGACTAAACCGGAGCGGCAGCCAAACTTCACGAAGCCGAAAGCGGAGGCGGACCCGAAGGCATGAGAAACCTGCGGCCGGCAACTGAGACAGGCTGTTTAAATTCTGCCGGGAAGCCTGCCGGAGCTTGAGGTTGAGTGATAGTTTTGCCAGCGACGGTCTCCGGAGCGAGCGCAAGCCAAGCAGGCCACGCCCTAAAACTGTTGGCATGATAAAACCGCAACCCTGACGAATTAATCTATTAGGGTGGGATACAAGCGAAGGTGGGTGCAGGCAGGGCGGCCGTGTATCCCCATGGGCTTAGAGCCCGACAAACTGTTTGGCCGCCCCTCGACCCGCCCAAGTGGGCTAAAAAGCCCGGATAGGTGAGGGTTGCGTTTACCTTTGCCTGCCCCAAAAAGAAACGGAGGTGCGTCAGAGAAGAAAAAGTGGTTAAGGCTGGCTCGCGAAACCTTTTTCAGGAACCCGGCCTCCCTGAGGTTACGTGTTAGCCTGTTTACAGGCGTAGGAGAAAAGAAGCTATATTAAAATAAACTATCAGCGCCAAAGCATCTACGATGGTAGTTATAAGCGGGCTGGCCATGAGGGCCGGATCTATTCTCAGTTTTTTAGCCGTTAAGGGCAGGAGTCCCCCTATTACCTTGGCCAGAAAAATGGTGGCTACTAGGGTAATGCTCACCACCAGAGCGATATCCACGCGGATCTTTTCGAGGGCAATGAGCCGTAACAGGTTGAGACACCCCAAGACCGATCCCACCACAAGACTTACCCCGGCTTCACGCAGCAAAACCCTCCACGCATCCCGGGGTTTGATTTCCCCTAGAGCCAGGCTGCGGATGATGAGGGTGGAGGACTGGGAACCGGCATTGCCGCCCGTATCCATGAGCATCGGAATGAAAGCGGCTAAGATAACCATGCCCTGCAACACGTCCTCAAAATGCTGGATGATCCTTCCGGTAAAGGTGGCTGACACCATGAGGAACAAGAGCCAAAACAAGCGATTCCTGGCCAGGATTAAAACATTTTGGTTAAAATAGGATTCTTCTGTAGGGCTAATGCCGCCTATCCTTTGGAAGTCTTCGGTGGCTTCGGCTTCCAGCACATCTACCACATCGTCGATGGTGATAATACCCACCAAGCGGTCCTCCTGATCCACCACCGGCATGGCCAACAGGTCATACTTTTTAAAAAGGGCAGCCACTATTTCGCGGTCTTCATGGGTCTTGACGGCCAGCACATCGCGGGTCATCACGTCTTTGATCTTGGCCTCGGGCCGGGCCAGGACCAGATCTTTAAGGGAGATGGCTCCGCGCAGCCGGCGTTCATGGTCAATGACATAACAAGTATAGATGGTTTCTTTGTCGGGGCCCGTATACCGTATATGCTCCAGGGCTTCTGCCACCGTCATCTCCTCGCGGAGATCCACGAACTCGATGGTCATGATGCTGCCGGCCGAGTCGTCCGGATAGTTTAAGAACTGGTTGATCAGTTTGCGCTCGCTCTCCGGCGTACGCTGCAGGATTTTTTTTACCACATTGGCCGGCATTTCTTCCAGAAAGTCGATCTTGTCGTCGAAAAAAAGATCTTGTACCAGGCTTTTTAATTCATCTTCGGCGATCATTTGGGAAAAGGCGGTCCGTATCTTTTCCGACAGGTAAGCGAAGACTTCTACTGCCTTCTCTTTGGGCAACAATCTAAAAACCAACAAGCTGCTTCTGGCATCCAATTGGTTTAAGATCTCAGCAATATCCTGAACCGGAAGCTGGGTCAATTGCTGTTTTAAGTCCAGGTAATTTTTATCTTCAATCCAACGGCGGAAGAGCGCTATGGTGTGATCTAGGTCTTGGAGCTCCACAAGAATTCCCCCCTTTTTATGGTGGGGGGATCCAGACAAAAGCCCGATGGCAGACGACAGGAATCCCCCCACCTGTTAGTTTGCTGTCCAACACAGCTAACATACTAACGGACAAAAGCAATGATGATCGTGGGAGCGGGTCCATCGTACCACCACCTTAGGCTGCAAAAAGGAGACTGGAAAAGCGGACATATTGTAGCACATTAGGAAAGAAAGATCAACGCATATAGGGGCTGACGTATCCCCAGTTTTGATTCCGGCCTGCTTAGCTTTCGCTCGCAAAGGCCTCCCT
>DOLC01000112.1 GCA_003509545.1 Peptococcaceae bacterium
CAGTATTTCTGCTGCTTTGCGTAATGGGTAGTGTTCCTCTAATTCATGTTTCATGATTTAAGTATGGCATTGATTAGGAAAGGAGGCAACTGTTGGTTGGACCTGATTTAAGGCAGGATGAAATGGAAATCTACACCCCTGCTCCACAGACCTGCTCAAGGCCGGGTGCATAGGCAAAAAATCCCCTGCCTTTATATACCGTTAACCGGGCCGGCCGGTTCCACCCTTCTTTAACGCCCTATGTCGCAGGTCAATATCCCTTCCGTACTCTCGTCGGCGGAGGCTACCACCACCCCGTGGGGATCGGCGATTAAGCTGTTCCCCAGGCTTACCATGCCGATGTGGGACCCCACAGCGTTGGCCAGGAAAACATAGCAGTTGTTTTCCACGGCCCGGGCGATGGGCAAGGCCCGATTTTTGTCTATCTTCCACCGGGCCTCGGCCGGCGGATAATAGTGGGCAGATAGGATGAGAAGGGCCTCGGCCCCCCCTTGCTTGAGGGACCTGGCCAGCTCGGGGTAATTCTGGTCGCGACAGATCATAATCCCCACGGTAAAACCTTTATAAGTAAAGATCAGGGGGCTGTCCCCGGGGGAAAAATACTTCTCTTCCAGGGCCGTCAAATGAATTTTGTAGTAGGTATGTACCGAACCGTCAGGGAGGAAAACCGAAGCGGCATTGAACAGCTTCTCACCCGCCAAGGCCGCCCGTCCCACTACTAGCCCCATGCCCAACCTGGCCGAATACCCCGCTATCTTCGCCAGGGCCCCGTCCAGTTCGGCCCTAAAGCCGGGAGCGCCGATGGTCGCGGGGTTATAACCTGTCAAGCTCATTTCCGGGAAAACCAGCAGCTCCACCCCCCGGCGGGCGGCCTCCCGGGCCATCTGGAGAATCTTCCTTTGGTTGGCCTGGAGGGTATCGGCAATGAACATTTGGGCCACACCAAGGCGCAAAGCGGTCTCACCTCGCAGATCTCCCATTGAACATACCAGCGTCTCCCCTGCCGCTCCCAGGGCCGACGGCGCCCCGGTCTGCCCTGTTGCCGGGCCCGGTTCTGGCTCCCGGCAAGGCCCGGGCGTCCCTTGAAGCCGAAACAGGCCGCCTCCTACCGGGCCGCCGGCCAAAGCCGGGCGCTCGCGCGCGGCCAAGGAAGCTTTTTTCAAACGTTCCTCTTCAAATGCTCCACCGTCCGCCGCAGGCCCTCCTCCAGCTCCACCTCCTGCCTCCATCCCAGTTCCCGGGCCGCCTTATCGGCGTCCAGATAAATCCTCTTTAATTCCCCCGCCCTTGCGGGAGCGTGCTGAGCGTCTCCCTCGTAGCCGGTGACCCTTTTAAGCAGCCGGAAAAGCTCTTTTACCGAAGTGCCGCGGCCGGTGCCTATGTTGTAGGCCAGAGCGTCTAGATTATCCGGGGAGGGTACGCCCAATCCCGTTTTTATTTTCTCCAGGGCCAGCAGATTGGCCCGCACCACATCTCCCACAAAGACGTAGTCCCTCAACTGTTCTCCATCTCCGTAGATGGTGGGTACCTCGCCCCTGAGCATTTTTTGCCCAAAAATGGCCACTACTCCTGCTTCCCCGTGGGGATCTTGCCGGGGACCGTAGACATTGCCGTACCGGAGGGCTATGTAATGGAGGCCGTGTACCCGGGCATAGTAGTAGAGGTAATATTCCGAAGCCAGCTTGCTTACCCCATAGGGCGAGAGCGGCTTCTTGGGCTGTTGCTCGTCTACCGGGAGCTCCTCCGGCTCTCCGTAGACCACCCCGCCCGAAGAAGCAAAAATAACTCCCTTTACTTTACGGCGGAGGCTGGTCTGCAAAAGGTTCAGCAGGCCCTGGATGTTGACCCGCGCATCTTCCTCCGGGTCCGCTACCGAGCGCCGCACATCTATCTGGGCCGCATGGTGGTTAACCACCTCTATTTCCTCTTGCCCAAAGACCTCCTCCAGCTCCGGGGAACAAATATCAAGCTGGTAAAACCTGGCGGCCGGGTTAAGGTTTTCTTCCCGCCCGCTGCTTAGATCGTCCACCACGACCACCTTATGCCCTTCCTTTATCAGGGCGTCCACCACGTGAGAACCGATGAATCCGGCCCCGCCGGTTACTAGAATGTGCAATAGGGTGTGCCTCCTTTCCCCTATTACTTTAACACTTGACCGGGAACCCCTCAATATCATCCCCTTACTAAGTCATCCCCGCCTTTGAGCTCACGCCTGCTTGGGTTTAAAGCTCCCTTACGGTCTTCCTCACGGGCCAGACCATCACTCGGCCTCAAAGCTTCAGATGGGACTCCCCCGTCAGCCGGCATCCTTGCCGATAAGGCCGCCCGGACGGCCGTCCTGCAGTGAGCAATCAGCTGTTCTACCAGTAAATCGGGGTCCTTAAGGTTCTTCCCGTCCAGGTTAAAGTTGGCCGGGTCTGCCGCCAGGTCTCTTAGGAGCTTGAGCTCGCGCGGTTCCAAGTGGTACCTCATGAGAAGCACCCTGTCGTCGCCGAGATAGGAGAGCCACTTCCTGAGGAGTGCATAATCCTCTTTCCCTATTTCTGGTTTTTCTCTTCCGCCCCCGCCCTTGAGGACATCCTCTCCCCGGCCCCCAAGGGCCAAGGGTGCGCCCGCACTGTCATGGGGACCGGCGTCCCGGGCATCTTCTATCTCTTCCAGCCGGGAGACGATTTCCACCAGAGCCTTTCTATTGGTGGCCAGGACGAACAGGGTTTCCAGCGGCAAAACTTTACTCTTCAGGCCCTCAAACAATTTCCTCTCCACCTCCCCGCCGCGGTAGAGAAACAGAAGCCTCCTGCGCTTACCTTTAACCGGCTCGATACGCACACCCCGGCCCAGGGACTGCAGGATAAACTTCCGGGCATCCTGGCCGCCGATGTTTATATAGCAAATAATATTGGGGCGGTTCGAGTCCCAGCCCTCGTAGAAGCTGCGGGAGCCCATGAGGAGGTTGATGGGGCAGTCGGCCTGGTTAAGGTCTTGGAAATAACTCTCCTCGGCCAAATCCTCCTGTACCTCGTAGCCGGCAAGTTTTTCCTGCAGCCAGCCGGCCACCTCACCGATCTTGAGCAGGGCAAAAGGCCGTTCGCCGGTCTTCAGCTTAAAGGCCAGTTCCCGCTTGTCGGTCGGCCTCCTCAAGACTTCAATCTCCCCGGGGGCTCCGGCGTTGTATACATATCTCCAGAGGTCCTCTGTAGTTATACCCTCGAGCACCTTTCGTTCTATCGTTAGCCTTTCGCCGGCCTCCAACATGAGGGTAGGCCTGGCTGCCAATTCCTTCCACAACTCGGCTTTGGCCCCCTCGAAAAGGGCCCGGTCCACATCTCCCCGCCCTACGCGCGCCAGCTCCCGGAAGAACAGCTCCAGGTCGGCGTCCTTTATATTCACGGAATGGGTGAGCACCAGCATTAGGGGACGGTGATACGATCCCGGCATCAGGCCGGCTATTTCTTCATAAAACTTATGGACATAAGTCAGGAGAATCAACGATTGCACGACCACCCTTTGCTTTTCCTCACCCGTATAATCCTCTCCGTCCCGGAAGCCGCGCACTTCTTGTTGAAGGACGGCAATATGCTTGCCGTATCCCCGTCGGATGTATTTCTCCAGGTTGAAATTATAGGCTGTGGTGGTGACGTCCCTCACGTCCGTAAAGGTGGCGGAGAAATTGAACAGGAAACCGTTTCTGGCCATAATGGAATAAAGGTGCTGCCGCTTGGAATCCTCGCGGTCCCCCTTGTGGGCCTCGTCCAGGAAGATGTACCACCGGCCCCCGTTATCGTAGTTGCGGAAGTCCACGATCTTGTCCTTTTGCTCGTCGCTTATGTTGTCTGAGCGGTAGTAAAAGACCGTAAGGCCTGGGGCCCCCTGCTGCCCCTTGACTTCCGGATAATCCTTCAGTTCCTGCAGATTTATCTTCAGCCGCCCGCTGTAATTAAATTCCTCCACGCAAGCTTTAAGCTGGGTTATCAAGTCTTCCCGGTGGGTGAGGACCAGAAAATCAAAAGGAGGGATCTCCCGCCGCCGAATGAGGGTATGCAGGACCTCCATGAGTTTGATGAGCACCAGGGTCTTGCCGCTGCCGGTGGCCATCCAGAAGCCCAGGCGGTTGATAAAATGCTCATAGGAGATTTTGGGGCTCTCTCCCCCCTCCAAGGGGTAGTATTCCGCCAGGAGCTCGCGCAGGGCCCTGTTCTCGTTCTTCAAGTTAATGCTCAAATCCGCCTCGAGGCCGTTCTCCCGGTACCACCGGAAAAAGGCCTGCTTTCTCCTGCGGCTGGCCTCTGTCGCCTTCTCCCCCTCCCGGTAGTCCTGGGCCTCTTCAAAGTATTTCCACAAAACCTTCAATGCACTGGCCAGGGCCTCTTGCTGGTAGTCCCACAAACTTTTCCTAGGCGAAAACTGCTTGAGATCCATTAAACTCCAAGAGGGCGGCAGGTGATCCAACTGTACATGCTTGATTATTTCCTGGAGAATAGTCCTGGGCATGGCCTTTCTCCCCGCCCGATGTCTTGTGTAAACTCTTTACCGCAGACGGTCACGGTCGACTGCTTGTAGCCTTTCTCCCCGCCCGCTGTCCGGTGTAAACCCAGTTCTGCTCCCGGGCCTGCTTGCCTTGGCGCCTATAATTTCCCTCGCGGACCAAACTAGCGCCTGGCTCAGGGCTCCGGCAGGCTTCCCGGCACCCTGGGTACCCCGGTTCGGCCCTCCGGGGGCCTTTACCACCAGATCAGCGGTTTTATGAGCCTGTAGTCCGGTTCCTTTATACTCATCCTCTCTCCATCCTCGAACTCCACCCACTCGGGAGTAATCTCCTTTATCCATTTGCCGCTTAGGTGGGACAGAGTCTCGGCCACATCTATCCCCTCATAAAGCCTGTCCCAATTTACCCGCACTCTGCTATTCTCATAGTCTACCTCCAGCGCCTCCAGCATCTTCAGGTCCCGCAGGAAGACGTACTGGCCGTAGGGGTCCCGGTGGGAGTCATCTAATAAATCCGCGTCTTCGTACTTCACCCGCCGCAGAACGTCTTCGTACTGCTCCAGCTCATAGTACTTAAAGAAGCCGCCTCCCCGCCAGCCCACATCTCGGGAAATCCCGCAGGGCTCATGTTTACCCCTGCCGGCCACGACTTCCTTCATCCGGGGCAGGACTTTGCCATAAAAGATAGCTTCAGCCATCTCCACCAAAATCCATTTTCGTTTCAACTTGTGGGCGACGGCAGCCGTAGTGCCCGTGCCCCCGAAGAAATCCAGAACCAGGTCTCCCTCCCGGGACGAGGCCTCAATGATCCGCTCAAGCAGTTTTTCCGGTTTCTGCGTCAGGAAGTCGCCCACCTTTTCCTTACTGTAGCTCATAATCATAACGGAATTCATCTCGTCATATTCACTGGCATTCCAGACATCCTCCAGGGGATAGACCCCTTCCCTGGCTTCGCCCCGGCTCTCCGGCTTGTAAATGCGGCCATCCTTTCCCCTCAAGGCAAGCTGGAACTTATCCACTTTAAGGCCCAGTTTGCGCTCTACGTCCTGCAGATACCCCTTTTCTTCTTCCCCCATCCTGAAGGTCCGGTAAGGGATTCCGGCAGCGTCTTTATTGAAAAAGCTCCGCGGGCTCTTGCCGTACATCCAGATGGTCTCGTGATTCCGCACATACTTTTCTCCCGCCGTCTTAAACCCCGACACCCATCCTATCCGCCAGATAATTTCGTTGGCCAAATTATCGCGGCCGAAAATCTCGTCCAGGAGAAACCTGGTACTGGCCGTTTCATGGAAGTCCACGTGCACATAAATGCTGCCCGCATCCTTAAGGAAATCCCTGGCCAGGCGCAGCCGGTTCTCCATCATGGTCAGCCAGGCAGACCGGTTGAACCTGTCGTTATAGCAAAAATTGTCCTTCTCGGTGTTGTAGGGCGGGTCGATATAGATCAGCTGCACGCGCTCCTTGAACTTATTCTTGATGGTGTTCAAGGCCTGGTAGTTTTCGCTTCTTATGAGCCAGCCGTCCAGGGCCTGGTCCAGGTGTTCGAAGAGGCCGAGGATCTCCCCTTCCAGATTTTTAAAATACCTGGTATCCACCGGCAGGTAACGGTGCTTTTCCCGTAAAACCTCCCCCTGAGGGGTGGCCTCTATCACCTCCTGGGGAGCAAAATCCATAGCAACAATGCCCAGCCGTTTCCATTCTTCCACCTGGGCCGCCAGGTTCCGATGATGCAAAATTTTTTTCACCAGGCCCATATCGCGGGCCCCAATCCGGTCCAGGGTAACAACGTAGCCCGCTTTTAATACGAATTTAGGCTTATTCCAGATTTTCACCAGCTCGTCTTCAAACTGGGCTATAAAGTCGATAATCTTAGTGGCAATCTCTTTAAGGGCCTGTAACTGCTTGATCCGCTCTTCCGTCCACTCGCTTTCCCCACTGAAGACATAATGGTACAGCCATAGGCTCAACTGCTCCCGCAAGAACTCCCGGGCATTCTTACATATGAAGTAATCCACTTCGCTCTGGCGTGCGAAAATCCGGAAGGCCTTCTCCAGGGTGTCTTCGGTTATCCTCACACCTTCTTTGCGCAGAGTCCGCAAGATCCTCTTGAGGTCCGTTTTCTTTCCCCACTCGGAGTAGAGCACCCGAAACACCAGGGTCCCGTCTTCCTTTTTCCCTGCCGGCTCAAAGAGCAACTCCTTCTTCTCATTGGCCTTTTTGTGCTCCAGGCCGGAAACATCGAAAAAGAACTTAACTCCCTCTACCTCCACCCCCATACTCCGGAAGAGCCTGTCAGTCTTTACATAATAAAGCATGCGGGTTTTCCAAAAGAGCACGACGTCCCTGTCGGCCGTATAGACCTTGTCATAAACCTGATGGCTAAGGGGGGTATGACGGAAATAAATAGAGCCGCTCTCGGAAAAATAGCGGCGGAAAAAAGAGTAGAGCTTATCGAAAAGCTCCTCCCGGAACTGGGGAAAGGGTTCCAGGGCCTTCTCAATGTCCCTCTGGAGCCGGGGAAGGACCCCTTCGGTAAAGTACCTCGATTTAACCTGCATCAAGTTTATGTAACCGGACTCCCCTTCCACCTCAGCACCTACAAAGAGGTTTTTAAGGGCCTCGTAAAACCTGCGTTCCTTGACACCGCCGGCCTCCCTTTGACCTGTACCCATACTCTCCATCCCTCAAAGCCCTTCTTGTATTAACCGCCCCAAGGGCCCGGTCCTAAACAAAACCCCGGAAAGAAAGGGGCAGGAGGCAGGGCCCGCCTCTGACTGCCCGGCTCCCAGGCGCGGGCGGCTCTGCCACCGGCTCCGGTGGGACGGAGTTTAAGACCGGGCCTGTCCGGCCTTTTCTCGTTCGGCCCGCACCATGTCCCGGGAAACCTCCTGGGCCCGGCTATAGATGCGGCCCACGTCCAAGGTGACGATTTCTCCCCGGCGTACCACAATCCTGCCGTTGACGATGGTCGTATCCACTAGGCTGCTGTTGCCGCAGCACACCAGGGCCACTATGGGGTCGTGGCAACCGGCGAAGGCCACGTCCTCAAGGTTGATGAGCACCACATCTGCTGCCTTGCCCACCTCCAGGGCGCCTGTATCCGTCCTCCCCAGGACCTCAGCCCCTCCGCGGGTGGCTATTTTGAGCACCTGGTAGGCCGAGAAGCCTTCCTCACCGTACTGCAGGTGATTTAAAAGATAGCTCCTTCTCATTTCCTCCCACATATTGGAGCCGTCATTGCTGGCGCTGCCGTCCACGGCGAGGCCCAGCTTAACGCCTGCCCGGTAGAGTTCGCTCGTACGGCAGATTCCGCTCCCCAATTTCATATTGGAAGAGGGACAGTGGGCCACGCCACTTCCCGCCAGCCTCTTTATCTCGCGGTCGTTTAGGTGGATGGCGTGGGCAAACCACACGTCGGAACCTATCCAGCCCAGCTCTTCCATGAGTTCCACCGGCCGGCGGTTGTAACGCTCCAGGCAATACCTCTCTTCATCCGTGGTTTCGGCCAGGTGGGTGTGCAGCATAACACCCTTTTCCCGGGCCAGATCCCTCGTATGGCGCATAAGATCGAGGCTTACGGAAAAGGGGGAGCAGGGCGCCAGGGCCAGCCGTACCATAGCATACGGTCGAGGATCGTGGTAAGTTTCTATCAGGCGCGCCGAATCCTCCAGGATGGCCCCTTCCTCCTGGACTACCTCGTCCGGCGGCAGGCCCCCCTGACTGCGGCCCAGGGACATAGACCCTCTCGTGGCATGAAAACGTATCCCAATCTGCCGGGCCGCCTCTATTTCCTTATCTATAAAGTCATTCCCCTGCCCTGACGGAAACACATAGTGATGGTCTGCCGTTAAAGTACATCCGGTGCGCAGTAGTTCGCTGAACCCCACCAGGGCACCGTAATATACCGCTTCCGGAGTGAGATGGCGCCAAAATTGATAAAGTTTCTGCAGCCAGCCAAACAGCGGAAGCCCCTGAACCTCCGGCAGGCCGCGGAAGAGAGACTGGTACAAGTGGTGGTGAGTGTTCACCAGCCCCGGAATGGCTATCATGCCCTGTCCGGGGATTACCTCCGCGCCGGGAGGTGGTTCAAGGTCGTGCCCTACGGCCCTGATCTCAGGTCCTGCAATAATAATATCACAGTCGCGCAAAATTTCATCCCGGTCATTGCAGGTCACCACATAGCTCACGTTTTTCAGCAGCAGCGGTTTCATCGAGCGACTTCTCCCCTTTTCTGGCAGCAAGTTCCCTCGCTATTTGTACACCGGAGCTCGTACCTATGCGGTTGGCTCCTGCCCGGACCATGGCCAGGGCGGTGGCCAAGTCCCTGATCCCGCCGGAGGCCTTCACCCCCGCCCGGCTGCCCACCGTTCGGCGCAGCAGGCTTACGTCTTCGGCGGTGGCCCCGCTCCCGCCGAAGCCGGTAGAAGTCTTCACGAAATCCGCCCCGGCCTTGACCGCAATCAGGGCTGCGAGAACCTTTTCTACATCCTCCAAAAGGGCCGTTTCCAGGATTACCTTCAGCACCCTCTCTTCTCCGGCCGCCTCCCTGACCCTGGCAATCTCCTCCCAGACCCTTCGAAGGCTCCGTCCCTTGAGGGCGCCCACATTCAAGACCATATCAAGTTCGGCGGCGCCGCAGGCCACCGCTTCCACGGCTTCCGTGACTTTTGCCAGCGTCGTGGTGGTCCCGTGGGGAAATCCGATTACCGTACACACCTTGACTCCGGAGCCCTGCAGCAGCCGGGACGCCAGCTTTACCCAGCAGGGTGACACGCAGACGCTGTGGAAGCCGAAAGTCACGGCCTCCTCGCACAACCGTTGGACGGCGGGGACGGTAGTATCCGGCTTCAGTGCCGTATGATCGATAAGGCCGGGCAGGTCCAGCCCTTGACCGACGGCCGCCGGTATGCCTTCCTCCGGAGGAGAAGGCGGCCAGGCCACGTCCGGCAGGGCTTCCTGCAACTCCTTCACGGCTTGCCGGTAGAGCTGGCGGTAGTATTCTTCCTTCACTTTTTCCACCCTTCCTTAACTAGGCCGCCTTGGATTTCTGGCGCTGTTCATAAGCATAAATGGCCTCCAGAACTACCTGGATCTCCTTCTCCCAGCCCTCTACCAGCCGTTCGTTTTCCTTTTCATAGATCACTTCACCGGTCACCAGGTTGCCTGATACGGCGCAGATGCTGGCGGCTTTCCGGCGCCGCACATGGGCTACGGTAAAGATCGCCGAGCTTTCCATCTCCACGTTGGTAATCCCCAGTCCGGCAAGTTTTTCAATCCATTCCTGGGTTTCACCGTAGAAGCTGTCATCGGAAGCACAAATACCTACGTGCAGTCCGTAGTGGAGTTCAGGCTGCAGCCTGCGGGCGGTTTCTATCAATACACTCGTAAAATCCATATCGGGTACGGCCGGAAAAACATCGGGGACATAGAAACGAGAAGTGCCCTCGTTTTTCATGGCCCCACATGCAATAACGAGGTCTCCTATGGCCATGCCCGGCTGCAGGGCTGCCGAGCTCCCGATCCTGATGAAGACTTCCGCGTCCACATTGGCCAGCTCTTCCACCGCGATGGCCGCCGAGGGGCACCCGATGCCGGTGGAAGTTACACTCACCTTAATACCTTTATAAAAGCCGGTGAAAGTACGGTATTCGCGGTTGTGGGCGATAAGTTGGGGGTTATCCAGGTATTTTGCCACCCGGTCGCTGCGTGCAGGGTCACCGGGCAAGAGCACATACTTCCCTACATCCCCGGGCTTCACCCGCAGGTGATACTGGATCTTTCCCAGAGTTACTTCGGCCTTGTTGACCGTAGACATAGTTACACCCTCCTCAACACCGGTTTTGTTCGGTAATCCAGGGCGGAAGTTCCCGGCCGGATCCACTCGTGGGCTTTCCCCACCGCTCTTTAAAGTTCGCTCCGGACGTAAACCCTACCGGCGTGGGCAGGGCCCCTCACCCGCTTGGAGACAAAGGCCAGGACCAGTAAAGTCGTTAAATACGGTATGGCCTCTACGAACTGTGCCGGCACTTGCCAGCCCTGGGCATTAATTTGCCAGGCCATCACGTAACCGAAAAACAGCGAAGCCAGCAGTGCACCGAAAGGCGTCCAGCGCCCGAAAATCATGGCCGCGAGGGCTATGAAGCCTCGACCGGCAGTCATGTTTTTGGTGAAAACGTTAAGCATCCCTATTGAAAGAAAAGAACCGGCCAGTCCGGCCAGAGCGCAGCCCACTATAACACTCGCATACATGTAGTTGACTACGGGAACGCCGAGCGACTGGGCCGCGTAGGGATTCTCTCCCACCGCCCGCAGGCGCAGGCCCATCTTGGTATGGTACAAAAAGATGTGACCCGCCAGAACCAAAAGCAACCCGATGAGGGTCACGTAGCTCATGTTCTGCAGGATAGGGCCCACCACCGGGATGCTGGCCCAATGGCTCCCCAAGGAGCCTATCTTGGGGCAGGAAGGCGACTGGCCTTTGTTGCCGAAGAGAAATTGGAGCAGGAATATTGTGGCGCTTGTACTTAAAATATTTATGGCAACCCCGCTAACCACATGGTCGGCCTTAAATCCCACACAGATACCGGCATGGAGCAGCCCCAGACATGCGCCGACCGCTACAGCCGCTGCCAAGCCGAGCCAGGCCGATTGGGTGAAATAAGAAGTGACGGCTGCCACAAAGGCCCCGGCCAGCATGATGCCGTCCAGGCCCACGTTGATCACCCCTGCCCGCTCGCAAAGTAGGCCCCCCAGGGCTCCGATAAAGAGAGGAGTGGCTATGGCCAGGGTGGCCTGGAGGATACCGACCGACAGGAAGTCGCTCATTATCGCTCACCCCTCTTCAGCAGGGTGTTAAGCCAGTATTTGATAAAGGCCTGCGCAGCTACAAAAACAATAATGATAGCTTGCAACATCATGCCCAGTTCCCGGGGCACATCAACTTGTAAGGACATAGAAGAGCTCCCCGCTTCCAGGGCCCCGAACAAAATGGCCGCCGGGAGGATGCCCAGGGGGTGATTTTGCCCCAGCAGCGCCACCGCGATGGCCGTAAACCCGTAGCCCGGGGAAAAGGCATGGATAAATCTCTGGTAAACTCCCAGGATCCTTTCCGCGCCCATCAATCCCCCGATGGCGCCGCTGGCCAGTATGGCCCCCATCACCACCCGCGCACTGCGGATCCCGGCATACCGGGCCGCCCGCCGGTTTAAACCGGTCACCCTCAAGTCATAACCCCAGGGAGTATAAAACAGGAAAATCCACAAAAGGAAAGCCATTATAATCCCCAGTATAAAGCCCACGTTCAATTTAGAGGGCGGCAGCAGAGGCCACAATACGGCTGTAGGGGCTACCTTGAAAGTCTGGGCCACCACTCCCGGCTCGTGAAAGACGTGCACTGTAAGATAACCCGTCGCAGCATACGCTACGTAATTGAGCATGACCGTGGAAATGACTTCATGGACCCCGGCCTTCACCTTAAGCCACCCGGGAACCAGGGCCATCAGCAGGCCTCCTGCTGCGGCGCCGGCCAGGGCCGTCACCACGTGTAGTCCGGCGGGCAGGCCCGGCAAACTAAAGCCGATGATGGCCGCCACCATGCCTCCCAGGTACATCTGGCCCTCCAGGCCGATATTAAATAATCCCGCCTGGGCGGCTATGGCAAAACCCAGCCCGCCGAAGATATAGGGCGTGGCCCTCTGCAGGGTGTCGGCCCACGCCGGCGCGTCGCCGAACGCCCCTTTAAACATGGCGCTGTAGGCATATTTACGGTTAAATTTTTCCAAGAAATAGTGTGCTAGAATAGGGATATCCTCTGGTCTCTCCCTTAAAGGAGGGACCACCAGCGGGATGACGTTCAACCGGTAATACAGGTCGCTGCGGAACTTGCCCTGCTGTACCAGCTCTTTTAAATCCTTATTGGTGGCCGCCAGTATTTTTACATCCACCCTGATGGGCTTTACCCCACCCACTCTTATAAACTCCCGCTCTTGCAAAAACCGCAACAATTTGACTTGCAGAGAAAGGGGCAATTCGCTTATTTCATCCAGAAGCAAGGTGCCCTTATCCGCCGTCTCTATCAGCCCCGGTTTCCCCTCGTTTCGGGCTCCGGTAAAGGCTCCTTTTTCGTATCCGAAAAGCTCGGCTTCCAGAAGATTCTCCGGAATAGCCCCGCAGTTGATGCGCACGAAGGGACCTTTATTTCGGTCGCTTATGCTATTACTACAGCGTCAGATAGAG
>DOLC01000020.1:0-4695 GCA_003509545.1 Peptococcaceae bacterium
GCTTAAATTCTGCCGGGAAGCCTGTCTTAAGCCTTTAAGCCAAGCAAAAGTCCTGTCCGCGAGGGAGGCCTTTGCGAGCGGAAGCCAAGCAGGCCAGGATCAAAACTAGGGATGCGCCAGGCGCGGCCGGCCTTGACAGGTTCCGGTTTTATCTGGTACAATGCGGCTACGAAACGAAGGTCAAGACCCCTTGCTCTTACCACCTCGGCTCCTTTGCGGGAAGTTCGGCCGAGGTATTATTGTAGCGGTCGATAATTTATCTTGGGCGGCAGGAAAAGGCAAGCCGCGTAGCGAAATAATTCCGTAGGTTCCAGCATAATATGAACAAGCGTCGGACCTGAGGAGGATCAAGGCATAAATGAAAGCGACCGTGGAAAAGCTAGAGAAAAACCGGGTGATCCTGGAAGTGGAGGTGGAAGCTCCCCGGCTAGAGCAGGCACTGGATAAGGCGTACAAAAAGCTGGTGCGCCAGGTCAACATACCGGGCTTCCGCAGGGGCAAGGCCCCCCGGTTTATCTTAGAGCGGTACATGGGCAAGGAGCCTCTTTACAGTGAGGCTATGGATATAGTCATCCCCGCAGCCTACCGGGAAGCCGTGGAAGAAACGAAAATCGAGCCCATCGGCCATCCCGAGGTGGAAATCGTCCAGGCTGAGGAAGGTCAACCCCTCATTTTCAAGGCCACAGTAGAGGTTAAGCCCGAGGTCCGGCTGGGAGAGTACAAGGGAATTCCTGTAGAAAGGCCGGGGGTAAAGGTTACCGACGAAGACGTGGAGGCTTATCTGAAGGGCCTGCAGGAGCGCTTTGCCCAGCTCAAGGACGTAGAAGAGGGTTCTCTCCAAGAAGGTGATACGGCGATAATTGACTTTCAAGGCCAAGTGGAGGGCCGAGATTATCCCGGCCTGAAAGGGGAAAGCTACCCTCTAGAAATCGGTTCCGGCACTTTCCTCCCCGGTTTTGAAGCCCAGTTGGTGGGAGTCAAGGTAGACGAGGAACGAGAGGTAAAGGTGACCTTTCCCGCCGACTACTACCGCGAAGAGCTGGCCGGCAAGGAGGCGGTTTTTACCGTTAAGGTGCGGGGTATTAAACGTAAGCAGCTGGCTCCTCTGGACGACGAGTTCGCCAAGGATGTCAGCGAGTGGGAAACCCTGGACGAGCTCAAAGAGGATATCCGGCAACGCCTCACCGAGCAGCGGAAGCAGAGGGCGGAAGCCGAAGTGCGCCGCCAGGTAGTAGAAAGAGCCGTAGAAAACGCCGAGGTTGAGTTACCTGCAGTGCTGGTGGAGAGGCGCATAGCCCATTTGGTCAACGATATGGCCTGGCGCCTGCACGGCCAGGGCCTTTCCCTGGAGCAGCTCATGGAACGGTCGGGAAAGACCTGGGAGCAGTTGAAAGAAGACATGCGTCCCCAGGCCGAAAAGGAAGTAAAAACAGATTTGGTTTTGGAGGCCATCGCCAAGGCCGAAGGCATCGAAGCCACCCAGGAGGATGTGGAACGGGAGATCCAAAAGATGGCCCAGCTCCTGCAACAACCGGCGGAAAAAGTTCGGGAGAGAATGGAAAAGAATTTGGACGGACTCCGGTATGATATTATAATAAATAAAACCATCGATTTCCTGGTCAGCAACAGCATCCCTGCAGACGGAGGTGGGTCGGGAGATGTCCGTGCTGGTACCGATAGTAGTGGAGCAGACCAATAGGGGCGAGCGGGCCTACGATATCTATTCCCGGCTGTTAAAGGACCGCATTATTTTCCTGGGAAGTCCTATAGACGATCATGTGGCCAATCTGGTTATAGCCCAGATGCTCTTTCTCGAGGCCGAGGATCCCGACAAGGACATTCACCTTTATATCAACAGTCCGGGGGGGTCCATCACGGCGGGCATGGCCATTTTCGATACCATGCAGTATATCAGACCGGATGTTTCCACTATTTGCGTGGGTCTGGCGGCCAGCATGGGTGCTTTTCTCCTGGCCGCGGGGGCGAAGGGAAAACGGTACGCCCTTCCCCACAGTGAAATTATGATCCACCAGCCTATGGGAGGCACCCAGGGGCAGGCGGTGGATATTGAGATCCACGCCAAGCGTATTATAAAGATAAGAGACCAACTGAACCAGATTTTGAGCGAGATCACGGGTAAACCCGTAGAGGTCATAGCGAAGGATACGGACCGGGATCATTTTATGTCGGCGGCGGAGGCGAAGGAGTATGGTCTTATTGACGAGGTAATCACCAGGCGCGTGCTGCTCGCCAAATAGGCCGACAGCGAGGTGAACTTTATGTATAAGTATACTGACGATAAGGGACAACTGAAGTGTTCCTTCTGCGGCAAGCTGCAGGACCAGGTCAAGAAGCTGGTGGCGGGACCCGGGGTCTATATCTGCGACGAGTGCATCGAGCTGTGCAACGAAATTATAGAAGAAGAACTCAACGAGGACCTCAGCCTGGAACTGGGGGAGATTCCTAAGCCGAAGGAAATAAGGGCTATCCTCGATGAGTATGTAATAGGCCAGGACCAGGCTAAGAAGGCCCTTTCGGTGGCGGTTTATAACCACTATAAGAGGATAAATTTAGGTCTTAAATTGGAGGACGTAGAAATCCAAAAAAGCAACATTCTCATGATCGGGCCTACGGGAAGCGGTAAAACCCTGTTGGCTCAGACCCTGGCCAAGATCCTCAACGTACCCTTTGCCATTGCCGACGCCACGTCCCTCACCGAGGCCGGCTACGTGGGTGAAGACGTAGAAAATATACTGTTGAAGCTTATCCAAGCCGCCGATTACGACGTGGAGAAGGCGGAAAAGGGGATCGTTTACATCGACGAAATCGATAAGATCGCCCGTAAGTCGGAAAACCCTTCAATCACCCGCGATGTATCCGGTGAGGGCGTGCAGCAGGCCTTGCTGAAGATCCTGGAAGGTACGGTGGCCAGTGTACCCCCCCAGGGGGGGCGTAAGCATCCTCACCAGGAGTTCATCCAGATCGATACTACCAATATTTTGTTTATCTGCGGCGGGGCCTTTGAGGGCCTGGACAGGATTATAAAGAACCGCATTTCGAAGAAAACTATGGGCTTCGGGGCCCAGATCCAGGGCAAAAACGATGTCAACATCGGCGAAATCTTGAAGCACGTAATGCCCGTGGATCTCCTGAAATACGGCTTGATTCCCGAATTTGTGGGTCGTCTTCCCATTATCGTTACTCTGGAGGCCCTGGACGAAGCGGCCCTCATACGGGTGCTCACGGAGCCGCGTAATGCCTTGGTGAAGCAGTACCAGAAGCTCTTCGAGATGGACGGCGTCACCCTGGAATTTAAAGAAGACGCCCTGGTGGCCATTGCTAAGGAGGCCATCAAAAGGGAGACTGGCGCCCGGGGCTTGCGGTCCATTCTAGAGGAGATCATGCTGGATGTCATGTACGAAATCCCGTCCCGGGGCAACGTCACCAAGTGCATTATTACTAAGGACGTCATCTTGCGCAAGGAAGAGCCCCTTATCCTTACGACGGTAGAACGCAAGAAGAAAAAAGAAGAGACGGCGTGACCGGGGCGACGAAGGGCCTATTAACCCAGGCGGGAGCACGGGGTTCCCGCCTTTTGTTTTTGCCCGGTGACGCGGCGGATAAAATCGGGCCTTCTGGTACAACTTAAAAAACGAGCCTCTCCGGAAAGGAGCTTCAGTTGTGCCGGAAGCCAACCTCAACTTCGCCGGAATACTGACCTTCGTCCAGGTCTTCCTGGCGGTGGTCATCGGGATGTACGTATGGAATTTCTTAAAGAACCAGCCGGGCAACCGTACCGCCCTGGAAAAGGAGTCCCGTAAAGAACTGGAAAAACTTCAGCGGCTGCGCCAGATATCTTTAAGCCAGCCCCTTGCGGAAAAGACACGGCCTGCCAACTTTAGTGAGATCATCGGCCAGGAGGAAGGTTTGAAGGCCCTCCGGGCCGCCCTCTGCGGTCCTAACCCCCAGCATGTAATTATTTACGGGCCTCCGGGAGTGGGCAAGACGGCGGCGGCCAGGCTGGTGCTCGAGGAGGCCAAGAAAAACCCTCTATCGCCCTTCAGAGAGGACGCTCACTTCGTAGAGGTGGACGGCGCCACCTCCCGGTTTGACGAACGGGGTATTGCCGATCCCCTTATCGGATCGGTGCACGATCCCATCTACCAGGGTGCGGGGCCCATGGGTATGGCGGGGATTCCCCAGCCCAAACCTGGGGCGGTGACCAAGGCCCATGGCGGGGTCTTATTCATCGACGAGATCGGCGAACTACATCCCATCCAGATTAACAAACTCCTCAAAGTCCTCGAAGACCGCAAGGTATTGCTGGAAAGCGCCTATTACAGCTCAGAAGACCCCAACATCCCTAGCCATATCCACGACATCTTCAAGAACGGTCTGCCCGCCGACTTTCGCTTAGTAGGGGCCACTACCCGGCTTCCCCAGGAGATCCCCGCCGCCATCCGATCCCGCTGCGTGGAAATCTATTTTCGCCCTCTCCTCCCTGAGGAAATAGGCATCATCGTCAGGAATGCGGCCCGTAAGATCGGATTATCCGTGGCTGAGGAGGGAGTAGAGATTATCAAGCGCTTTGCCACCAACGGCAGGGAAGCCGTCAATATGGTCCAGCTGGCGGCCGGGCTGGCTATCACCGAGAAGCGGGACCGGATCGGCAGGGGGGGTGTGGGGGGGGGGGGG
>DOLC01000020.1:4868-5949 GCA_003509545.1 Peptococcaceae bacterium
ATCGGATTATCCGTGGCTGAGGAGGGAGTAGAGATTATCAAGCGCTTTGCCACCAACGGCAGGGAAGCCGTCAATATGGTCCAGCTGGCGGCCGGGCTGGCTATCACCGAGAAGCGGGACCGGATCGGCAGGGAGGATGTGGAGTGGGTGGTGAGCTGCGGGCAGTACGCTCCCAGGCAGGAAGCGCGGATTTATCCGGAGCCCCAGGTGGGAGTAGTTAACGGGCTGGCGGTGTACGGGCCCAATATGGGCTCCATAGTGGAGCTAGAAGCCTGTGTTCATTATGTAGGCCGGCGCCGCGGGCAGGTGAAGGTAACGGGTGTGGTGGAGGAGGAAGAGCTGGGCAGCCACGACGGCCGCCGGTACAAGAGAAAGAGCATGGCCCGCAATTCGGTGGAGAACGTCCTCACGGTGGTGCGTTCCCTTTTAAACGTGGATCCTCTCGATTACGACATCCACCTCAATTTTCCCGGCGCTACGCCGGTGGACGGGCCGTCGGCGGGTCTTAGCATGGTAATCGCCGTCTATTCGGCTCTGACGGGAGTAGCCGTAGACAACGTCGTAGCCGTGACGGGTGAGGTATCCATACGGGGGGCCGTGAAGCCCGTGGGGGGGATAGTGGCCAAAGTGGAAGCCGCCCGCCGGGCCGGAATCCGGAAGGTATTAATACCCTGGGAAAACTGGCAAGAGAACCTTCGCAAGTTTGGGGACCTTCAGGTGATACCGGTGCGGTGGGTGCACGAGGCGTTGGAGCACGCCCTGTACCAGGAGGTCAAGATGGCCGGCCGTGAGGGGTTGGCTTCCCGCGTTAGGGTTTTAAGCGCCTCACCTTATATACCTTCGTAAGGCTCAGCTTCCCCTCCTTTTACCCTGAGTTATCCCCAGTTTCGGTCCCGGCCTGCTCGGCTTTCGCTCGCAAAGGCCTCCCTCGCGGGCAGGACTTTTGCTTGGCTTAAAGGCTTAAGGCAGGCTTCCCGGCAGGATTTAAGCATCCGGCCTCAGTTGCCGGCCGCAAGGATACATGCCCTCGAGATCGGAAGAGCGTCGTGTAGGGAAAGAGTGTAGATCTCGGTGGTCGCCG
>DOLC01000031.1 GCA_003509545.1 Peptococcaceae bacterium
GCCAAAGAGATAGTAATGAAACTTTATGGAGTAGAACCAGTAAAACGCTCTTTCTTTGATGGTCTTCTGGACGGCAAATGGGTCAAGGTGGTGGAACTAAACCGGGTCTGCTCCAAGGAGGATGTGCAGGCAGTTTTTGACGAGATACTTTCCAAAGGCGAAAAGGAAATAGAGGCGACCTACAGGCGCGGCGTGCTCATTCTATGCAGCGGCCACGAGTACGACGTGTTGGATTATGCCAAACGCTTAAACGTGGTCAACATTCCCTTTGAAATACGAGACATCCTTACCGACCGCAAGGATATTATTTTCAAACGCCCTCCGGAAGCGGACATCGCCTTACAGCTGAATGGCAGCAAAGCAGTGGTAGAGATACGACAGTTCTACTCCCCCATGCTTTTACAAAAACTGCAATTGGAGGATGATCCCGAGGAAATCTACGACTGGCGCCAATTAGTAGAAGCCGTCCTCATCGACCCCAACTATGATGGTGAGGTGCTTAGGCCTGCTATTCAAGATATTCCGGGCAAGAAGGACATGGTATCTGGGATCTACGAACTCCCCCTTACCGGACCCGGGCAGAAAATTGCCGTCAAGATTGTGGATGTGCTGTCGGAGGAGTATTTCGAGGTTTTGGAAGTGGGAGGCAAAAACAGCAATATGACCAACGTTGGTGCCGTACGCCGTTAATGTCGAAAGAGTTTGAGGTGGTACGATGAGCACAATATCTTTCCTTGACCGACTGTGGCAGGCTTTTGAACAGTGCCGGGGATATACATGCGCTGAATTGGCGGGGAAACGCTTGCGGCAGGAAGAAAACGAGCGATTTTACGATGGCGACTTTTTTAAAAAGGTATACCCCGAAACCCAGAACATCTTGCGCCACATCCGGGAAGTTGGCTTTTTGCGCCCACCGCAGGTGGACGCTTTTGAACTTTACGTCTACCTTAAAGAAATCCAAGGCAACCCTACCATCAAAGAACTTTACCGGCGGCTTTTATTACCGGAGGGTACGCCAAGGGATGTCTTGTCTTTAACAGCGGAGCAACTGGAAGAAATCAAGCAAAAGAAAGCTCTCCTGGAAACCCTGGGTAGCGAGCTGCAGGGGGTTGTTTACCCCAATTGGCTCTTCGCCCTGGGTATGGGAACAGGCAAAACCATCCTCATGGCCACTATGATTTTTTATGATTTTATTCTGGCCGAACATTATCCGGAGGACGGGCGCTTCGCCAAGAATGCCCTGGTCTTTGCCCCTGACACCACTATCATTGATTCCCTACGGGAAATCCAGGATTTTGATTACGCCAAGGTAATTCCGCAGGAATACGCTCTTTTCCTCTCCAGCAATCTAAAGTTTCATTACCTTTCCGATGTCCAGACCGAGCTTTCCGTATTGCCCCGTTCGACTTACAACATTATTGTCTCGAATGTGCAAAAGATTATCCTGAAAAAGCAGGGAAACAACGGTAAGGGACAGCAGACCCTCTTCCCGGTGGTTAAAGATAGGGAGGGTGAATGGAAAGTCAACGACCGCTTGCGGAAGCTAGAACAGCTGGACAACCTGGCCGTATTTGTAGATGAGGCCCACCATGCTTTCGGAACTTCCATTACCAACGACCTGAAGCGCGTCCGAGAGACAATCAACCGGCTTGACCGCAAGTCTCCTCTGGCCGGGTGTATCAATCTCACCGGTACCCCTTATGTGGATGGTAAGATGCTCCCTGAAGTGGTGTTCTTCTATTCCGTCAAACAGGCCATTGATGACGGGCACTTGAAGCAGGTCAGGTTCATTGACTACGCCAATACCAAGACGGAAGGGTTTATCAGGGACGTGGTAGACCGGTTCTGGCGTCAATACGGGGAAGAGCGGCGTGAAGGGCTGCTGCCTAAAATCGCTTTCTACTGCACTACTATTTCCGAACTGGAGGAGGAGTTCAGGCCCTTGTTGGAAAAAATCCTGGCAGAAAAAAGTATTCCTCTGTCTAGAATTCTGGTCAACCACAGCGAAGTTGAGGACGAGAATATCCGCCGTTTCCGGCTGCTTGATACTCCAGAATCTGAAGACCAGTTTATTCTTCTGGTGGGTAAAGGTACGGAAGGATGGAACTGCCGCAGCCTATTTGCTACAGCCATGTATCGCCGGCCCCGCAGCAAGGTGTTCCTTCTCCAGTCTTCCTTACGCTGCCTCCGGGCCATTGGAGACATGCCCCAGACGGCAACCATTTTCCTCTCTACCGAGAACCGGGCCATACTGGAGAGTGAGATTCAGAAGAACCTGGGCACCACCATATCCGAACTAGAAGGTCGCAAGAACAAACGCAAGGTTACCATTCAAAAGCGTAAAGACATCAAGATAAAACTGGCTAAACAGCGTGTAAAAGTCCTGCGCCAGTATCAGGAGCAGACCGGCCAAATTAAACTTGCCTTGGATGAATATTACGCCTATCATAAGAACGAATTCGTGGCTTTCGTAACGGAACGCGAGATGGCAACCAATGGTAAAAAAATGAAACTTGCCGTCAAGGACAGCCAAACTCTACAACGTCGCCAAAAGAGATATACCCTCTATACCCTAGTGGAAGAGATAAGCCGGTACACTCATTTACCCTGCCTCAAGGTAGAAGAACTTTTACGGAACAGTGATATGGGTATTGAGGGGTGTCTTGCTTGGGTAAACCGCGAAAACCGCCTCATAGAGGTTATCGTCCGCCGTATTTTAGATGCGGTTTTCCGGTATGAAGTAGTTAATGAGGTGGAATGGGAAGAAGTGGAGCTGGCTAAGAATTTCCCTGTGGATTGGGTCGTAGAAGAAGAAAAGAGAGCTTTGGAAATGTACGACGGGAGGTACCCAAATAGTTTCCATATTGAGCCTTACATATTCGATAACGAGTCAGAGAAGCGACTTTTTGAATATTTCGTGGAGCATAAGGACATAGAGGAAATCTACTATACCGGCGGCATTACTGACGTCGGACATAATGAGTTTTACGTAGAGTATTACGATGAGTTGGAAGGTCGTTGGAGACGCTATTACCCAGACTTTATACTTAAACTCAAAAATAATGGTTGGGCAGTGGTTGAAGTAAAACAGGCAGATCAAACGGCGCACCCCAATGTGGTAGCTAAAGAGCAGGCCGCCCGCGAACTCTTTGAAAAGCTAAATTCCATTCACTACATTATCAAACGGGATGATGAGGTGCGCCGGGGCAGGCTCCAAGACAGTATTGCAGGAGGCAGCAGTAACGGATGAAGCCTACTTTGTTAAGAGAAGTGAAGTCTTGGACCTAGCGACCCCAAAAAATTGGCCGTGTAAAATTTCAGTTAGGTAGCGGCAGGAGAATAGGGATGTAATGAAGAAAAAAGAGACCTTTAGCCTATTGCTGCTGAAAGCAAATTTTGGTAAGCTAGCAACAAATAACCCTTTGGCCATCCCAGGGTCCAACATGGGGGGAAACATATACATGAGTCAACAGCTGCTACAGGAAATCCTAAATGAAATGAAATCCTTTAGGAACGACATCCGCGAGTTAAAATCCGGTCAGGAGCAGCTAGTTGGTGAGGTTAAAGAGCTGAGGGCCGGTCAGGGGCAACTGGCCGGCGAGGTCAGAGAGCTAAGAGCTGGTCAGGAGCAGCTGGCCGGAGAAGTCAGAGAGCTGAGGTCCAATCAGGGGCAACTGGCCGGCGAGGTCAGAGAGCTAAGAGCTGGTCAGGAGCAATTGGCGGGCGAAGTCAGAGAGCTAAGAGCCGGTCAGGAGCAGCTGGCCGGAGAAGTCAGAGAGCTGAGGTCCAATCAGGAGCAACTGGCCGGCGAGGTCAGAGAGCTAAGAGCTGGTCAGGAGCAGCTGGCCGGAGAAGTCAGAGAATTGAGGGCTAATCAGGGGCAACTGGCTGGCGAGGTCAGAGAGCTGAGGGCCGGACAGGAGCAGCTGACGGAAGAAGTAAGGGAATTGAGGGCTAATCAGGAGCAACTGGCCGGCGAAGTCAGAGAGCTGAGGGTCGGACAGGAGCAGCTGGCAAACCGAGTACATAGACTTGAACTCCGGCTCGAAACCGAAGTCATTGATAAGGTCCGGGTCCTTTTCGATGGCTACCATCTCAGGGGCGAACAGATTGAGAGCCTGAGAAAGCACCTCGATGAGCGCCTGGACGCCATAACGCTAGACATCAACTATCTGGTAAGAAAAACAGCTCAGCAGGAGACGGCTCTTCAGGAATTAAAGCGGGCTAAATAACTAACCTATTAAAAGTTTAGCAAAGCTCGTCCCTGCCAGTTGGTAGGGCACCTCAAGAGTTCGGCCACCGTAGCTGCCAGGTCGGCAAAGGTTGAACGTACACCAATATTGACCGTCCGGATGGATTTACCAAAGATTAATAGGGGTACGTATTCTCGGGAATGGTCAGTACTGGGAGTGGCAGGGTCGCAGCCGTGAAGAGCGGTGATAAACAGTACGTCTTTTTCATCGAGGTCCTCCATTAGGTCCGGCAATCTGCGGTCAAGAGCCTCCAAGGCAGCTGCATAATAACCCTCTACATCATTACGGTGGCCGTAAAGCATATCAAAATCCACTAGGTTAGTAAAAATAAGGCCCTCGCTACCTTCCCGCAGGAATTTTGAAGTTTGGTCAATGCCGTCCATATTATCATGGGTATGAATCCAGCGGCTAATCCCCCTGCCGGCAAAAATATCTTTTATTTTCCCTCCAGCAATGACCGGAAGCCCAGCGCCGCTTATAACATCTAACAGGGTAGGCTTAGGCGGCTCCAGGGAAAAGTCCTGGCGCCGGTCGGTGCGAATAAAATGCCCCGGTTCCCCCACAAAAGGATGGGCAATAACGCGCCCTACAGCATGTTCTCCCTGGAGAATCTCCCGCGCAATCCGGCTGTTTGTGGCAACCGAAAAGGGGACCGCTGTGGTAACGAGAAAGGGGACCACCCTCGCCTAGTCGTAGACTAGGCGGGCTCGTGCGTATTAGCGCACTCTTGGTCACGTCTGCGCAAGCTCTCCCGGAACCGGTAGCTTTGGCCATTCATGACCAGGATGTGTACCCGGTGGGTAAGCCGGATTTTCGAGTAAAGGCCTGCCCCGCGGGCCGGAGTATGCTATAATTTTGCCATGCCTCCGGAAGGCTTCCCTGCGGGCGGATTAGTCCTGCATCGGAAGCCTGCCCGGGCCTGGGAGCTCTAATGGGGTGCAGGGCCGGTTGGGGCGTCCCTACCCGGCCGTTTAGGAGGCCGGTCCCCGGGGGCTTAAGGGTGGAAACACTTGGCGCCGGGTATGCGAAGAAGAGGACGGCGGTACACCAATGGTGGATACAGGGGGGACGGCAGGTGTGGGCCCTAGTGGGCGGGTACTTCCTCATGTTTCTGGCCAGGGTAACCGATGTGAGTTTGGCTACCCTGCGGCTGTTATTCCTCGTCAAAGGGAAGCGTTTTCATGCCGCCGGCATTGGGCTGTTTGAGGTTTCCATATATATATTGGCTTTGAAATACGTCATGGAGCGCCTAAACGATCCGGCAAGTTTGGTTTTTTATGCCCTGGGTTTTGCAACGGGTAATATCGTGGGCAGTATGATAGAGGAGAAGGTGGCCCTGGGGCAGGTGAACGTGCAGGTCATCACACTGCACAACCCCCTGGAACTGGCCGATGTTTTCCGCTCGGCCGGTTACGGGGTGACGGTGACCGAGGGATACGGCCGGGAGGGCGTTCACCTCATCCTCAATCTAAGCCTCCCCCGCAAACGGCTGGCCGAAGTACAGGAGCAGGTGAGAGCATGGGACCCTCAGGCCTTCATGGTGATTAACGAAGTGCGCAGTGTTTACGGCGGCTTTTGCCGGTCGGGGAGGAAGGGCAAGTAGCGGAAGGGAGTTCTTATGGGCTACCGCAGGAGACGTAAAACAACCGCGAAAAAATGGAGCCGGAAGGTTCTCGGGCTCGTGGTCCTGGCCGCCTTGAGTCTGGCCGGCTACCTTACCTGGGCTCCCGAAGGGGACTTGCAACCGGCACGGGTGACGAGGGTGGTGGACGGCGACACTATTGATGTGATCCTGGCCGGGGGAAGGGAAGAAAGGGTCCGCCTCATCGGCGTGAACGCCCCCGAAAGCCGGGGCAAGGTGGAGCCCTACGGCAAAGAAGCGTCGGCCTATGCGGAAAAACGCCTCCAAGGCCGGAACGTTTATCTGGAGATGGATGTAGGGGAGCGAGACAAGTACGGCCGCCTTCTGGCTTATGTTTGGCTGGAACCGCCTCAGGCTGCCTCGGAGGAGGAAATAAGGGCCAAGATGTTTAATGCCGAGCTCTTGCTCCACGGTTATGCCCAGGTGATGACGGTGCCTCCCAATGTGAAATACTCCTCCCTTTTCGTCGAACTCGAGAGGGAGGCCCGGAATGAGGGCCGGGGTTTATGGGGCCTAAAAGAGCGGCTTTAGTCTTGCCGGCTGAAGGACCAGGTGCCTAAGGCCACTAGAGCAGCGGTCACCAGGAGGAGGACGGAAAGGTTGGTCACTAGATCGTAGCGGACGAGAAAGGCCGTCACCCGGGGATCGGCACCGGCGTAGATAACGCCGCGCAGGGCGTCTACCCCGTAGGTCAACGGATCCAGGCGCATGAGGAAGGCCATCCAGGGGGGCGCGCTGTGCAGGGGGAACATGGCGCCGCTGAGAAAGAAGAGGGGCATAACCAGGAAGTTCATGATCATCTGGAAGCCTTCCATGGTCTGCATGTGACTGGCTATGGCCACGCCGAAAGAGGTTAAAGCCAGGGATATGAGGAGCAGGATGCCCAGGAGTTTTAGGACCATCAAGAGATCTAGCGGAACCCGGGCTATGGGCGCCAGGCAGAGGAGGATACACGCCTGGGCCATGGCCACGGTGCTGCCGCCTAGAACTTTGCCCAGGGCGGTGGCCCAGCGGGGTACCGGGGCCACCAGGACCTCCTTCAGGAAACCGAATTCCCGGTCCCAAATGATGGAGATGCCGGAAAAAACGGAAGTAAAGAGAACGGACATAGCCAGGACGCCCGGATACATAAACTGTACGTAATTAAGGGGGATTTCGGCGGGGACTCCGCGAAACCCCATGGCGGCCGAGATGCCCTGGCCCACCACAAGGAGGTACAGGAGGGGCTGGCCTATCATCCCTATAAGGCGGGTTTTCTCCCGGAGCAGGCGCAGGGTTTCCCGGTACCACACGGTGTATATGGCCCGAAGGGCAGCCTCCATAGGCAGGAATACCCCTTTCTCCTTAAGGGTTTCAGTGCCGGCGGCGAAGATGCCCGCGGGGGCTTAAGTGCATACGGTCGGCGGCCGACACCTTTTCCTCCCGGATGGCGCGCCCGGTGAGGCTCAGGAAAACGTCGTCCAGGGTGGGACGGCGTAAGCTTATGCTCTTTATCCGGCCGCGGAAATCGGCTGCCAGTTGGAGAATGAAGGCGGCTCCGTCGGCTACCTGGAGGCGCAGACCCTCTTCAACGGGCTGGGGCTCCAGGCCGTAGCGGGCGGCTATTAACGGTGCGAGGTCGGCGCCGTCTGCGGGCGTAACGATAAGGACGTCTCCCCCCAGCCTCTGCTTTAAATTGGCGGGGGTATCGAGGGCCTGGATGCGGCCGTGGTCGATGATGGCAATGCGGTCGCAGTTTTCAGCTTCTTCCATATAATGGGTGGTCATGAAGATGGTTATGTTCTTCTCCCGCCGGAGGCCATGGATGTACTCCCAGATGGCCTTGCGGGTCTGGGGGTCCAGCCCTATGGTCGGCTCGTCCAGGAAAAGGATGCGGGGATGGTGGAGAAGACCCCGCGCTATTTCCAGGCGCCGCCGCATACCCCCGGAAAAATTACGGACGAGATCCTTCTGCCGCGCGGCAAGGTCTACCATCTCCAGGACCTCCTCCATACGCTGTTTGAGGAGGCGGCGGGGAAGGCCGTAGAGGAGACCGTGCAGGTACAAATTTTCCGCGGCCGTCAGGCGGTCGTCCAGGGAGTTTTCCTGGAAGACTATACCGATGGAACGGCGGACGGTATCGGGCTCCCGTACCACGTCGAAGCCCGCCAGGAGGGCCCGGCCGCTCGTGGGCCGCAGGAGGGTACAGAGAATCTTGATGGTGGTGGACTTACCGGCACCGTTGGGCCCCAAGAAGCCGAAAATTTCTCCTTCTTTTACCTCAAAGGAAATGCCGTCTACGGCCACTATAGATTGAAAAACCTTTTTCAGTTTGTCTACTTCGATGACGGCCCTCATGCCCGTACCTCCGCGGGAGGCTTCAGTTCCGGCAGGTTGGCGCCGTCGGCCACCAATACCGGGACCTTGAGCCTTTTGGCCCTGCTCGAAGCCAGGCTGGCCGCATTCACCAGCCCCGCGGCTAGTTCCTTTAGGTGGCGCGCCGTATCCGCATTTCCGGACCGGCCGCCCCCCGCTATTCCGGCCGAAAGGGAAATCCGGACGGGCAGGGGCCATTTTTCCCCTTCCACGGCTTTTACCATTTCCCGGCCCAGGCCTGCGGCGGCAGACGGGGGTTGGGGAGTGAGAACGGCGAACTCATCCCCGCCGTAGCGGCACAAAGTGTCCCGCTCTTCCACGGTGAGGCTCTTCAGAATCTGGGCCGTGCGCACCAAGATGCGGTCGCCGTGGACGTGGCCGTACTCTTTATTGAGGCGGCCGAAATCGTCCAGGTCCAAAAACACCACGGAGATCTCCCACCCCTTGGCCAACAGCCGTACGGCCCTTTCGTAGAGGATTTCTGCTTTATGTAAATCGGTAAGGGGATCCACGTACTTGCCCAGCTCGGCCGCCACCTGGCTGCCGGTAATTATCCCTACGACCTGACGGTCTTTCACGACCACCAGCCTCTCTATGTTATGGCTGAGCAGCAAATCGTGGGCTTCCCAGAGGGAGGCGGAGGGGTCGACGGTAACGACCTCGCGGCTCATGGCGTCGGCCACCAGACGGTTGGGGTGGGAGCCCTTGACGTCCCTGGAGGTGATTATTCCCACCAGTTGGCCCTCTTCGTCGAGGACCGGTAGGCAGCCGATGCCGTGGTATTCCATAACCGCGGCTGCGCGGCGGACGCTGGCCCAGGCCTCGATGGTGTAGAGGGCGCTGCTCAAGAGACCTTCTATCGTCGGCATTATATGTCCACCGTCCGGGACACCTGGATGGAGATATTCACCTGGGCCTTGATGACCATATTGGCGTCGGCGATGCGGTTCCCCTCTTCGATTACTACCGGGAGGAGTTTGTCCTTAGGGAGAAGGGTGAGCAGGGATTTTTTTACGACTATAGCTTCGAAAATTTCGTGGTCCAGGGAGATGAGCTCGTACTGTTCCGGGGATACGGCATCGACCATGCGCCGGGCGGCTTCTGGGCCTATGGGCGCCCTCCGGCCCACCAGGAGAATATCCTGGGTGGGCGGGATTTCGAATTCGGAGAGTTTGATGACCAGCTCGGCCTTACGGCTGGGCTCCGGCGAGGAGAGTGTTTCCTTCGGTGCCACTGAGTATACCCCCTTTGGGCATAAGGGATCCTTTGGGGCAACAATCAATTCAAACAACATTATAACTAAATTATAAACTATAAACCATCATCCATACGCCGGCAGCAAATTATCGCCCGATGATTTTTTGCGTCCTTGCCTTGACCTCTTGGCTGCTCCGGGTCAAGAGGGCGAGGGAAACGGCCGGGCATTACCCTAAAGGAGGAAATTGTTGGCTGAGCTATTAACGGCCCCACCTTCATATCCATAAGGGAGGGGGTTGGAACGCATGGCCGGTCGCCGGAGGGCCAAGAATTCGAAGGCTGTAGCGCTGATTTTCCTGCTTCTTATGTCCTGCGCGGCCCTTTATATTTATGTAGGCAGAGAGCGCGGGGAGCGCCGGGGCGTGGCCGCCCTGTCCTTGGCGGTGGCCGGCCAGGTGGTGGTGGTGGATCCCGGCCACGGGGGCATCGATGTGGGGGCCCGGGGCCCGGGCGGAACCAAGGAATCGGAGATCGTTCTGGCCATAAGCCGTCACCTGGCGGAGTTTTTGCAGCAGGGAGGGGCCCGGGTGTTTCTCACCCGCCAGGACGATAACGTGAGCGTAGGGGAGAGCGGGGACGACCTGGTGGAGCGGGTGAGGTTGGCCCAAAGGGTCAAAGCCGATCTGTTCATATCCGTCCACGCCAATGCCTTCGATGACCGGGAGTACGGCGCACAGGTGTTTTACGACCCTGCTTCCCAGGAAGGCAGGAAATTGGCCGAAGCCGTCCAGGCTGAAATCCGCCGCCTCCTCAAGAACACCGAACGGGAAGCCCTGGGATTGGACGCCTTCGTCCTGCGCACCCAGGAAATTCCGGCGGTCATCGTGGAGGTCGGCTTTCTGTCTAACCCGCGGGAGGAAAAGCTTCTGGCCGATCCTTCCTACCAGCGGGAGATGGCCTTTGCCATTTACGCCGGCATTGCCCGCTATCTGGGGAATTATTAGGAATCGTCTTCCCTCTTAGCGGAAAAGAGGCTTCTGCCGCGAGGAGCGGCAAACCGCAAAAACAAGAAGGGAGATGGGCCGGCCCCCTGCCCGAGGGCCCACGGATGTGGTAAATTAAACCTAAAGGATTTACATTAAACCCCGGAGTCTTGAGCCATATTAAGGACAGGAGCAAGGAGATGATGGGCATGGGCCGATTGCTGGACATCGCCTTCCTCCCCCACCCGCCTATCATGGTACCAGAAGTGGGGCGGGGCGAGCTGTCCCGTATTGCTGCCACGGTGAAGTCCGTCAGGGAATTGGCCGCCGAGCTTGCCTCCCGCCGCCCCGAAAGGGTGGTGGTAATTTCCCCCCATGGCCCTGTTTTCCGCGACGCCGTGGGGATGTGGGCGGTGCCGGAATTAAGGGGTCATTTAGGGTCTTTCGGCGCCCGGGAGGTGGCCTTTTGCTATCCCGTGGACGTCCAATTGACCCGCGCCGTAGCCGATGCCGCCCAGGAGGAGGGGATTCCCGTGGCCTGGCTGGACGAAAGGGCCGGCCGGCGGTACGGCCTGGCCCCCGAGCTGGACCACGGCATGATGGTGCCCCTGTATTACCTCCGGGAGGCGGGCATAGAGGTTCCCCTGGTGGCCATGGGCATGGCTCTCCTGGAGAGGAAGAAACTTTACGCCTTGGGAGCCGCCCTGGGGAGGGCCATCCGTTCGAGCCCGTACAGGGTTTTGTTGGTGGCCAGCGGGGATCTCTCTCACCGGCTCCAGCCGGGGGCGCCTGCCGGATACGATCCGGCGGGTCAAGTCTTTGACGAAAGGCTAAAGGATACGCTGGCCGCCCTTGATGTGGAGGGATTGCTTAACCTGTCCGAAGATCTGGCCGAGCGGGCCGGGGAATGCGGCCTGCGCTCCTTTATCATGGCCGTGGGAGCCCTGGACGGGTACCGGATTAAAGGAGGGGTTTTGTCCTACGAGGGCCCCTTCGGGGTGGGCTATCTGGTGGCCAGGCTCACTCCGGATGAGGAAGAACGCGGCCGCAGCCTCCTCGAGGACCGGGCAGAATCCGCACTGCCCTGGCCGGTCCGCCTGGCCAAAGAGAGCCTGGAGCATTACCTGCGGACGGGACAAGTTCTCCCAGCGCCCGATCCCCCGCCGCCGGGCCTGGACCGCCGGGCCGGAGTGTTTGTCTCTATAAAAAAGGGAGGGGAACTCAGGGGATGTATCGGCACCATCGCTCCTACCCGGTCTAATATTGCCGAAGAAATCATCTATAACGCCTTGAACGCCGGCCTCGAGGACCCCCGTTTCCCGCCGGTGACCAGAGATGAGCTGCCCTTTTTGGAGTATTCCGTGGACATTTTGGAGGAGCCCGAACCGGTAGAAAGCCTGGAAGATCTGGATCCCCGCACCTACGGGGTGATCGTCTCCAGCGGCCGGAAAAAGGGCCTTTTGCTGCCCGACCTGGAAGGGGTGGACACCCCGGAGGAACAGGTGGCTATTGCCAAGCGTAAGGCCGGCATCGGCCCCGGGGAGCCCTGCCGCCTGGAGAGGTTCCGGGTAACCCGATATACCCGGGAAGGGAGCGGTCGCGTCTGAAGGAAGGGATGGCTATAAGAGAGGCTAAGCATTATGTTAAGCTAGACGGGGAGAGGGTGGAGTGCCGCCTGTGCCCCCATACTTGCCTGCTGGCCCCGGGGCGGCGGGGCCTCTGCCGGGTGCGGGAAAACCGAGACGGACGCCTGTACACCCTCAACTACGGCCTGTGCTCTTCCCTGGCCGTAGACCCCATCGAAAAAAAACCCCTCTATCATTTTTATCCCGGCTGCCTCATCCTTTCGGCCGGAACGGTGGGGTGCAATTTCGCCTGCCAGTTCTGTCAGAACTGGGAGATAGCCCACGGGGACCCGGAAGTGGTGCCCCTCGACCCCGCAGTACTGGTGGAAAAGGCCTGCGACCTGGATACGGTGGGCATAGCCTACACCTACTCGGAGCCAGTGGTATGGTTTGAATTCGTCCTGGACGCGGCTGCGCTGGCCCGGGAGAGGGGTTTGAAGAACGTCCTGGTGACCAACGGGTTCATCCGGCCCGAGCCCCTTCGGGAATTGCTGCCGGTGGTGGATGCTTTAAACATAGATGTTAAGGGGTACAACAGGGAATTCTACCGCCGGGTGGTCCGCGGCGACTACGAACCGGTCCTGCAGGCGGCCCGCCTGGCCCGGGAGGCGGGCTGCCATGTGGAATTGACCGCCCTCCTGGTGACCGGGTTGAACGATGATCTGGGGGAACTCGAGGAGTTGGTAAAGAGGATCAGGGACGAGCTGGGGGAAGACACCCCCCTCCATTTCTCCCGCTATTTTCCCCACTACAAACTCCACCTGCCGCCCACTCCGCGGGAGACCATGGAGCGCGCCTGGGAGATGGCTCGGGGCCTGCTGCATTATGTATATCTAGGCAACATCGAGCATCCCAGGGCCGCCAATACCTACTGCTCCCGCTGCGGCAACCTCGTTATAAAAAGAAGAGGTTATAAGGTTTCGCCGGAGGGTTTGACCAAAGAAGGCTGCTGCGGCCGGTGCGGCGAGAAGCTGGCTGTAGTCATGTAGCCCTACTCCCAGGGGAATCCCTTCCGGCCGTTCCCCGGGTCCTGGAGGCGCCGCCGGTAGGGGCAGAAGGCGGGCAGCCCCAGGTCCAGGGCCTTGTCGAGTTCGCACTGGCCTTCGCGGCCGAATTTGCATTGACAGTCGCAAACCATAAGGGGCATGAAGGCCGTCTCCTTTTCGGTTTTGGCTCGTCGTCCAAATCTATTATGCCCGGGAGGTACAGAGGAAATAACCCATGATAGACCGTATCAAGGAGCGCGCAGCCCGGGCCATCAGGGAGCGCCGGGAAGAGATCACCCGTATAGCGGATGAAATTTTCGACCATCCGGAGGTAGGAGGCCGGGAATTCTTCGCCGCGAACTTATTGACCCGCATCCTGACCGACAACGGATACGAGGTTGCCCGGCCGTGGACCTCCCTTCCCACGGCCTTTTCCGCAGTTCTGAGGGGCAGCGCGCCGGGCCCCCGGGTAGCCCTGCTGGCCGAATACGACGCCCTGCCCGGGCTGGGCCATGCCTGCGGCCATAATTTAATCGCCGCCGGGGTGGTGGGGGCGGCCCTGGGCCTGGCCGCCGTGAAGGACGAACTTCCCGGAGAAGTCGTGGTCTTCGGCACGCCCGCCGAGGAGAGCAACGGAGGCAAAGTAACCTTGGTGGAAGAGGGAGCCCTGGAGGGAGTCCAGGCCGCCCTTATGTTCCACCCGGGTGACGCCAACGTACTGGAGGTATCCTCCCTGGCCCTGGAGGCCCTGGAATTTGTTTTTAAGGGCCGCGCGGCCCACGCCCCTTCCGGGGCTCAGGAAGGCATTAATGCCCTGGAGGTCGTTATTCAGTTCTTCAACCTGGTGAACGGTCTCCGCCCCTATTTAAAAAACAACGTGCATATAAACGGCATTATCGTCGAGGGGGGGATTACCCCCAATATAATCCCCGAGCGGGCGGTGGCCCGCTTCTATATACGGGCGGAGAACCGGCGGCAGCTGGAGGAAGCTGTGAAGCGGGTGGAGGACTGCGCCCGGGGTGCCTCCCTGGCCGTGGGAGCCGCCTTTTCCTACCACAGGTACGAGTTTTCCTACGAGCCCATGGTAACCAACAGGGCCCTGGCCGGAGCCTTCCGGGAGAATCTCCTGGCCCTGGGGGTGAGGGATCTCGCTCCTCCTCGGTGCATCCGGGGTTCCCTGGACATGGGCAACGTGAGCCGGGTAGTCCCCTCCATCCATCCCTATCTGGCCCTGGGCCGGGAGAAGGTCATCCCCCATACCGAGGAATTCGCCCGGGCCGCCCGGGGACCGGAGGGGAAGGAACTGGCCGTCCTGGCAGCCCAGGCCCTGGCCTGGACGGCCGCCGATGTTTTGCTGGACGCGGGTCTCCGCAGCCGGGTTCAAGCCGAGTTTCGCGCCGCAGCCTCCGAAGATTAGAAGATCAAAAAGGCCGCCGGCCCCGAGGAGGGTTGCTTATCCTTTTTGGGCTTCTCCCGGAATAAGTATGAAGTAAATAAGGAAGGGCGTGTGCCCGACGGGAGGGTGCCCTATGGGGAAGAGGCGTTGGATGGGGTTTGGGGCATTAGTTTGTCTGGCCTCGGCCTTGCTGGGGAGCCTTTTTTTTATCCGGTCGCCCCGCAGCCCACGGCCTACGGCCTACGAGGCCAGGGCCCTGGCCGTCATGGCGGCCCAAGGGGTGGTACCCGGGGAACTCCTGGAGCAGGTCCTCCGGGAAGAGGGCGGAGAAGGACGACGTTTTCGCGTGGAGGGAGATGTGGCCCCGGAGCCCGGCCCGGAAATCATCGTGGGGGCCAACCTTTCTAAAGACCGGGGTGTCTTGGGCATCTTTTCCCCGGCAACAGAGCCGCCCAAGCTCTTGGCCTCCCTGACCACCTTGCCCTTACAGGAGATCAAAATAGTAGAGATAGAGCCCGGCCTCCGGGGCATCCTGCTGCGCGAACTCTTGGACGAGCGCTTCGGCGCCTATTTTTATACCGTCTTTTATACCCTTTACCTTTATGAAGGAGGGGCATGCCGGGAGGTCTGGCGGAAGGCGGTGAGTAACGAAGAATACTGGCAAAAGAGGTGGCTGGGCGGTGGAGACGGGTGGCAGGGTTTAAAGGACGCGGTGGAAGTGGAGTTTGACCGGAAGGACGGGAAGCTGGTTATCAAGACCCGGGAAACGCGGGTTCTTTGGGAGGGGCCGGAACCGGGGGGTCCTTTTACCGGAATCCGGGAGAGGTCGTGGGCGCGGGCATACCGCTGGGACCCCCGCTGGAAGGCCGTGATTTTGGGGGAAGGCACGGTGGAAGAGGATACCTTCCTGCAGGCCAGGCAGGGCAACCGGTATGTTCCCATGGAGAGGCTGGTGGCCGGCGCAAGGCTGGCCGTTCTCGATGAAGAAGAAGTCTGGGACCCGCAGGGCAGGTCGGCCGCCGGCTTTTACCGGGTAAAGACGGCGGCCGGGCTGGTGGGCCTTGTGGCCAAGAAGGCGGTGCGACTACGGTAGCAAAAATTTCTCTTGCATTTTTATGCAAAGACGACGTATAATTATACAAGATTGCAAGGCCCGGGATACCCGGGTATTGAGGAGGATTGCCGTTGGTCAAGGTTGCCGTTATCGGTGCTACGGGGTATACGGGGGCGGAGCTGGTCCGCCTGCTGGTGAGGCATCCCCATGTGGAGCTCGTGGCCCTAACCTCCCAGAGTTTTGCCGGGCAGAACATGGATGGGGTGTACCCCTCCCTGCGGGGTTTTACCGGTGCCCAATGCGAGGACTTGGCTCCCGAAGAGGCCCTGGCCCGGGCGGAGATGGTCTTCCTGGCCCTGCCCCACGGCCATGCCGTGGCCGTGGCCGAGGAGGCGGAGAAGCGGGGGGTAAGGGTTATCGATCTTGGAGCCGACTTGCGCTTTCGGGACGCCCGGGTGTATGAGGAATGGTACGGTTTGAAACATACCAATCCCGCCCTCTCGGCCCGGGCGGTGTATGGGTTGCCCGAAATCTACGCCCGGGAAATCGCCGGCGCCCGGGTGGTGGCCAATCCCGGGTGTTACCCCACCAGTGCCATCTTGGCCCTGGCTCCTCTGCTCAAGACGGGATGGGCCGACACCGAAAGCATCATCATCGACGCCAAATCCGGGGTTTCCGGTGCCGGCCGCAAGGCCCAGCTTACCAGTCTTTTTGTGGAGTGCCATGAGAACGTCCATCCCTACGGTGTGGCGGGCCACCGCCACACTCCGGAAATCGAGCAGGAATTGAGCCTCTTGGCGGGGGAGGAGGTGCGGATTTCCTTCACTCCCCATCTCCTCCCCATGAGCCGGGGCATCCTAAGCACTGTTTATGTCAACTTAAGAGAAGGGGTAGAGGAAGGGGAACTGCGGCAGCTTTACGAGGAGTTTTACCGGGAGGCGCCCTTCGTACACCTGCTACCGCGGGAACAGTGGCCCCACACCCGCTGGGTTTACGGCAGCAACTTCTGTCATTTGAACCTGAAGGTCGACCGCCGGACCCGTAGGGTAATTATAGCTTCGGCCATTGATAACTTGACCAAAGGGGCTTCGGGCCAGGCCGTCCAGAACTTAAACCTCATGTTCGGGTGGCCGGAAACCACGGGCCTCGAACACCCGGGCCTCTGCCCCTGAGGAAGCTCGGCCGCTTCCCGGCGGCAGGACCCGGAGTTGGACTTGTTTTTTTGAGCTTCTGAAGGCCGGATAGGCGGGGCTGCCTCTGCAAGTGCAGCGAAGATGGACTTGTTTTTTGAGCTTCTGAAGGAGGGGGAACGACCGGTCTTATGGAGTGGGATGTGGTACCGGGCGGCATAACGGCACCCCGGGGTTTTAGGGCGGCCGGGGTTCATGCCGGGTTAAAGAAGACCAAAAAGGACCTCGCCCTTATCGTAAGCGATAATCCCGCCGCTGCAGCGGCGGTCTATACCACCAATAGGGTACAGGCGGCGCCCCTGGTGGTGACCAGGGAACACCTGGCCGGGGGATATGCCAGGGCCGTGGTAGTGAACAGCGGCAATGCCAATGCCTGTACCGGTGAGCAAGGCCTACGCGACGCCCGCTTTATGGCGGAGATTACGGCGCGGGAAGTGGGCTGCCGGCCCGGGGAGGTGGTGGTGGCCTCTACCGGGGTAATCGGCGTACCCCTGCCCATGGATAAGGTGGCGGCCGGCATCCGCCAGGCGGCCCGCGAACTCTCGGGGGCGGGAAGCCGGGAGGCGGCCGAGGCTATCATGACTACGGACCGGCGGATAAAAGAAATAGCCGTCCGGTTTAACCTGGGGGGCCGCGAGGCAACCATAGGGGGGATAGCCAAGGGTTCGGGCATGATCCATCCCCAAATGGCCACCATGCTGGCCTTCCTAACCACGGACGCGGAGATAGCCCCGGACGAATTGAAGAAGGCTCTGGTCGCCGCCGTGGACGCTACTTTCAATATGGTAACCGTGGACGGCGACACCAGTACCAACGATATGGTGGTCATCCTGGCCAACGGCCAGGCCGGTGTCGGGCCGAAGGAGGAACGGGAGCGCGCCTTGTTCGCCGCCGCCCTCGAATATGTCTGCCGCTACCTGGCCCGGCTTATTGCCCGGGACGGGGAGGGGGCTACGCGCCTTATAGAAGTAGAGGTGCACGGCGCCAGGACCCGGGAGGACGCCCGAACCATTGCCCGGGCCATTGCCCGGTCTAACCTGGTCAAGAGCGCCGTCCACGGGGCCGACGCCAATTGGGGCCGCATTCTGTGCGCCGCGGGGTATTCCGGGGCCGACCTGGATCCGGACAAGGTGGATATTTTCATCCAGAGCCCGGCCGGCCTGGAGCAGCTGGCCGCCGGGGGCCGGCCCCTCCCCTTCAGCGAGGAAAAGGCCAGGGAGATACTTTCGGCCGAGGAAGTAAAGATCTTGGTTCACCTCAACCAGGGCCGGGCCGCGGCCGAAGCCTACGGGTGCGATTTGACCTGTGAATACGTGACCATCAATGCCTCTTACCGGACTTGATCTCAACGCCTTCTTACCGCGAACGGAGGGAGGTAGCAAAGCCTTGGAACTTTCTCCTTTAGAGAAAACCGGTATTCTCATTGAAGCCCTGCCTTATATTCGCAAGTTTTACGGCCAAACGGTAGTCATAAAGTACGGCGGCCACGCCATGTTAAACTGTGAGCTTAAACAGGCAGTCATGCAGGATGTGGTCCTCATGCACCTGGTAGGTATGAGGCCGGTCCTGGTCCACGGCGGGGGCCCGGAGATCACCCATATGCTGGAGCGCCTGGGCAAAACCTCCGAGTTCGTCCGGGGCCAGCGGGTGACGGACGCGGAAACCATGGAAATTGTGGAGATGGTCCTGGTAGGCAAGGTAAACAAGGAAATCGTGGCCCAGCTCAACCGCATTGGGGGTAAAGCCATAGGCCTGTGCGGGAAGGACGGCAACCTCATCGAAGCCGTCAAACAGGACGATGGCCCGGATCTGGGCTTTGTCGGCCGGGTTAAAAGGATTAACCCCGGTATTATTGAAACCCTGATTGCCGAAGGGTATATACCCGTGGTGGCCCCCGTAGGCGTCGGAGAGGAGGGGGAAAGCTACAATATCAATGCCGATTATGTGGCCGGTGAACTGGCCATAGCCCTGCAGGCCCACAAGCTGGTGCTCCTCACCGACGTAGAAGGGATCCTGGCCGACCCCGGCGATCCTTCCACCCTTATTCCTACCGTCGAGGTGGCCAGGGTGCCGGAGCTGATCGAGGCCGGCACCATTTCCGGGGGCATGATCCCCAAGGTGCAGTGCTGTGTGCGGGCGCTGGAAGGCGGTGTAGCCACCACCCACATTATAGACGGCCGCCTGCCCCATGCCATATTACTGGAAATATTTACAGATAAAGGGATAGGGACCATGGTGGTTCCCTAAAGAGCCCCCATCGCGGCGTTAACCCGCGGTATATCATCGCCGGGCCCGGAAGGGGTGCCGCAAGAATTCGCCTTACAGGAGGGTTGCCCATGAACAGCGCCGAGATTATGGCCCTGGGCCAGCAGTACGTTATGCATACTTACAGCCGGTACCCCGTTGCCCTGGTGCGGGGCGAGGGAGTCAGGGTATGGGATGCCGACGGCCGCGAGTACCTCGATTTCGTAGGCGGGCTGGCGGTGAACTCCCTGGGGCACTGCCACCCCAGGGTGGTGGCGGCCATCCGGGAGCAGGCGGGAAGGCTCCTCCACTGTTCCAATCTCTACTGGATCGAGCCCCAGGTGGAGCTGGCCCGGCTCCTGGTGGAAAACTCGGATCTGGATAAGGTTTTCTTTTGCAACAGCGGGGCCGAGGCCAACGAAGCGGCCATCAAGCTGGCCCGGAAGTGGGCCAAGGCCCACAAGGGAGAGGACTGTTACGAGATTATAACCATGCGCCGGTCCTTCCACGGACGGACCCTGGCCACCCTTACGGCCACGGGACAGGAGAAATTCCAGCGCGGATTTGAGCCCCTCCCCCCGGGCTTCCGCTACGTACCCTTTAACGATCTGAAGGCCCTGGAGGATGTTGTCACCGGCCGGACTTGTGCCGTGATGCTGGAGCCGGTCCAGGGCGAAGGAGGGGTGTACCCGGCGGACCCTCACTACCTGCTGGCGGTGGCCGAACTGTGCCGCAGGGAAGGGATTCTCCTAATTTTTGACGAGGTCCAGTGCGGGTTGGGCCGTACCGGCCATCTCTTCGCCTACCAGTACTACGGCGTAAAGCCTGACATCATGACCCTGGCCAAGGCCTTGGCCGGCGGGGTGCCCATCGGCGCCATGCTCGCCCGGGAAGAGGTGGCCGCGGCCTTCGCTCCGGGAGATCACGCCTCCACCTTCGGCGGCAATCCCCTGGCGGCGGCGGCCGGGGTGGCCGCCTTCCAGGCCCTTCTGGAGGAAGGGCTGGTGGAAAACGCGGCGCAGCAGGGGGAATACTTAATAGGGCGGTTGAAATCCCTGGCCTCCCCCTTCCCCCAGGTGGTGGAAATAAGGGGTCGGGGCCTTATGGTGGGCATGGAAATTGAGGGCCCTGCTGACGCCATAGCCGGGGCCTGCCTGGATCGGGGTCTCTTAATCAACTCCTGCCACGGGCGGGTGCTGCGGCTGTTGCCCCCTCTAACGGTTAAAAAAGAAGAAATTGACGCCGCCCTGGCCATCCTGGAAGCTGTTATGAAGGAATTCCTTCAGGGCCGGTAGGGACGGGAGGGATGGAGGTCGAGCCTTGGAGACGGCTTAGCAATGATGCAGGTTGTCAAAGCTGCCGCAGGACGAGTAAAATAGTCTCAATGGATACTTTGAAGGAAGGGAGCGGTAGAGGTGACAGAGGCGGCCTTATCCCTTAGAGGGCGTGATTTTCTATCTTTAAAACACTTCACCCGCGAGGAAATTATTTATCTTCTCGATCTGGCGGCCGACTTAAAGGCCAGGCAAAAGCGGGGTGAGCCCCATCCCCTGCTGGCCGGTAAGACCCTGGGTATGATCTTTACCAAACCCTCTACCCGTACACGGGTGGCCTTTGAGGTGGCCATGTATCAGCTGGGAGGTTACGCCCTGTACTTAAGCAGAAACGACCTCCAGCTGGGCCGGGGGGAGACTATCGGCGATACGGCCAGGGTATTGTCCCGTTATCTGGACGGGATTATGATCCGGACGTATTCCCACGAAGAGGTGGAGGAACTGGCCCGGTATGCCAGTATTCCGGTTATCAACGGCCTTACGGATTTACTCCACCCCAGCCAGGTCTTGGCCGATCTGCTCACCATCAGGGAATGGAAGGGAACCCTCCGGGGGTTAAACCTGACCTTCATCGGCGACGGCAATAACGTGGCCCATTCCCTCATGTACGGCGGCGCCCGGGTGGGCCTCAACGTTACCATCGCCTGCCCTGCGGGCTACGAGCCCCTGCCCCAGGTGGTGGAAGAAGCGAGGCGGATGGCCGCCGACAACGGAAGCAACATTGCGGTGACCAACAATCCCCGGGAGGCGGCCGTCGGCGCCGATATTCTATATACAGACGTCTGGGCCAGCATGGGACAGGAGGGGGAGGCCGAAAAGCGGCGCCAGGCCTTCCGCGGTTTCCAATTAAATGCCGAAATACTTAAACTGGCCCACCCCGAAGCCATGGTCCTCCACTGCCTGCCGGCCCACCGGGGAGAAGAGATTACCGACGAGCTTATAGACGGGCCCCGGTCGGCGGTGTGGGACCAGGCGGAAAACCGCCTCCACGCCCATAAGGCCATCTTGGCGGCCCTGCTTTAAGGTTGAAGAGTTCCCTGCCGTTAGGCTTCCGTGCCCTCGCCGTAAAGGCCGCGCACGTTGCTTTAAGGTTGAAGGGTTCCCTGCCGGCCGCGGGACGAGCGGGCTCTCTCCGGCGGCAGTAGGAGCCGGTCGGAGGCCGGGGAACGGAGCCTACAATGTGGTAACGGCAGGGCGGGCCGCACCTGAGAAAGGGATGACCGTAGTACAGACAAATAACGAGGGAGGATGCTGTAGTGGCAGAGAAGGTAGTCCTCGCCTATTCCGGCGGCCTGGATACTTCCATTATTATCCCCTGGCTCAGGGAGAATTACGGCTACGAGGTCATCGCCGTGGCTGTGGATCTGGGGCAAGGCGAAGAACTGGCTCCCCTGGAAGAAAAGGCCCTAAAGAGCGGAGCCACCAAGGTCTACATAATGGATAAGAAACGCGAGTTTGTAGTAGATTTTATCTGGCCCACTTTGAAGGCAGGGGCTGTATACGAGGGGAAATATCTCCTGGGTACTTCCTTTGCCCGGCCGCTGATAGCCAAGTGCCTGGTGGAAGTGGCCGAAAAGGAAGGGGCGGTGGCGGTGGCCCATGGGGCCACGGGCAAGGGCAACGACCAGGTTCGTTTTGAGCTGGCTATTAAAGCCCTGAGGCCCGAGCTCAAGGTAATCGCTCCCTGGCGCCTGTGGTCCATAAGGTCTCGCGAGGAGGCCATAGATTACGCCGAGGCCAGGGGCATCCCGGTGCCGGTGGGTAAAGACCGGCCTTACAGCATGGACCGGAATCTCTGGCACTTGAGCCACGAAGGGGCCGACCTGGAAGACCCGTGGAACGAGCCACGGGAAGATCTTTACCTCATCATTACGCCGCCCGAGAAGGCCCCGGATACCCCCACCTATGTAACCGTGGATTTTGAGAAGGGAGTCCCGGTGGCCGTGGACGGAGAGCGGCTGGATCCCGTATCCCTGGTGGAGAAGTTAAACGCCGTGGCCGCGGCCAACGGGGTGGGAATCATCGACATGGTGGAGAACCGGCTGGTGGGTTTGAAGTCTCGAGGGGTTTACGAATGCCCCGGCGGTACCGTACTCTACACCGCCCACCGGGAACTGGAACACCTCACCCTGGACCGCATGACCATGCATTTTAAAGAGATAGTAGCCGCCAAGTATGCTGAACTGGTATACGACGGCAACTGGTACTCCCCCCTCAAGAAGGCCCTGGATGCCTTTGTGGACAGCACCCAGGAGACGGTGACGGGCACCGTGCGGCTGAAACTCTATAAAGGCAACTGCACCCCGGCGGGAGTAAAGTCGCCCTATTCCATTTACAGTGAAGAACTGGTGACCTTTGGCGCGGGAAAGGACTACGACCACAAGGACGCTACCGGCTTTATCAACCTCTTCGGACTACCCCTTAAAGTTAGGGCTATGATGGAGGCCAGGATGGGGCTGAGGAAGGTATGAAGCTCTGGGGGGGCCGTTTTCGCAAAGAAACCGACAGACTGGTGGAGGATTTTCATTCCTCCCTTTCTTTTGATCGGCGGCTCTACCGCCACGATATAAGGGGCTCCATCGCCCACGCCCGCATGCTGGCGGCGGTAGGGCTCCTTTCCCAGGAGGAGGCTGCAAAAATCGTCCGGGGCCTGGAGGAGATTCTGGCCGATATAGAGGCCGGCCGGGTATCCTTTGATATAGGCGCAGAGGATATCCATATGAATATTGAGAAGCTCCTCACGGAGAAAGTCGGGGAGGCCGGCAAGAAGCTACATACCGCCCGCAGCCGCAACGACCAGGTGGCCCTGGATCTCCGCCTCTATCTCAAGGACGAGATCCGGGAGATATCCCGCCTCCTGTCCCGGCTGCAGCAGGTTCTGGTGGACCTGGCGGAGAAACACCTTTTCACCCTCATGCCGGGCTACACCCATCTACAGAAGGCCCAGCCGGTCACCCTGGCCCATCATCTCTTGGCCTATTTTGAAATGTTCGAGCGGGATCAGGGCCGCCTGGAGGACTGCATGAAGCGGCTGGATGTATGCCCTCTGGGCTCGGGCGCCCTGGCTGGCACTGCCCTGCCGATAGACCGCCGATTGGTGGCCGCGGAATTGGGGTTTAAGGATATCTCCGCCAATTCCCTGGATGCGGTGAGCGACCGGGATTTTGCCGTGGAATTCTTGGCCGCTGCCAGCCTCATCATGATGCATTTGAGCCGCCTGGGCGAGGAGATCGTCCTCTGGTGTACGGAAGAATTCGGCTTTGTCGAGCTGGACGACGCCTACAGCACGGGCTCCAGCATGATGCCTCAAAAGAAAAACCCCGATGTGGCCGAGCTGGTACGGGGGAAAACCGGCCGGGTGTACGGCCATCTTATGGGGCTTCTTACGGTCCTCAAGGGATTGCCCTTGGCCTACAACAAGGACCTGCAGGAAGATAAAGAGGCCGTCTTCGACACCGTGGACACCCTTAAAGGGTGCCTCCTCGTCATGGCCCCCCTGCTGGCTACGGCCCGCTTTAAGGAGGAGCGCATGCGGGCGGCGGCCCGGCAGGGCTTCAGCAATGCCACCGATGTGGCCGAATACCTGGTGATGAAGGGGGTGCCCTTCCGGGAGGCCCACCGCATAGTGGGGTCCCTGGTCCTTTACTGCCTGGATAAGGGCTGCAACCTGGGCGACCTGAGCCTGGCAGAGCTCCAGAGATACTCCCCGGCCTTCGAAGACGACATCATTGAGTACTTGACCGTTGAAGCTTGTGTTAAGCGCCGCAGGATACCGGGAGGCCCCTCCCCCGAGGCGGTACGGGAGGCCCTGGCCCGCGCCCGCGATCTCCTGGCGGAGCGGGGGTTTTTGGCCTGATGCCGACCCCTTGATAAGGATAAAAACAACAGGCCGGCATGCAAACAAAAACAATGCCGGCCTGGTGAGAAGTTGTTTTCAAGGTAGTCCACCATGAGTATGCGGAAGGGCCTATATTGTTACTGGCCTACTCGGTTTTGATAGAAGCTGGCCATCCCACGCCTATGGATGGCCAGGAAGTGCGGTGGGTACCGGTAAAATACCTTTCCTCTTATGAGTTGGCAGAAGCGGATATGCCCATTGCCTATAAACTCCTAACAGAGGGAAAAGAACATTTTCCAGTGAGTGTGTTCGAAGATACCCATAATTATTCAGGTCTGGCGCCATTTCCCGGCTTACTGCTTCACCCCGCTTGGTAGGATACCCATAATTATTCAAGTCTGGCTGGGGTAGGAATACAGGAATTTTGTGCCGAATATAGTGATAAACGTCGATGAGCTTAGACAACGAAAAAGGCACTCAAATTGACAGGTACAGGTAAGTTGTTTCAGTGACCTATTGCTGGAGACAACCTGTGAGTCATATTCATTTGGGATGGTGGGAAACATTACGGGGACTGAGAAAATGGTAGCCCAAATACTTGGCGCTATTGACCAGGTTGCCGCATCATACTACCGGCTGGCGCTGGTGGTAGCACCCTTTGGTGCCGGCAAGACGGCTGCCTTAAAGGAGGTCGCCAGGCAGCGGGGCTATCCATGCATCAACGTGAGTCTGGAGCTGAGCCGCGCCATGCTAGAACTTACGCAAGTACAGCGGTGTTTGTACGCCTCCCGCCTTCTCGAGGAGATCGCTGCCCGGGCGGGCGGTTCGTGTATCTTGCTGGATAACTTGGAACTGCTTTTTGAGCCCTCGTTAAAGCAGGACCCGCTGCGGCTTCTTAAACAACTTTCCCGCCACCGCACGGTAGTTACAGCGTGGGACGGTATCGTTAAGGATGGCCATCTCATTTACGCTGAGCCGGGTCATCCCGAGTACCGGCGCTACCCGGTAAAGGATTCAGATTTTGTGATTGTTGGGCCCGAAATTGTCTGGCCCCAAAAATGATTTAAGAAGGAAAAAGAGTGGGAGGGAAGGAGATCAGGCAATCGTGAAATACGGCGAACTGATTAGTTTTGAGCCCATTGAGACGGTGGTTCAGCTTAAGAGTGCTGATCAGTTTTCCCAGGCGGAGCAATTGGTGGCCACCTACGTTATCTCTGAGGATATGGCAGAAAGGCTTGTCGCGGTCGTCTTCCCGAACCTTCAATTTGAAAAGCCCGCCGATAATAAAGGGCTTCTGGTGGTGGGAAACTACGGGACCGGCAAATCGCATTTGATGTCGGTCCTTTCGGCGGTTGCCGAGCATGCGGAGTTGGTCAACCGGTTAAGATCCCGCCGGGTTGCCGAGGCAGCCCAAGCCATTGCCGGCAAGTTCAAGGTGATCCGGACGGAATTAGGCTCAACCACCATGGATTTTCGCGAATTTATCTGCGCCGAACTTGAAGAAAACCTGGCGCGGATGGGCGTAGCTTACAAATTTCCGCCGCGGGATAAGATCCCCAACCACAAGGCCGCCTTTGAAGAGATGATGGCGGCCTTTCACGAACACTACCCGGATCACGGCCTCTTGCTGGTGGTAGATGAACTGCTGGATTACCTGGGAAGCCGCAAAGACCAGGAACTGATGCTCGATTTAACCTTTCTCCGGGAAATCGGCGAGATCTGCCAAAACTTAAGGTTCCGGTTTATAGCCGGCCTGCAGGAGGCGCTTTTTGATAACCCGCGCTTTTCTTTCGTGGCCAATACCCTCCTCAAGGTCAAAGACCGCTTTGAGCAGGTTTTCATTGCCAGGCGCGATATCAAATTCGTAGTGGCAGAGCGCTTGCTAAAGAAAACGGCAGAGCAAAAGAGCAAAATCCGGGAGCACCTGCAGCAATTTACCCGCTTTTACGGTAACATGAATGAGCGGCTCGAGGAATTCGTCCGGCTCTTTCCCGTCCACCCGGACTATATTGAGATGTTTGAGCGCGTAAGGTACGTGGAGAAGAGGGCGATTCTCAAGACCCTTTCTCTGGCCATGAAACAGATGCTGGACAGAGAGGTTCCTGCCGATGCTCCCGGCCTTTTGTCTTACGACCACTACTGGACGGTACTAAAAGAAGACCGTTCTTTCCGGATCATACCCGAGGTCCGCGAGGTCATCGAATGCAGCTTAAAGCTGGAGGAACTGGTAGAGACAGGCTATCCCAGAGGAAAAAATAAGGAGCTGGCCCGCCGCATCATTTATGGTTTGAGCCTGCACCGGCTGACGGTGGGAGACATTGAGAAGCCTGTGGGCCTTACGGCCGAAGCCTTGCGTGACACCCTCTGCCTCTTTGATCCGTTGGTTCGTGAGTTGGGGGGGGAGCCCGCCGACGACCTGCGGGGCGAAGTGGAAACGGCGCTCAGGCTCATCATGCGGACGGTAAACGGCCAGTTCATCTCGGCTACGGAACAGGACGCCAAGGGCCGTCCCGGGGGACAGTTCTACCTCGACATCAAAAAAACCGTGGACTATGACGCCCAGATCAATAAGCGCGCGGAAAGCCTGGACAAGGACCGGCTCGATCTCGCTTACTTCAATGCGTTGGCCCAGGTCCTCGAACGTTCAGATGACTATTATCCCGGCACCCACATGGCCTGGGAGTACGAGATCGAGTGGCGGGAGCGAAAAGCTTCGCGTCTGGGCTACATGTTTTTCGGTGCGCCCAATGAACGCTCCACGGCGCAGCCCCCGCGGGATTTTTACCTGTTTTTCCTCCAGCCCTATGACCCGTCGGCCTTCAAAGATGAGAAAAACCCAGGGGACGTATTCTTTCGTCTTAGCCGTTTTGATGAGGTGTTTGAGGCAAACTTGCGGCGGTACGCCGGAGCTCTTGACCTGGCCCAGGTATCTTCGGGGAAAGATAAAAGCATATACGAGGCCAAGGCTGTCCAGGCCCTCAAGGAGCTTGTAAAGTGGCTTAAGGAAAACATTATGACTGCTTTTGATGTTACCCACCAGGGCAGGACGAAGGTTCTGCAAGAATGGGTTAAAGGGAAGATTTTCCGGAGTGGTAAGGAAGCAGATGTGCGGGATATCGTTAACCTGGTGGCTTCCACCTGCCTGGCTGCCCACTTTGAGGATCTGGCACCCGAGTACCCGGAGTTTTCTATATTGATAACAAGTAAAAATTTGGTTCAGGCTGCCCAGGATGCCTTGCGCTGGATGAAGGGAGCCGTTCAAACCAAGCAAGGGTCGGCGGTTCTGGAGGCCCTGGAGCTTTTAGAAGGCGGTCGGTTGAACCCCCATAATTCCAGGTATGTGAAATATATTCTTGAACTTTTGCGCGCGAAAGGGCCCGGGAAGGTGCTCGACCGGCGCGAACTGATGCAAGAGGTGTACGGCGTTGAATATATGGCTCCGGAGAAATACCGCCTTGAGCCGGAGCTGGTGGTGGTCCTTTTGGCCGCGATGGTGTACACCGGCGACATCGTGCTGGTTCTCCCGGGCAACAAGAAGTTTGACGCTGGTTCGTTTGAGGAATTGATTAATCTCTCCATGGAGGAGCTGCTTAATTTCAAGCACCTTGAGCAGCCGAAAGAATGGAACCTGCCGGCGCTGCAGGCTCTTTTTGAGCTTCTGGGGCTCGCGCCCGGCATGGCCCGGCTGGTAACCCAGGGTAAAGATGAGCCTGTGCAGGAACTGCAGGCGGCAGTGGACCGGATCCTCGAAAGGGTCGTCCTGGCCCGGCAGCGCCTTCAGGAAGGGGTCCGCCTCTGGGGCCAAGGTCTCCTTTCGGAAACGGAACGAGAAGAGTATGGCACCCGGCTGGATAGTTTCAAGGAATTTTTGGAGTCGCTGCAGGCCTATTCTTCTGCCGGCAGGCTCAAGAACCTCCGGTACGATGCCACGGCAATAAACGCCCAAAGGGCGGGGCTGGAGGTACTGAGTAAAATAGAGAGCCTGGTGGACTTTGTCAGTGAGATCGGTCCTGAGGCGAGTTACCTTTCCGAGGCCGAGCGGGTTTTGCCCGCGTCGCACCCCTGGGTGGCCCGCGTGGCAGAGTTGCGAGATGAGATATTGGCGCGGGTGGCCCACGCCGCTGGCGGGATCACACCTGCCGCAAAGCAGGAGGCGCGCCAAAAACTGCTCGCCCTTAAAAAAGATTACATTCAGAGCTACGTGGAGCTACATACCAGGGCCAGGCTAGGGGCGGCCGAGGATAAGCGCAAAGGGAAGCTTTTGCAGGACGAGCGCTTGAATACCCTTAGAAAACTTGCCACCATTGACCTGATGCCTGCCCACCAGCTGGCGGATTTCCAGGACCGCCTGGCGGGGCTTAGAAGCTGCTTTAACTTAACAGAGCAGGACTTAAGCGGAAGACCTGTCTGCCCGCACTGCGGGTTCGTTCCCTCTAGGGAAAGTGTGGATGTTCCTGCCGCGAGCGTTCTTGAGGCTTTAGACGAGGAATTGGATAATCTTTTAGAAGACTGGACCAGCAAGTTGCTTGAGGAACTGGAAGATCCGACGGTACGCCAGAATCTAGAACTGTTAAAGCCACAGGCGCGGCAACTGGTCGAGGAGTTCTTGCGGCAGCGTGAACTTCCCGTAGATCCCGGACATGATTTTATCCAGGCCCTTCGGGAAGTGCTTGCAGGACTCACCAAGGTGGTAGTAAGGACTAGCGATCTTAAGGCCGCGCTCACCGCTGGCGGTTCGCCTGCCACCCCCGCCGAGATAAAGAAACGCTTTGAAGACTACTTGAACGAATTGGTAGGGGGCAGGGACCCCGCTACGGTAAGGATTGTGCTGGAGTAATTGACGCTTGAGGTGGGATTACACCGGTGGGTAAAACTTACGAAGTTCGCGACCCCATTCACGGTTTCATAACTTTTAATGAATGGGAACGTGAAATAATTAATCACCCTGTATTTCAACGCCTGCGCCGGATTAGGCAGTTGGCCTTTACGGAGATGGTTTATCCCGGTGCAGTGCATACCCGTTTTGAACACTCTCTTGGCGTAATGCACGTTGCAACCCAGATGTTTGATCAGATTAGGCTCCGTAACGAACGCTTTTTAAAGTCAGAGCTGAACTATACTGATGGAGGTTTAGAAAGAGATCGTATTTTAGTGCGACTCGCTGCTCTTTTGCATGACGTGGGGCATCCTCCCTTTTCCCACGTCGGCGAGGATTTAATGCCTGTAAACCCCGAAAACAAAAGGCCTTATAAACATGAAAACTATTCTGCTGCTGTGGTAACTCATCTCTTGGCTGATGTAATTGAGGATCACCCATTAAATCAAAATTTTAGGGTAAAAGCCCAAGAGATTGCGGACTTCCTTACCGGCTCTGCTGCTGCGGGCAGAGTTCTATTATGGAGGGATTTACTTTCCGGTCAGTTAGATGCCGACCGGGCAGACTATCTCCTGCGCGATTCCCATCATATCGGCGTTGCTTACGGTCGTTATGATTTGCACCGTCTGCTCGTCACATTAACAATTACTATAGATACCGAGACCAACTCGCCGATTATAGCTGTGGAAAAGGGTGGTATGCACGCTGCAGAGGGTTTGATCCTTGCACGCTACATGATGTTTACACAGGTTTATTTTCACCACACGCGGCGTGCATATGACCACCACGTTGCTGCCGCGATCAAATCTTTACTTGTGAAGGAACAAAAAAATTCCGACCTCGAAAGGAAGGATTTGTTCCCGCCCCCAACGACGAAAAAGAATATAGAGGCTTTTCTGGGGTGGGACGACTGGACGGTGTTAGGTAGAATTAAAGAGGGCGCTGGAGGAGAGCACGGTCGTATTTTGCTGGAAAGGCGCCATCACCGGTGCATTTTTGAGACGCCGGAGGTTCCGCAACCGGACGATATAGAAAGGATGAAAAAGGTGCAGGAAGCACTGGAGAGTCAAATGAATGTCTTTTTTGTCCGTAAACTTTCTGGTCATAACCCTTTGTACGATCAAGCTGCTTATTGCTTCCTCGATGAGGCCGAGAGTTCCTGGTACAAATTTGAAAAGGAAGATGTCAGGATTTACTGGAAAGAAGAGCAAGGGGAGAAGTTGGCCCCTTTATCTTCGTTGTCAAATGTTGTTCGTGAGCTGAAGCCTGTTAACCAACTCCGGATCTATGTCCCTTACCATAAAAGGGAAGAAGCAGTTAAGATTATCAAAAACCTTAATTAGTTAAGGGGGCCCATGTAATGCCCGGTATTGACTTGTCATGGGAACGCTATGGTCTAATCGCCGAGCTTGCTTTTCGTCTGAAGAACAAAAGAGTTCAGTTCGGAAAAACCGCCTTGCAGAAAATAGTTTACCTTTTACAGGAGCTTTATAACGTTAAATGTGGCTATGACTTTAGCCTATACGCTTATGGCCCCTTCAGTAAAGAGCTTTTAAACGACCTAGACCTTGTAGAGGCGCTAGGAGGCGTAGAGGTTCAATATGTGACTTCTGGCACGGGAGGATACCATATTGAACCTGGCAAGAAAAACGATTGGATACGCGAAAAGGCTAAAGATTTTCTAGACGCTCATGGTTTGGCGTTTGATAAAGTAATTGATGAATTTGGTAGCCTTGGGGCCAGGGATCTGGAGTTGAGAGCTACAATCGTTTATGCCGATAGAAGCTTGCAACGTGCCGGACAAAATCCTTCGCGCCAAGAATTTATTAGCTTACTCAAGCAGCTAAAACCGCTGTTTGGCATTGAGGCAATTGAAGAAGCTCTAGGGGACCTGGAGAAAAAAGGATATGTTTCCGCAAGGCATTAAGGTTATTGGCGGGAAGGTGCAATTAGACCATGACCACTCTTTTCCCTGGATGTGAATTCCGTGGCGAGAAACAAAAACAGGTTGAATGTGTTGGGCTAACCTTCGAGTCCGAGGAGGCGCGGCGGGCTTATTTCCTGGACAGGCTGCGCGAGGGGCTGGAGGAGCTGGAGGCCAAACTCGGCGGTGTGCCCTTCACAAGCGCAGACGTCGCTCTTGAGCGGCTAAAGTCAATTGAGAAGTGGCCAATGGGGGACGAGGAGCGGCTAAAAGAGTTGGCCAGGCGGATGGCCCGGGCGGCCCGGCGCGAACCGCATAAAGACCTGCTGCAACTCTGGAAGGACGAGGTGGGCTTCCCCCACGGAGAGATCGAAGACATCCTGCGGCTTTCCGACCCACCCTACTACACCGCCTGCCCCAATCCCTTTATTCAGGATTTTATCCGATACTACGGCAAGCCTTACGATCCGGATGCTGACGCTTACCGCCGCGAGCCCTTTGCCGCCGACGTGAGCGAGGGAAAAAACGATCCCATCTACAACGCCCACTCCTACCACACCAAGGTGCCGCACAAGGCCATCATGCGCTACATCCTGCACTACACCGAGTCGGGGGACCTGGTCTTCGACGGCTTTTGCGGCACGGGCATGACCGGCGTGGCGGCAAGCTTGTGCGGGGACAAAAAGGCAGTGGAGGCCCTGGGCTACCGGGTGGAGGAGGACGGCACCATCCTCAAGCCCGAAGAGGAGGGCGGCAAAACGGTCTGGAAGCCCTTCTCCAAGTTAGGGGCGCGGCGGGCTATCTTAAACGACTTATCTCCTGCCGCCACCTTCATTGCCTACAACTATAACACCCCGGTGGACGTGGAGGCTTTCGCGCGCGAAGCGCGGCGCGTTTTAGAAGAAGTAGAGGCCGAGTGCGGCTGGATGTACCTCACCCTGCACAACCCAACGGAGGCGCAGGTAAAAAAAGCGCTGGCCGAACTCGACGCGTTGCCTAAGCGCAAAAAGGGAAGCCCGGAGCTTCCCTGGGGCCGGATCAACTACACCGTCTGGTCGGATGTCTTCATCTGCCCCTCTTGCGCCAGCGAAGTGGTCTTCTGGGAGGCGGCGGTGGATAAAGAGGCGGGCCGGGTGCGCGAGGAGTTCCCCTGCCCCCATTGCGGCGCCCGCCTTAGTAAACGCACCATGGAGCGGGCCTGGATAACCAAGTTTGATAAGGCCCTCGGCGAGACCATCCGCCAGGCCAAGCAAGTTCCCGTACTAATCAACTACACCTTCGGCAGGAAGCGCTTTCCGAAAAAACCGGACGCCTTTGACCTGGCGCTCATCGAGAAGATAGAGAGCAGCGATATCCCTTACTGGTTCCCGACCGACCGCATGCCGGAGGGGTATAATACCGAGCAACCGAAGGTGTCTCACGGCATCACCCACGTGCACCATTTTTATACGAAGCGGAATTTGTGGGTGCTGGGGGTACTACATAAGCTCTCGGTAATAAAGCCTTATGCAAAACACGGTATGATATTCTCCTCCGTAATTAATCGTTCATCAAAAATGGTAATGACTGTCATGTCAAACTACTTATCTCAGATAAAGGGGCATACTCGAGGAGGATGGGCTGGGAAACCTTTAATGGGTACGCTTTATATTGCGTCGATAAGTACAGAAGTTTCCGTTCTCAGCCAATTAGCATCACGTTTTAGAAGTATTGGTTCTCTTCAAGAATCTAAAAGCCGATCCAGCATATCTTTTCTCAACCAGGTAATTACAACGCATTCATCAAGTGATTATGGAATGCAGTCATCGTCTGTTGACTACATCTTCACCGACCCCCCTTTCGGCGGCAACCTGATGTATTCCGAACTTAACTTCCTCTGGGAGGCCTGGCTGAAAGTCTTTACCAACAACAAGCAGGAGGCGGTGGAGAACCAGGCGCAGGGTAAGGGCCTCCGGGAGTACCAGGAGATCATGACCTGCTGCTTTAAAGAATACTACCGGGTCTTGAAGCCCGGGCGGTGGATGACGGTGGTCTTCCACAACTCCAAGAACAGCGTCTGGAACGCCATTCAGGAGGCCATCCAGGAGGCAGGCTTTGTGATTGCCGACGTCCGCACCCTGGATAAAAAGCAGGTAACCTTTAAGCAAGTGACCTCAAGCGGCGCGGTCAAGGTGGACCTGGTCATCTCCGCCTACAAGCCTAACGGGGGCCTCGAGGAGCGTTTCCGGCTCAAAGCCGGGACGGAAGAGGGCGTGTGGGAGTTCGTCCGCACTCACCTGCGGCAGTTGCCGGTGCCGGCTTTAAAGGGCGGGCGCCTGGAGGTCCTGCAGGAGCGGATGGCCCACATGCTCTACGACCGCATGGTGGCCTTCCACGTGCAGCACGGGGTGCTGGTGCCCTTATCTGCGGCGGAATTTTACACGGGCCTGGCGCAGCGCTTCCCGGAGCGCGACGGGATGTACTTTTTGCCCGATCAGGTGGCCGAGTATGACAAAAAGCGCCTTCAGGCGAGAGAACTTGTGCAGCTTGAACTTTTCGTCACCGACGAGGCCAGCGCCATCCAGTGGCTCAAGCGCGAGTTGGCCAGGAAACCCCAGACCTTTCAGGAAATCCACCCGCAGTTCATGCAGCAGATCGGCGGCTGGCAGAAGCACGAAAAGCCCCTGGAGCTAAGGGAGCTTCTGGCGCAAAACTTCCTCTGCTACGAAGGTAAGGGCCCCATCCCGGCGCAGATCGTTTCCTGGCTTAGGTGCTCCGATAAGTACCGCGAGAAAATCCAGGCCCTGGAGGCGGCAGGGCGGCTGACCGCGGCCGGTTTGGAGACCGACGACGCCGAGCTTATCGCTGCCGCAAAGGACCGCTGGTACGTGCCCGACCCCAATAGAGCCGCCGACTTAGAGAAGCTGCGCGAGAAGGCTTTGCTCAAAGAGTTCGAGGAGTACCGTAATTTTGCCGGCCGCAGGCTGAAAGTGTTTCGCCTGGAGGCAGTGCGCGCCGGCTTCAAGAAAGCCTGGCAGGAGCGCGACTACCGGACTATCATAGAAGTGGCCCGCAAGATCCCGGAAAGCGTCCTGCAGGAAGACCCCAAGCTCCTCATGTGGTACGACCAGGCGTTAACGAGGGTAGGGGAGGAGTAAGCAATCAAATGCTTCGCTGGAGGAAGCGGCTTTGAAACCGGGTGACTGGGCATACTTTCAGGACCACAACCAGCCCTGCCGCATCCTCGAAACGGAAACGCTCTGGGGCGAGACTTTTTACCGCGTCTGGCTACCCGTTGAGAATACTGTTGTGCGCGTGCGGGCGGGAGAGCTTGTGCCCATAGAAGAACATGCCCCGCTTCTTAGCGTGCATCACCTGATTTACGTAGCGGCTGCGGCCCGCATCAAAGAGGCTTTAGCGCAAGGCGCATTGCTTGCCCCTCTGGAGGCTTCCGTGATCCCGCTACCTCACCAGATTTATGCCTTATCCACAGCCGTTTCCGGTGAGCGGGTGCGCTACCTCCTGGCGGATGAGGTGGGCCTAGGCAAGACCATCGAAGCCGGGCTGATTATGCGGGAGATGAAGCTGCGGGGTCTTGTGCGCCGCACCCTGGTGGTGGCTCCCAAGGGGTTGGTCAAGCAGTGGGTGAGCGAGATGCGCCTCCATTTTAACGAAGAGTTTCAACTTGTACTGCCGGAAGACCTTGCGGCTTTGCGGCGGATATCGAGTGGCAATCCGTGGCGGTACATAACACAGGCCGTGGTGCCGATGGATGCCGTAAAACCAAAAGATGCGCGGCGGGGCTGGAGCACAGCCCAAGTGGCGGCCTATAACCGCGAGCGGTTCGAGGACCTCGTTTCCGCCGGGTGGGATCTCGTTATTGTAGACGAAGCGCACCGCCTGGGGGGAAGCACGGACCAAGTGGCGCGCTTTAAGCTCGGGCAGGGCCTGGCGGCGGCAGCGCCCTATCTTCTTCTCCTTTCGGCAACGCCGCACCAGGGGAAAACCGATGCCTTTCACCGTCTGCTGAGCCTCTTGGACCCGGAAGCCTTCCCGGATCAGGAGAGTATAACGCGGGAGCGTGTTAGCAGGTATGTGATCCGGACGGAAAAGCGCCGGGCCGTTGATCTGGAAGGGAAACCGCTTTTTAAGCCCAGGCAGACCAGGCTTTTGCCGGTGTCCTGGGAGGAGCGTCACCGGGAACAGCGCCTGCTTTACGAAGCGGTAACGGAATACGTCCGGCAGGGCTATAATCAAGCGGTAAGGGAAAAGAAAAACTACCTGGGTTTTTTAATGATTTTGATGCAGCGTCTGGTAACCTCCAGCACTAGGGCCATCCGTACAGCGCTGGAGCGGCGCCTGGAAGTGTTAAGCGCTCCGGCGGAGCACCTTCCCCTTTTCCCGGCACTCACGGCGGAGGAGTGGGCCGAACTTGATGGCGAAGAGAGGATGGAGTGGCTTTTCGCCTCGCGCCTGCAGGCTCTGAAGAATGAGCGGGCAGAAGTGAAAACACTCCTGGAAGCGGCGAAGCGAACTGAAGCGGCCGGCCCCGATGCCAAAGCCGAAGCCCTGCTCAGGTTGATCTACCGGTTGCAGCAGGAGGAGGCCGATCCCGAGCTAAAGGTACTGGTCTTCACGGAATTTGTGCCCACCCAGGAGATGCTGCGGGATTTCCTGCGGGAGCGGGGCTTTTCCGTTGTTTGCCTCAACGGTTCTATGGACCTGGAGGAACGCCAAAAGGTGCAGGAGGCCTTTGCTCAAGATGCGCAGATCCTCATTTCCAGCGATGCCGGCGGAGAAGGTGTGAACCTCCAGTTCTGCCACGTGGTGGTAAACTACGATATTCCCTGGAACCCGATGCGGCTTGAGCAGCGCATTGGCCGGGTAGACCGCATAGGGCAGAAAAAGGTAGTCCGCGCGGTAAATTTTGTCCTGGAGGATACGGTGGAGCACCGCGTCCAGGAGGTTCTGGAAGAGAAGCTGGCGGTTATCTTAAAGGAATTTGGCGTGGATAAAACGGCAGATGTTCTCGATTCGGCAGAGGCAGAAGAAATTTTTGACAAGCTGTATCTCGAGGCTCTGTTAAACCCCGGGGAACTTGAGGATAAAGTGGCTTCTCTCTTAGATGTGGTTCGGGAACAGGCCGGGGTGGCGCGGGATAATGTGTTGCTCCTCGGTGGGGAGCAGGCCTTTGAGCTTACCCGGGTCCAACAGCTGATAGACTACCGGATTGAACACTGGACGGAAGTTATGACCACGGCTTACTTAAGGGCGCACGGCGGCCGGGCCGATCGGGACGGGCGAGCTTGGAACCTCGTCTGGCCCGACGGGGAGAATCAGAAAAATGTTATATTTACCACCAAGGATGCTGCGGCCGGGCCATCCGTAAAGCACCTGGGCATAAAGGATCCCCGCCTCAGGCGTCTTATGACGCAGCTGCCGCCCTTTCTTCCCGGACAGCCGACGCCGATACTTTGGCTTCCGGATCTGCCGGAAGAGGTGCGGGGCTTCTGGTCCCTCTGGAAAATAGCTATTTACGCCATCGACCGGTCATGGCGCCGACAGCGGGTGATACCCCTTTTCCTGCATGATGATGGGCGGTGCCTTTTGCCCACGGCGCGGTACATCTGGGAACAGCTGCTTTCCGGCGCGGTGGGTGAGCTGCGGGGCTACCTCAAAGGTTCCGAGGCCATTGGCGCGTACGAACTCCTCCGGGAGGCCGTAGAAAAGCAGGGACGGGCGGTTTACGAAGAGTTGGTCAGGGCACACCGGGAATTCTTGAACCGTGAAAGGGAGAAAGGCACGTATGCCTTTGCCTCCAGGCGAAAGGCGATGATGCGGCTTGGGTTGCCCGCAGTGCGGGCTTACCGGCTGGCCAAATTGGAAGAGGAGGAAAAGGAGTGGCGCGATCAACTTGAAAAGAAAGCCGAAGTGGTGCCGGAAGTAGTACCCCTCCTTGTGGTTCGCGTCAGGGGAGGGTCGAGGTAGTGGGTGGTTGGCGCGATACGCTCTTAAAGGAGTTCACGCCGGGCGTGGCTCGGTTAACCCTGGTGGCCGACCCGGACGGATTGCTGATGGAAGAAGGGATTCTTCAAGTCTTGAGCGAGCGGGGTTTTGAGGTCCTCCCTTTCGATGATCCGGTATCCTTCCGGTTTGTATATGAGTCCAAGTACAAGCCCCGGTGGGAGCGGGGAGAACTTACGGGGCTGGTGGTAGTTATCCAGGCGCCGGACCTCCGCCGCCTTCCTTACGACCTGTGGCAAGCGGGAAGAAAACTTTCCTTCAGCCTGGCCGATATCTTTCCCCGCTTAAGCTATCCGGTAGTGGCGGAGCTGGACCGCGGTGAGCTTGACGCTTTGTATAACGCCTGCGGAAAGTATTGCTCGGAGAGCCTAGGTGTGGGCGCCACGAAAGACTTCATCCTGCGCTACGTATTTGGGATTGCACCGGAATTAATTAGAGAGCCGGAAGATCTTTTACGTGTTCTTCTCCGGCGGCACTACCGGGGACAGCGCGTGCCGCGGATTCTCGACGAGCGGTTTATCCAGGTGTTGCGAAGTGAAGGGCGATTTAACGACTGGCCGCTGGAGGAAATTTTGCCTTGCCGCGAGGCCTTTTTCGGCTTTTTGCAGGAGAGGTGGCGGATTTTCCTCGACCGCCTTGCGCGCGCTAATGGTGATGACCGGATTGGCGAGCCTGAGGTGGCCTATGGGCTCCGGTATGCCGGGCCTTTATACATACCTTTCGACCACGACGACGTGAGACCTTACGTTGATACTCTTTTCGTTGAGGGCCACCTCGCTCCTATTTCCCACCCCGAGGCATATCGGCTTAGCGACCGGTGGGTCGCGGTTGGCCTTAAGAAAGACCCGGTGGCGGATTGGCGGTACCGGTTCGTCAATCTCGTGACCCTAATTGAAAACAGCCTGCCGCAAGACAACGCGCGGTATCAGGAGTGGCTGGCCTTTGCTCGCCGCTGGGCGGAACTTGTTATATTGCGTTTCGAGGAGAGTGCTGCGGAGATCCCGGTCGAGGTCAGGGAAAAATACGAAGTCCTTTGTCATCGGGTGGATAACACCTTTTTAAAGTGGGTGCAGCAGCGGTACGGCGCTCTCCATAGCCAGCCGGCCATACCCCCCGTGATGCTTCACCACATTCCTCGTTATCTTGTGCACCTTCGGGAGAAAGAAGCGCATAAGAAAATCGCCCTCATTGTGATGGACGGGCTTGCCTTTGACCAGTGGCTGGTTATGCTGGAGGTGTTTTCTGAGCGGTGGCCGCAGTTCCGGTTCCACGAGCACGCGGTTTTCGCCTGGATTCCTACGTTGACCCCGGTTTCCCGCCAGGCGGTATTTGCAGGAAAACCGCCGCTGTTTTTCCCGGGTAATCTTAACGCTACAGACAGGGAGCCGCTGTTATGGGGCCGCTTCTGGTCTGATCAGGGCCTGGGGAAAGACGAGGTGGTTTACATCAATATAGTGGGGAACGGTGATCTGGATAAAGTAGCCGAAAGCATCTCTTACCCCAAAGTTAGCGTTGTTGGATTGGTGGTACGTAAGATCGATGAGATCATGCACGGCATGAAACTCGGTACCGCGGGGATGCACAACCAGGTACGGCAGTGGACCAAAACGGGTAGTCTTCGCAGCTTGCTAGAGCTCCTCCTAAAAGAAGGATTTATGGTGTATTTGACGTCGGATCACGGTAACCTTGAGGCATACGGGTGCGGCCTGCCGGCCGAAGGGGCCCTTGCCGATCACCGCGGCTACCGGGCAAGGATTTATTCTACGGCCGTTCTCAGGAAGCGGATTAAAGAAAAATTCCCTGTCGCCATCGAGTGGGCTCCCAACGGGCTTCCCGATGATTATTTGCCTCTTCTGGCGGGGGGGCGCTCAGCCTTTCTTAACAAAGGGGAGAAAGCCGTTTGCCACGGCGGCATCTCCCTGGAAGAAGTCATCGTTCCTTTTATCTATGTGGAGCGAATTAAAGGGAGGGCCTTATGAACAGAAAGATGCAAGTGGGATTTAGCCAGCGGATACAGCTTGAATGGCTTGACTACACAGTGGACCTCGTGCTGGCAGGTTACTCAAGAGCGGAAATTGAGAAGGCTCTGCAGGAGCTCTTAAAAGACCGGCTCTCAAGAGGGAGAACCGCGCAAAGCCGCGGCAACCGTGAAAAAGCAATTACAATCCTCTTAAAAATCTGGGCCTCGCCGCCGACACACGTTAGAGAGCTTCGTGATGACGGACTAGAACTGCTGCGGGTAATTCCCAGGGAGCAGCATCTGCCTGTGCATTGGGGAATGACCATGGCAGTTTATCCTTTTTTTGCGGTTGTGGCCGAAATTGTGGGGAGGCTTTTGCGCCTGCAGGATGCGGTTTCTCAGGCTGAGGTTCAAAGGCGGCTGCGCGAGCAGTTTGGCGAAAGGGAAACGGTAGCCCGGGCGGCAAGGCGTGTCATGCGTTGTTTTATTGATTGGGGAGTCCTTCAGGAAACGTCGCGCAAGGGCGTTTACCAGGCGGCACCCGCACAAAAAATTGAAAGTGAAAATCTAGCCGCCTGGCTGATCGAAGCGGCGCTCGTGGCCAGCGGTTCAGACGCTCGTCCTTTAGCACAACTTGTCTCATCGCCGGTGCTCTTCCCTTTTTCCTTGGGAGGGGTTACACCTTACGCTCTTGAAACTAACGGCAGACTTTATGTTTACCGGGAGGGGTTGAACAAGGATGTGGTGATGTTTCGGGGGTGATAAAAAGCTTTTTTAATGATTCGACAAATCAAGCCGAATTCCTCCAGAATCAACCACAGACAAAAAATATTTCTTTCTAGCGATTTCTTTTACAAGATGGTGCGTGCTTTTACCTCGGGATGAGCTTTAGGCTGGTTTAGGGGGAGGCCATCAAGCAACCAGCGCAGCTCCCGGCGGCTTATGGTGATAGTGGAAGAAGTAGCATCTTGAGGCCAGAGAAATTTGCCCTTCTCCAGCTGGCGGTAATAAAGCCAGAACCCGTTGTGCTCCCAGTGGAGGATCTTCAGTTTGTCCCTCTTACGGTTGCAGAAGACAAAGAGGCAGGAAGAAAAAGGGTCTAATTCGAAACCTTCCTTGACCAGCACTGCCAGGCCGTCAATGGATTTGCGCAAGTCTGTGGCGCCGCAGGCGAGGTAAACCCGGTCAATACCCACTTCGTTTAGCATAATGCCATCAGCACCTGTACTACCTGGGTGAGTAAGGCCGGGTCAAAGCCGGGTCTTACCTCGATGCTGGCCGGTCCTATTTTGACCACTAGAGCTTGCTTTGGGGAACCTTCCTCGCTTATTTCTACCGGTAGCCACCGGTTAGAACTTTCCGGAGGAGCTGGGGTCTGGTTCTTAAGCTTCCGCAGCCAGTACCATAACTGCCTGGGGCTAATGCCTTTATGTAAGGCGCACCATTCTTTAACGCTTTGCCCGCTCGCTTGGTATTCAGCTATGCGAGCTTCCCATAGTTTTTGTAATTCGGCTCTGGTCATAGGGGGAAATCCTCCTCAGTTCGTTTTCTGAGGAAGATTATCCCTTAAACTCGAGCCCTGTGCCAAGGTGGGTTGTATTTGACGCTTACGCTGTAGTACCAAATTAAGTTAGCCATGACTAACTTTGTTATATATCATCAATAAGGGGCCGGCTCTCGTCAAGAGCAGGCAAAAATTTTTGCGAAAAATATTCGGGGCAATTATCGGCCAACCGGGCCCCGCGGCGCCCCACTCATCAGCACGGCGGCCGCCAAAGCGGTCAGCGGCACGCACAGAATCAGGCCGATGCTGCCCGCCAGCGCCCGCACGACCTCGGTGGCCATCAGGTCAAGGTTGATGATTTTCAGGAAAGGCGTATCGTAGGCCATGAATACTAATAGTAGCGGAATGGAAGCACCGGTGTAAGCCAGGATCAGCGTGTTGGCCATCGTTCCCATGATGTCCCGACCAACGTTCATGCCGGCCCGCCACAGGTTTAACGGACTGACAGATGGATTAGCCCTTTTGACCTCTTCCATGGCCGAGGCCACCGACATCCCCACGTCCATCACCGCTCCAAGCGCGCCGATGATGATGCCGGCAAACAAAAGACCCCGAAAATCAAACTCTGTGTCCTGCGGAATGTAAAGCAAGAAGGCCGTTTCCTCGCTACCGAAACCAGTCAGCCGAGCACCCATGCCTACCAAAAAGGCAATCGTCCCGGCCACCACCACCCCGCCCACGGTACCGATGGTGGCGGCCAGGGTCTTTACGCCCAGGCCACCGATCACGGCAAACGTCACCGCCACTACCCCAGCCGAAACAAGCACCGCCAGGATAATCGGGTTATGGCCCTGCAGTAAAAGGGGCAGCATAACGCCCACGATGGCCAGGCCGATAATCCCCACGGTGACCACCGCCTTGAAACCTTTCCATCCGCCGATCACCACCATGGCCAGGACAAAGCCGGCGACCAGGTAAACCAGATGCTGATCCCGGGCGTAGTCGATCAGGTAAGCGTTGACGAGCCTGTCGCCGGACACCTCGGCCCAAACCAGAACCAGGTCACCCGCTTCGATCTGCAGATCGTAGGCGGGGTGCCCGGTGTGAGCATTTTCCATTACCAGGGTCTGTCCGGCAAACGGTCCTCTCACGACCTTGACGGTCAGCAACTGCCGTTCCAGGGAAAAACCGGGGGCCAACGTCTCTTCGGCTGCCAACGGCTCCACGGATAGTACCCGAGCCCGGAACATGCTGCCGTCGGCCTCTCCGACTCCGGCCTGCGCCGCGTCGGCAGCCGTCAAGACGCCAACCAACAGAATTACCGTCAGCACCACCGGGGTTAAAGCTCTGCGCATCCCCGGCCAAAACATCCGCCTCACCTCCTCAGCTCCGTAGTACAAACCCCCAAAGGGGGGTAATTCATCCTATATTCGCTAACTTTCCGTCACTTCCTGCCATCCCTCGGATTTTCACCTCCCTCTGCCGTTTTTCTGTGTTAGCCTTCCACTCCCGATACTCTGCCATATCAAAGTAGCGTTTTCCTGTGGTCCACACTTCGTCGATCTCTACAAGCACCGCTCCGATCAGCCTCATGGCCGACTCCTCGTTAGGGAAGTTTCGGATCACCCGCTCTCGCCGGCGGATCTCCTGGTTGAGCCGCTCGACTCCATTGGTGGTGCGCAGCCGCTTCCGTTAGCGCCCTGGTAGGGCCATCACCGCCGTTGCGTCCTCGAAACCGGCCTCAAGCCTCTCTACCGCCTTGGGCGCCACCGCCTCAAACTCTTGTACCACCTCCTTAAGAAGCCGCCTGGCCGTATCTAAATCCGGTGCGTCAAAAATGTGTCTCAGGCGAGCATGGAGCTTCCGCTGCAGCGACTTGGGACACACTTCCAAAATGTTACGGACGAAATGTGTCTGGCACCGCCGCCAGCTCGCTCCTTGAAAGTGGGTCATAATGGCGTTTACTAGCCCCCTATGGTCGTCTGAAACCACTAGGTCAACGCCCTTTAACCCATGCCTCTTTAACCAGCCAAAGTATTCCGACCAGCTGGCCTCACATTCGCTGTCCCCAATCATTAGCCCTAAAATTTCCCGGTAACCGTCCCGGTTGACCCCAGCAGCTATGAGCACACTCTGGATCCGCACCTGGCCACCTTTCCGCCCCTCAATAAATAGACCCTGGCCGTCCTTTCGTATCCTCATGCCCAAAGGCAGAAATATCCATTCGCCGACAACCATCGGAACATCAGACTGTAATCTCTTGAGCCGTACTGTCCGTTTTTAGTAGCGAGAGAATCAGCCCGTAAAGGGACAACAGAACCAGCGGCAGATGCAGCACACCGTTCCACCATAAGGCGGGTTCTAAAATAAAGTTTATCAGCATGTTATAAAAACCGATTATCAGCCCTATTAGACATAATGGAACGGCCAGCCCCACAGTAGCGATACGAAGGTTATATTGGTACAATAGGCACCAATACAAAGCTACAAGCTAAGGAGGCTGGCAAGATGAATTATACCACATATGTAGGGCTGGATGTTC